>JAMDEN010000074.1 GCA_023487035.1 Actinomycetota bacterium
ATATTTTGTATGTTCTTTTATTAACTGTATTTTTAAGTTCAATTGGTTCGGGGATAGGGGGACTGAAAACAAAAAGTTTAAGAAAAATTTCTTCATATATTTTTACTTTGATAATTACAGGCTATTTTATTAACATGATTATCCTTATTAGCGGTTTTATTAAGGAACAGGACTTTAATGGACTTAATATTTTTTATTTATTATTAATTGTATTAAGTTTTTTACCTGTAATTTTTATATTTTCTTTTATTGAAAATAGTTTAAAAAAAGATTCAATTGAAAATATTAAATCTCTTATATATAAAAATAAATATATTGGTATAGTTTTTTTAATTTCAGTATTTTCATTAGCTGGTATACCTGGATTTTTTGGATATATAGGGGAAAAATATTATATCGATTTGATTGTTAACATTATTAATATAAAAACAAAATTAAATGGCTTGAACCAGATACAAGGCTGGTTAATTTTACTGGTTTTAATTATTTATACCGCTGCTTTCATTGCAATATATTTAAGACTTATAATAATAATTTTTATTAAAAGAAACAAAGAAGATAATGATTCTGTAGATAATTATAATTTTAGTAAAAAATTTTATATTTTAGTTGGAATTTTTGCATTACTTATAATATTTTCAGGAATAATAGGATTACTGGAAACATTAAATCCACAAATTAACCTGTTTGGATTCAGAATAACAAATTCAGCCATTTTTATAAAAAATTTGAAATAACCAATTTTTTTGTTAACCTTATATTATGGGGAAATCATTTAGAGGAATCTTCCTTATTATAATATTATTAATATTACTTATAATATTTGTAGTAATATTAAGCACAGGTAAATTTAATTTTAAAAAAACTTACGAGCCCTCTACAGCTTTATCAAAAATTTTACCAAGATACAGACTCATTGATCTGGATAATTTACCTGTAAAGGGTGATGCAAACCATAATGGAAATAATGACTCAAAGGATATAGTTACAGGAGCAAAAAAACAACTTGCAATTAAAGCAAAAAATATATTCATAAAGGGATCAACACAGCCTAATTATTATAAAGGAGGAGATCCTCCACAGGAATGGGCTTTAAATACCGATATTATTGCCAGAGCTTTTAAAGAAGCAGGATTTGATTTAAGAACTCTTGTAAATGAGGATATTAAAAAAGATATAAGTAAATATCCTTTAAAAGCAATATGGAATCAAAATGTACCTGATATTGATATAGATTATAGAAGAATACAAAATATGGAAATATTTTTTAAAAGAAATGCTCAAAGCCTTACAATAAAATTTAATCCTTCGGATGAAGAAAATTTAAATACATGGTTACCTGGAGATGTGGTTTTTTTTGATATGGACAGGGATGGTTTTACTGATAATGCAGGTATTATTTCTGATTCAACAACAAGAAATGGCGCTCCCAAGGTTATTTATAATTATATTGATCCAGGATATACAACTGAAGCAAATATTCTTGGAAGCAAGATTATAACAGGGCATTACAGATATCCTTAAAAATGTGCTGATAATAATAAATTGTTATTTATATCAATATGCCTTAATAGTAAATTGTTATTTATAATTAATGATAATGGTTTTAAAATTAAAAATTAAATATTTTTATATTAAATATGTTTGTATATTTTTAATAATCATTTTTACATTTCCAGTCCCTTTGCTTTTAAAACCTGAACCTGTTGAAGCAATTACTTTACAGGAACTTTCAAATAATATTTCAAAATTAAGCACAGAAGAGCAAAATTTGCTTGAAGAAGTTGTAGCTACAGAAACAAAAATTGAGCAAAAGTCTAAGGAAATTATTAATTATGAAAATCAGCTTATTACCTTTGATACAGAGTTAAAGGATTTATATGCAAAAACATCAGAAATTGAAAAAAATATTAGTGCAATCAAAGAAAAAATACAAATTAATGCAGTTAAATCATATAAATATAGTAATGATAGAATTGCTATACTGTTAATTAGTGCAAAAAATTTAAATGAAGTAGCCACAATAATATTTTTATACAGACGAATTATAAGAGAAAATAATTCTTTAATAGAAGATTTAAATAGTGAGAAAAAAAGATATGAAATGACTTTTAGGAAATCGGAAGATACAAAAAATAAAATATCAAAATTAAAAGATGATATTATTAAGGAAAAGGATACTCTTACTATTTATTTAAAGGAAAAACAGGATTTACTTGCGAAAGTTAAAGGAGAGAAATCGCAATTTACTACATTACTGGAGCAAATTAAGGAAAGAATAAGACAAATACAGCCGCCAGGGTTAGTTTTGACAGGGGAATGGGATATGGTAGCCACTGCATATTTTAGTGGTGGCGGGGGTTTAAATGGTAATGGCATTACTGCTATTGGCTTTAGGGTAAAAAAAGGAATTGTCGCTGTAGATCCAAAAGTTATTCCTCTCGGAACAAAATTGTATATACCAGGATATGGAGAAGCACTGGCAGCAGATACAGGTGGATGGATTAAAGGAAACAGAATTGATTTAGCTTTT
>JAMDEN010000108.1 GCA_023487035.1 Actinomycetota bacterium
TATACTTGAGAATGATGTATTTTTATTAAGATTAGGGTAAACTTCTTTTTTGATTAATTCATATAACTCATTTATTTTATCAGTATTTAAATTATGATTTATTTCGCTTTCTTTAAGGCTTAATAGAAAAGGAAAAACAGAAGGTATGAAATTTTCATAATATGTTGAAGGGACAAAGCTTAAATCAATTCCATTACATCTGCTTGAAATAGCTTCAAAATAATTTAAAATCTGAACACCTTTAAGATTTTGGGTATTTAAATAAATGTCAATTCCAGTAATTTCATTTAAATTTTTAAAAAGTTCCGCAGATTTTACAGGTATAAGTGTTGATTCTGCATCTTTAATGCAAACACTTTGACAACCAAGACTTTTTAATTTTAAAACAAAGTCAAAATAATATTTTTCATTTTTAACAGGATCATAAATAATTGTGCCCTGACATATTGCGTTATTATTTAAAATTTGTTCTATTGCTGGTTTAAGGTTTTCGATATCATTTAATGCATCATAAACCCTGAATATTGAAATTCCATGAACACATGAAAGTTTTATAAACCTTTTAATTATATCAATAGGATAATAATCGAAACTTACAAGATTTCTTGCGCCAATTAAAGCCTGAAGCGGGGTATTTGTAATTATTGATTTAATATAAGATATGATTTCCCAGGGAGACTTATTGAAATTGTTTGAAAGCATTTTTTCAAAACAGGAACCTCCAAGGACTTCAAGACTATTAAAGTTAATCTCATCAATTATCTTAAATATTTCTTCAAAATTCTTAATATTTATATTTTCAGAATTTGAATTTTTAAAAATATCCTTAATTGAAGTATCTATGATTTTTATTGTTTTCATTAATAATTATAATTTTAAAATTTATAATTTTTTAAAACAGTTATTAAAAAATTTATTTTATTATTTGAAAATAATTAATTTTATTATCCTTATATTGTTTTTTATTTGTTAAAAAATAACTGTTAATGTTTAATATTTAAAACTGCTGCTAAATCAATTATTATAAACAGTTTTATGAATTCAACTAAAATAAATGGTTTAACAGCTAAATTAAAAGTTTTTAATGCAAGAAATTTTAATTCCGGTTTACCAATTATACAGAATAAATAAAAAAATAAATGAATGAAACCTGATAAATAAATTATTAAAAGGCCTGATAAACACGCTATAAGACTTAAATATATTTTATTTTTAATATAATTATTAAAATTTTCAAAAATGTAACCCGTGATATAAGCAGCAAAAATAAATCCAATTATGTAACCTCCAGTTGGTCCCAAAAGTGTATTTATACCACTTTTAAATCCAGCAAAAACTGGAAAACCTGCTATTCCAAGTAATAAATATTGTATTTGACTAAGTGTTGCAAATTTACTACCTAAAAAAATTCCTGAAAGCAGGACTGTTAATGTTTGTAATGTAATTGGAACTGGCGTAGCTGGTATATATAAAAAAATATTAGCAGAAACAGCCATGGTAACTGCAAAAGCAAATGAAAAAGCAATTTTAATTAAAAAGTTACTTTTATAATAATTAATTTTATTAATAGTTCCTAATGATAAGATATTTTCCTTGTTATTCATAAAGATTTCTCCATATATCTTCATATATTTTTATTAAAGCTATATTAAATTTCAGAAGTAAAGACGCTTTCATTTTTTTTTAGTTTCATTAAGTAAAATCGGATAAATTATTGCAGATAATTTAATCAAATTAAAATGGAATTTTTTATCTTTAAAAAAATATTTTTCATATCTTTATTTAATAAATAATTTTCGTAATTTATTTCAAAGTTTTTAAGGATATTACATAATAATTTTTCTTTATTTATAGATGTATTTAATATTTCTTTTAAAGAAGATGCGTAAGATATTACTTCTAAATTATTTAAAAATAAATCTTTAAAAGAATTATTAGCATTTAATCCTACTCCTATATTTAAAAATGCCGCATCATTAAAGGAATTCAATTCAGATAAAATTCCACAAATTTTTTTTCCATTATAATAAATATCATTAGGCCACTTAATTTTTATATCAATATCAAATTCAGATTTAATTGCTTCATATATTGAAATTGCCATTATAAGATTAATTTTTTCTAAATCCGCAACTTTTATATTTGAATATAAAATTAAAGTAAACCATAATCCTCCGACAGGAGAAATCCATTTTTTATAATTTCTTCCATGACCATTGGTTTGGGTTTCAGAAATTATAATAGTACCATTAAGTACATTATAAAAATCAATATTCTTATTTAATTTTATAATTTTATTTTCGAGTTTTGACGCATAATCGTTTGTTGAATTAATAGTTTTAAAATTTATTAATTTTTTACCTATTAATTTAGTTTGCTTATAGTTATAAAATTTTTGTTTATTAAAATTTTCCATAAATATTTTATATTGCTAATATTTTATATTGCTAAATATCTTTAATTTAAAAAAGCAAATTTCTACTTCTGATCATTTCTTTTAATATAAAACTTTATTATCATTTTAAATTTTATTTAATATTTTTAAAATGTTTTAATAAATATAAGTTTTATGCATCACAAATTATTGAAACAATAAAAACATGTTATCGTCAAGAAAAACAAATATATATAATTAACAATTTTAATAATTCTTTATATAAACTTAAGGAAAGAGAGAAAATTGCAAAAATTAAGCAGAAAAGAAATTCAAAAAATTTTACCGCACAGGGATCCGTTTCTTTTTGTTGATGAAGTAACAGATTATATTCCTGGTGAATATGCAAAGGGTGTTAAGTATGTAAGAGAAGATGAATATTATTTTAAAGGGCATTTTCCGGGTAATCCTATAATGCCTGGAGTAATAATAATAGAGACACTTGCTCAAGCTGGAGCTGTTATGATGCTTACTCTTGATAAGTTTAAAGGCAAAATGGTTCTTTTTGCAGGGATAGATAAAGTCAGATTTAAAAGGATAGTGAAACCAGGTGATAAATTGGAGCTTTTTGTAAAGATTTTAAATTTGAAACTTAATATTGGTAAAGGTTTTGGTGAAGCAAAAGTTGAAGGGGAACTAGCTTGTAGTGCAGAATTATTATTTTCCATTGTTTAATTATTTTTTTCTTAATTTTTTATTATTTAATTTTTTTTATTGTTTTTAAATGAAATAAGATTTAAAAAATTGTTTTTATTTTTTAAATTAAAATATTATTTATTTAGCCACTTATTATTTTAAAATAAGAGATATTTTAAATTAATTATAATTAATCAGATAAGTATAAATAAAAGAGAGTAATTTGGTATAAATTTATTAAAATAATGTATTAATTGATTAGTTAAGATTTATTAAAAAGTCAGGTTTAAAAATGAAAAAAAATAAAACAGTTTTAATGTTTCCTGGTCAGGGCTCACAATATAAAGGGATGGGTTTGGATTATAATACTGTTTCAGATAAATTTAATGATTATTTTAATTTGGCTTCTGATTTATTAAATGAAAGTCTCTACGATATTATTGCTGGTATAAATGATAATTCAACTAAATTAGATAATACTCTTTATAGTCAGATTTCAATTTATACTTTAAGTTCTGTGATATTTGATTATTTATTTGAACAAAAAATATTAAAAAAAGAAGATATTTTTACTATTTCAGGTCATAGCCTTGGTGATTACAGCGCATTATATGCAAGTGGTTATTATAGTTTTAAGGATGGTCTTAAACTTGTAAAATACAGAGGCAGTATTATGTCTGAAGCTAATGAAAAAATGGATGGCATGATGGCAGCAGTAATTGGGGTAGATTACAAATCATTAGAAAATTTATTAATTCAATATAAAGATAAATTTAAAGAAGAAGTCTATATTGCTAATTATAATGAATACAGCCAGCTTGTTATAAGCGGGAAACGTAGTGGTATTGAAAAAGCAATAGATTTTTTAAAGGAAAACAAGATAAGAAAAATAATCCCTTTAAAAGTTAAAATTGCATCTCATACTCCTTTAATGAAAGATATCTCTTTAAAGGTTGGCGATTATCTTAAAAATATTATTTTAAATGAACCTGTTTTTAATTTTTTTTCTTCAACTTCTTTAATTTATCCAAAAATACAGGAAATAAAATCTGTTCTTGAAAATCAGCTTATCAGCCAGGTAAACTGGGTAAATAGTATAGAATATTTTTTAAATAATGAAGTAAATATCTTTATTGAAGTTGGTCCAGGAAAGGTTTTAAGCGGGCTTACTAAAAGAATTGCAGAAAAAAATCAAAAAGAAGTACTAATATTTAACTCTGATAATCCTTCTGAGTTAAGCAATCTTAAGAATTATTTAAGTTAAATTGAATTATTATATGGTATTTAAAAAATTTATAAGAATAAAAAAATAAAAAATAAGATGGTTATGGTGATTTTTATATGAAGTTAAAAGAAAAAATATGTATTGTGACAGGTGGAGCAAGAGGAATTGGAAAGGAAATTTGTAATCATTTTTTAAAGGAGGGAGCTCTTGTTTGTATTTTTGATTTAAATGAGGTAGAAGCTTTAAAAACTTTACAGGAGTTTAGTGCAAAATTTGGGGAAGGAAAAATTTATTTTTTTAATGTCGATGTTACAGATGAACAATCGGTTGAAAATAGTGTTGAAGATATTATAGGAAAATTTAAAGTAATTGATGTGCTGGTAAATAATGCAGGTATAACTTCAGATAATCTTATTTTAAGAATGAGTATAAAAGAATGGGAAAGGGTAATTGATATAAATTTAACGGGTACTTTTATATGTTCAAAATATGTATCAAAGTATATGCTGAAGCAAAAAAGCGGAAAGATTATTAATATGTCTTCAGTGATAGGAATAAGAGGAAATGTCGGACAATGTAATTATTCTGCTTCAAAGGCAGGAGTTATAGGGCTGACCAAATCACTGGCAAGAGAATTTGCAAGCAGAAATATAAATGTTAACGCTATTGCTCCAGGCTATATAGAAACAGAAATGACTCAAAAAATTGATGAAAAATATAAGGAAAAAATTATTTCAATGATCCCAAGCGGGAAACTTGGGACTGTTGAGGATGTTGCAAAAGTTGCAGTTTTTTTAGCTTCTAATGATTCAGATTATATAACTGGTACAGTAATTAATCTTGATGGAGGTATGGGAATATAATGGAAAATAGTTTTAAAAACAAAAGAAGAGTAGTTGTTACAGGTCTTGGAGTAGTAAGCAGTATAGGTTTAACTGTTAATGAATTCTGGAATAACCTTATTGCAGGAAAATCCGGCATTTCAACAGTTGAAGGTTTTGATTTAGAAAAAATAAATTCTAAAATTGCAGGACAAATTAAAAATTTTGAACCTCAAAATTATATTAATATTAAAGATGCAAAAAGAATGGACAGGTTTGCTCAATTTGCAGTTGCTGCAGCTTTAATGGCACTTGAAGACAGCAATTATAAAATAAATGAACATAATTGTAATAATACCGGTGTATTTATCGGGAGTGGTGTTGGGGGTTTATCAACTATTGAAGAGCAGCATCAAAAACTTCTTGAAAAAGGTGCAGACAGGGTAAGCCCTTTTCTGGTTCCTATGATGATTTGCAATATGGCAGCTGCTCAGGTTTCGATAGTATCAGGTGCCAAGGGTCCTGTAAGTACTGTAACTACAGCATGTGCAGCCGGTACAAATGCCATAGGTGATGCTTTTGAAATAATAAAAAGGGGAGCGGCTGATGTTATGATAACAGGAGGTAGTGAAGCAGCAATTACTCCACTTGGAATGGCAGGTTTTGCATCCATGCATGCATTATCAACAAGAAATGATGATCCCCAAAAAGCATCAAGGCCTTTTGAAAGAGACAGGGATGGTTTTGTAATGGGAGAAGGTAGTGGAATATTAATTCTTGAAGAATTAAATCATGCAATAAATAGAGGTGCAAATATTTATGCTGAAATAGCAGGATATGGGTTATCTGGAGAAGCATATCATATTACTGCACTTGAAGAATCAGGAGTAAATGTAGCAAGGTGCATTGAAAACTGCCTCTTTGAGGCACAAATTGAAAAAGAAGAAGTAGATTATATAAATGCTCATGGAACTTCTACACCATTAAATGATATTGCTGAAACTAATGCAATAAAAAGATGTTTCGGAGATTATGCTTATAAATTAAATATAAGTTCAACTAAGTCTATGCATGGGCATTGTCTTGGAGCTGCTGGTGGAGTTGAATCAGTTGCAACAGTTTTAGCTATTAAAAATAGTGTAATTCCTCCTACCATAAATTATTTTAATGCTGATGAAAATTGTGATTTAAACTATACTCCAAATATAGCAGTAAATAAGAATATAAGAGTTGCATTAAAAAATTCAATGGGATTTGGTGGTCATAATGTAACCCTTGCTTATAAAAAATTTGAACATTAAAATTAAATTTAAAATATTAGTTAAATCTTTATCTTTTTAATCTTTTTAATTTTGAAACAATTTTATAAATAATTTTAATTGAAAATTAATGTTTATATGGCTGATTTTGAATGTGAAAAATGCAAAAAAATAATAGATTTGGATATATTCTTAAAAAATTTTAAAGTTTGTCCAAATTGTAATTATCATTATTCTCTTAATTCTGAAGAAAGAATAAAACTTATAGCCGATGAAGGATCTTTTAATGAGATTGCTGCAAATATAAAGTCTATAGATTTTTTAAATTTTACTGACTCTAAACCATATAAAGAAAGAATTATAGAATCACAAAAAAAGTCCGGCATTTCAGAAGCTATAATTACAGGTTATGCAAAAACTGGAGGATTTAATATTGCTTTAGGTGTTATGGATTTTAACTTCATGGGTGGAAGTATGGGAAGTGTTGTTGGAGAAAGAATAAAATTACTTGCAGATTTGAGTATAGAAAAAAAAGTTCCATTAATACTGATTTGTTCTTCCGGCGGAGCAAGAATGCAAGAAGGTATTGTTTCTCTGATGCAAATGGCAAAAACAGTATCAGCTATAAATAAAGTTAAAGAAAATAAAATACTGTATATATCAGTAATTACAAATCCAACAACCGGAGGAGTAAGTGCAAGTTTTGCTACTATTGCAGATATAATAATTGCTGAACCGCAAGCATTATTTTGTTTTGCCGGACCGAGAGTTGTAAAGCAAACAATAAAAAAAGAGCTTCCTTCTGACTTTGGTCTCTCAGAAAGGAATTTAAGAAACGGCCAGATTGATTTAATTGTTAATAGAAAAGATTTAAAAGAAAAAATTATAAATATTCTTAAATTATTTTTAAATTAAATAATAACAATGAATGATGAATTAAGAAATGAAAATGAATCAATGCAAGGGTTGTATGATAACCTTTCAAAAATTAGCTTGTTTAAAAAAATTAAATTTCTTTCAAAGCTGAACTTTGCAAAAGCAAAAGCAAATATTATCTTTAAAATAAAAAATTTAAAAAAAGATACAAGAATTGCTGAAAGAGCGTGGAGAATTGTAGAGCTTTCAAGAAATGAAAAAAGACCAAAAACAACAGATTATATTAAAAATATTTTTGATGATTTTATTGAACTTTCAGGCGATAGACTTTCATCTGATGATAAAGCTATAACAACCGGATTAGGGAAAATTAATGGCAGAACTGTTGCAATTATTGGCCATAATAAGGGTAAAGATATTAAAGAACGCATTGAATATAATTTTGGTATGCCAAATCCATCAGGTTATAGAAAAAGTCAAAGAATTATGGAACTTGCTGATAAGTTTAATTTTCCGGTTATAACTTTTATTGACACTCCTGGAGCAAATCCTGCAATTGAAGCGGAAGATAGTGGACAGGCAAGTGCAATTGCAAAAAGCATTGAATTGATGTTTAAGCTTAAAGTACCAACGATAGTAGTTTTAATAGGTGAAGGTGGAAGTGGAGGAGCTCTTGCTTTAGCAATTGGCAATTATATAATGATGCTTGAAAATTCAACTTATTCTGTAATTTCACCGGAGGGATGTGCTGCAATACTTTGGAAAGATCAAAGTGCAACAAAACAAGCTGCCGCAATGCTAAAATTAACTGCAAAGGATATGTTAAATCTTAATGTAATTGATAAAATAATTCATGAGCCAAAAGGTGGTGCTCAAAATGATCCTGAGAGAATGATAAAAATTTTAAAAGATAATCTGATAATTGTATTATCAAAATTTGATGGTTTAAATGGAGAAGATTTAAAAATCCAAAGATCAAATAAGTTTGAAAGTTTAGGTTTTTTTGAAAAATAACTTAATAATTTAAAATTTACTTTCTCATAAATTACTTACCAATAAATAATATAATTTTTTCTCCAGTTGATATATAAGTATTTGGTGAAGGATATTGATTTAATACAAGATTTTTTTGTATTTCATATTGTGCACCTACATAAGAAATATCATATAAAATATTTAAATTTTGTAAAATACTTATGGCCTTATCCATGCTTAATTGGGTTACATCTGGTAATTGTATCATCTGCTCAGTTGTAGCAATGTAAATATTTATAATATCACCCTCCTTAGCTTGAGTTCCTGCTGGAGGTAAAATATTTAATACTTTCCCGGGTTGGTAATCCGGATTCGGGATTTTATTTACCATAACATGCAAACCCATTGATTCCAGCTGAGAAATTGCAAATAAATAATCATATCCTGTAATATCAGGTATTATAATGATATTTTTACCTGAGCTGATTTTAAGTTTTATGCTTTCATTTTTATTTATTTCTTTTTCAGGTAAAGGATCTTGTGAAATTACTTCATTTTCATTAAAAAAATCAGAAGGTTCACTTAAAGTTTCTGTAATTTTTAAACCTTCCTTGTTAATAATTTTTTTTGCATCTTCAATGTTTAATCCTACTAGATTTGGCATTATAACTATAGGGCTTATTTCTTTTCCTTTGCTGACTATTACTTCGATTTTACTTCCTTTTGTAATTTTTTCCCCGGCTTTTGGTTCCTGGCTTATTATATAATTTATCGGAATATCATCACTGTATTTTTCAGATTGTTTAATAATATTAAGACCCGACATTTCAAGTGATAATTTGGCATTGTCATAATACATTTTTTCTATTATTGGAACAGTGATAATGTTTTGGCTAACTTTTAAATTATAAAAATTAATAAAAAAAACAATAAAAAGAATAATGAAAATTACCACTAATGTATAAGATACAGATAAATTAACTAAAAAACTTAAGTTAAATTTATTTTTATAACTTTTTTTAAATTTTTCTTTAAGTTCATCTTTAGCAAAAGAGTAATTATAAGTATTATCAATGTCTTTCAAATCAGGTTTTAAAAAATTTATTTTATTTATTATTGATTTATCATGAAAGTGTTTTTCTTTTTTAATATCCTTCTTAATAAAAATTGGTTTTTTATCTAAAAAATTTTGCAGATCTGATTTTAATGCTGAAACACTTTCGTATCTTTTTTGAGGATTTTTTTCAAGGCAATGCATTACTATTTTTTCAATTTCCAAAGGGATACTGCTTACGAGACTTGAGGGGTTTAAAGGTTTCTCATTTATGTGTTTTAAGCTTATTTCAATAGAATTTTCGCCCCTGAATGGTAAATCAGCGGTAAGCATTTCATACATTACAACTCCCAAAGAATAAATATCAGTTGAATAACTTAATATCTTGCCTTGTGCCTGTTCAGGTGAAATATAATATGCAGTTCCTAATATATTTAATGTTCTTGTATTATCTTCAATTAAAGATTTAGCTATTCCAAAATCAGTAATTTTAATAGTGCCATCAGATGTTACAATAATATTTTGAGGTTTTATATCTCTATGAATTAAGTTATTTTTATGTGCAACCTCAAGTGCACTACAAATTTGAATTGCATATTTTGCTGTAGTTATGGGGCTTATTATACCTTGCCTGTCAATTATTTCTTCAAGGCTTTGTCCTTCAACATATTCCATGCAAATAAAATAAGAATCATCGAATTGACCCCAATCATATATTGAAACAATATTTGGATTATTTAAATGAGCAAGTATCTGAGCTTCTTTTTTAAATCTTGCAACAAAATTTTTTTCAGAAGCATAAATTTTTGAAAGAATTTTTATAGCAACTTTTCTATCTAACTTAAGATCAAGTGCAAGATAAACATCTGCAGTGCCACCACTGCCAATCTTATTTATTATTTTATATCTATCAAAAATTATCTTATTAATCATTTAAAGTAAATTTATATTAATTATATGAATAATTATATGCATACTTTTATTATTTTCTTGTTAATTTTCTTTTTTCTTACTTTATTTACTCTTATTTACTAACTATGGTGATAAAAGTTACTGTTATATTTTTATAATAATTACTGTTATATTATCTTTACCGCCATTTTTATTTGCTTGTAAAATAAATTTCTCAGCAATGTTTTGTGCAGTTTTATCTTTAAATTTATTAAGAATATCTTTTATTTCATTATCTTTAATCATTGAATTTAATCCATCTGAACAAAGCAACATGATATCACCTTCATTTAGTGTAACCTTAAAACATTCCAGATTTGTTATCTCATTTTCTCCAAGTACACTTGTAAGATAATTTCGTTGAGGATGACTAAAAGTATCTTCATAAGAAATTACCCCTTTTTTATATAATTGGAATACAAGTGTATGATCTTCAGTAAGTAAATTAAGAACATTTTCTCTAAAAAGATAAAGCCTGCTATCTCCAACATGTGAAACATAAGCATTATTATTAAATATAAAGACACAAGTAAGTGTAGTACCCATTCCAGCCATATGTTTATTTTTTAATCCTAGATTATAAATTTTTTTATTTGCATAAATTGCGGAATCTATTAAGATTTTTTGAATACTTTCATTGATTTCATTATTCTCATTATTAACATCATTCTTAAAATTTTTAAAATTAATTTTGTTAAGATTTTTTATAAAATATGATGAAAAATTATCAACAGCAGTTTTACTTGCTATTTCACCAGCTTGATGTCCGCCCATGCCATCAGCAACAATAAATAAGCAGCTTTCATCATCGGCAAAATAACTATCCTCATTATTCTGTCTGTATTTTCCAATATCACTTAAAGCAAAATAATCCATAAAATTAATTATAGTTTAATATTTAAGTTTATAAAATTATTTTATGGTAATTTATATTGCAATTATTGCAAATTAAAAATTTGTTTATAATATATATTATTAATTTTAGAGCTATTTAATTAAAATCATTTTTATTTTTAAAACTTTAAAACAATTTTGGTTTAAAGTAATTTATATGCATAAAACACATAAAATATTAAAATGGGCGAATGGCGGAGCCAGACAACCCAGCATAGACCTCACAGATTTAAAACGAAATATATTCGGATTTTACAGAAGATCCTGAAGACCAAATTGACATAGATCTGTTATAAAGTTTAATAAGTTTAATAAAGTTAGTAAAGTCAAAAAATTAATAAGGTTAATAGGGTTATAAAAATTTTTTTATTATAAAAGCTTAATAAGAAAAGCTTATAAAAAAATATTGCTATAAAAAAATGTTGCTGGAAATAAATTACAATGAAATTAGAGCTAAAGTTTTTTAATTTTTTGCTAATTTTTATTTTTATAATCTCAGTTATTGTCTTTGTTTTGTTATTTTTCGTGAGTGCTCCATACGGTCGTTTTACTAGAAAAGGGTGTGGTATCAGGATTAATCCAAAAGTGGCATGGCTTATAATGGAGTTTCCTGCATTTGTGTTGCCAATAATTTGTTTTTTTATCGGGGATAAAAAAAACAAATATTATAGCTGTTATTTTTTTAATGATTTGGTCAATACATTATTTTCAAAGGACTTTTGTATTTTCTCTTCTTCTTAAAAGCCTGAAGAATTCCTTTCCAGTCTTGATAATGCTTTTTTCAATAATGTTTAATTTAGTTAACGGGTATTTAAATGGCAGATATCTTTTTTATTTTAGTCCTGTATATGATATTAGCTGGTTATCTGATCCTGGATTTATTATAGGATTTCTAATTTTTGTTTTTGGTTATATTATTAACATCTGGTCTGATAAAATTTTAAGAGGTTCAAGAAAGCTTGCAATTCAGAAAGCAACCATTAGTAATGGAGACTCAGGCAGAAATTTAATTGGCAGCATAAAAAACATAGTTTTTAATTATAAAATACCAAAGGTGCATTCTTTAAATTTGTATCAAGCCCAAATTATTTTGAAGAAATTTTAGAATGGATAGGCTGGGCAATTTTGAGCTGGTCATTACCTGGTCTTGCATTTGCAGTCTTTACAATTGCAAACTTACTTCCACGAGCCTATGCAACTCATAAATGGTATTTGAAAAACTTCCCAGAATATCCTAAAGAGCAAAAAGCTCTAATACCTTTTATTTTTTAAATAATACCAACAATTAATTATTTAAAAAACATAACTATTTTAAAAAACGTAATAATTTAAACAAAATACTTGCAATAATGTATATTATTATATAAAATGTGTATATAATACTATACATAACTAATTAAGATTTATATTATCTTTTTGCAAGGTGAAAAAAATGAGTCAATTATTACTTGGAAATAACCTTAGAAAACTCAGGTTTGAAAATGGAGAAATGTCTCAGCTTGAACTTGCAAATACAGTTGGGGTGACGAGGCTAACCATTCACTCAATAGAGACAGGAAAGTTTAATCCCTCAGTTTTACTGGCATTAAAAATTGCAAAATTTTTTAATAAGCCTTTAGAGGAAGTTTTTTATCTTTATGAAAAGAAGTGATTTGATGATGGCATAAATTGTGTATAAATGATGCATAGATAGTACATAAATATTTTTAGAAATAGTATAAATGGTAAAAGCTTAAAGCTAAAAAGGAGGATATTAATGAATCAAGCTTATAGTAATGCTTTTAAAGCCAGTAAAGTAAATAAAGCTATTAATATAAACAGAAAAATAACCACTATACTTTTAGTACTTTCATTTATTGGTTTTGTTTCTAACCTAACCTTTTATATTTTAATGCATTTGAAAATGGCTGTTGGCCTTGAAGTTGAAGCTTTTATAAAAAATATAGAAATATTTGCCGGTATTTCAATGGTTTTAATGTTTTTTTTCCATATATCTTCAGTTATTGCAATTATTTTTGAAATAAGAGCTTATCAATGTGATAGTTTGCTAAGGTCTTTTATTTTTTTCCTTTCTGTCATATCGACCATAATGCTTTTTGGGGATTGGGCACTAATTGGTGATATTACAAAAGAATATAAAGCAGGATTAATTGAAGGAATTTTTTCTGAATATATAATCTTATATTTTAGTCAGGCTCTTCATATTATATTTTATATTTTTACAATAATTCTTTTAGCAGTGATGGGCAAAAAACCTCAAGACAAGAATGCCACTCAAGAAGTTTTAAAAGATGAAGCAGTCTTTATAAATGTCCAATATATTGGAATTTTTACTTCAATTTTAGGACTTGCTATTTTAGTTTCAATGTCTCTTTTTACACCCTTGTGGGCAATAAAGAAGGGAATTATAACTTTATGTATTGTTTTGGTTTTACCGTATGCTGCAATTGTAGTTTATTGGCTGATATTAAAAATCAGGGAACGAATAACTGAATGGTATGATGAAAAGCAGTTTGAGGATGTAACTAAAGCAAGCTTTATATCATTTCTTGTATCTATTGTAATTTTA
>JAMDEN010000105.1 GCA_023487035.1 Actinomycetota bacterium
GGAGTATTTGCTGCCTGAGTTGTTTGTGTAACTGCACTTTGTTCATTGTTTATACCCTTTAGCAATGCAGCTGGGGAGACTTTATTTACTACAGAAAGTATTCCAAGAGTAAATAAAAAGCCTACAGCAAGTAAGACTATAATTGCTATTATAATAAGGCATCCCTTAAGAAAAACGGGTTTTACATTATCATGATCATCTCCGTGATACATATCGTTCATTTTCCACCTCTTTTTTAACTTCCTTTACTTTTTTGTAGTAGCACTTTCACTGCCTGTATTTTTTTGATTTACTGTTGAGGTAGTTGAAGAATAATCTTCTACCTTAATTTTACCTGATTTTAATTTAATAATATCTTCCTGCATTTTTTCTTTTGCATTAGCAGCGGTTATATTTCCGGATATAAGATTATCAATATTAAGTTTTAACACATCTCGTATTAAGCGTAAATCATCTTCAGGGGGTTTTCCTCTGCATACTTTTGCCTGAAGCAATATATTATAAAGAATATCATCGTTGGATAATTTATCTGTTTCAAGTCCTGTTATTGCAGGAAATGAAGATGTGTTTAATGTCCATCCAGTCTGTATATCAGGAGAAATCATATAATTTATAAATTTTTTAACAATTTCAAAAGATTTTATTGAAGAATTATTATTAACTATAAAACCTAGCCCTGAAATCATAGGAGTGGGATTTGTTATCCCGTCAGTATTCCTTGGAATTTTTAAAACTCCAAAATTCAGTCCTGCCTCCTTATATTCATCTAAAGACCAGACTCCATTTATAAACATTGCTGCTTTCCCGCTTTTAAAAAGATTATCCATATCCTCATAACCCATATTGTGCGGAACAATTTTATCAACGTTATAAATATTATTTATAAAATTTAATGTCTTTTCCATTGCTGTTGAATTTAAATTAATTGCCCCGGAATCATATTCATAAAACCAGTCCAGATATCCCCCGATAAAAGGAACATCCCACTCAGGTTCTGACGCATTAAGTAAAAAACCATATTTTTGATCTTTGGCACTTAAAAGTTCTTTTGAAATAGAAATTACATCATCAAAATTACCCGGGATTTTTTTTATAAGGTTTTTATTATAATAAAATACTAAAAAATCTGAACTGCTAAATGGAATAATGTATTTTTTATTATCAAAATTGCTAAGTTCAACAAGTCCTGGCAGAAACATATTATAATTTATTTCATTTGAAAGATCTTTTATAATATTGTTTTGTGCCAATTTTTTCATTGAATCAAATCCAACTAAAATTATTTCAGGGCCATCACCAGCAAGACTTGAAGCACTAAAGACATCGACAAGTTCTTCTTCATTTCTGAAATGTCTTGTATTAATGGTATATGCCGGATTTTGCTTCAAAAAATTATTAATACTTTCAGTTAAAAAAACTCTTTCTTTTGGCTGACAGCTATCCCATATGCTAATGGAGTTCTCGCTTTGTAATAAACTGCTATTTGTAGAAGTTTCTGTACTGTTTTCTATAATCTGACTACCGGAATTATTTACAGTCTTATTTTCTGAATTATTTTGAATTTTTGAGCACGATGTTCCTGTAAATAAAGCTATTACGAGAATTAAAATTAATGCTAATAAGAAAATAATGTTTATATTTTTATTTTTTATTTTTTTCATCAAATTTATTTTTTATAAAATTTTAATTTAAATTTTTAAAATAACCTATTTATTATATTATAGCTTTTATTTAATTAATTTAATTATTAACTGCTTATTTACTAATTTTACGGCATTTTTATAGAGTCTTCAAAAAATACTTCAAAATCATAATGAGTAAAATCAGGGGTATATTTTCCTAAAAGAACTTCGATGCTAAAATTTTCCTGTTCCTGAGGCAATAAATTATTTTTTGGCAAATATCCTTGCTTAATAAAAACTACCCCATCCAGTTTATTGTAAAATGAAGCAAGAAGAATTAAATTATCAACTTTGCTTTCTCCAATATTTATTAATCTGCCTTCAATATGAAGTATATTGTTCTTATAATAAAACTGTTCCTGTCTTGCAATCACATTGCCTGAAAATAACTTATAATAATCTTTATAATTTACACCTGTTTTAATTTTAGCTATATCTATAAATTTACTACTATCTTTAACTGTATAACTAAACGGAATTTTTGTTGAAACCCTTAAATAATTTACTGTTAAAGGTTGGGCATCTGAGAAAATTATCTGGTTATTTTTATCATAAAAATCAAAAGTAAGAACAATATTTGTTTTACCTGACGTAGAAATATTTTCAATCTCCCCAAGTAAATTTAAATTTCCAAAATAATCCAGAACAAGATTACAGTTTTTAATCTTTACCCCAATGGAAGTAGTAATATCTATTTTTATTTTTTTATAATCAAAGAAAAAAAGTTCATTTTCTTTATCATTGTAAGTATCATCGTAAGAATTTTCTGAACTCCCGGATTCTGCTTTAGTAGTGGTACTAATGCTTGTGTTTATGCCTTCATCTGAGCTGTTGCT
>JAMDEN010000038.1 GCA_023487035.1 Actinomycetota bacterium
TTTATATAATTTTAATTTAATAAGAGAGGATAGATTAAGATGAAAGAAGAAGGACACCCGAAATATTATGATTGTGTTGTTACATGCTCATGTGGGAATACATGGACTACAAAATCAACTAAAAAGGAATTAAAAATTGATATTTGCTCAGCATGCCATCCTTTTTATACAGGGAAACAAAAGTTAATTGATAGTGGTGGGAGAGTTGACAGATTTAAAAAGATGATGAAAAAAGTAAATACATCATCTAACACTAAAAAATAGTACAGATTAATATAAAAAAAATAAAATAAAGTAAAATATGAAATAGAAAATTATAAATTATAAATAAAATTATAAGTAATAGATTATAAGTAATTAGGTAAATAAAATTATAAGTAATTTATAATAAAAATATTTTAAATAAATTCAGATATTAAAGATATTAATAATATAGAAAATATAGAAATAAAGAAATATACATGCAAAAAATAAATAATCTGAATTCGGATTATAAAAATGATG
The DNA here is from genome assembly GCA_023487035.1 of Actinomycetota bacterium. Taxonomy (GTDB): domain Bacteria; phylum Actinomycetota; class Humimicrobiia; order Humimicrobiales; family Humimicrobiaceae; genus JAMDDL01. The sequence goes on from JAMDEN010000038.1 coordinate 505, forward strand.
GTAAATCCTGCAGAAAAAAATATTGTGATATTGGGGGGCAGGCTGTAATTGAAGGTGTAATGATGAGAAGCCGTAATTTCTGGTCCCTTTCAGTAAGAAAACCGGATAAAACAATATCCACAAAAGTTTATAATGTGCAGCCTGTATCAAACAGGTATAAATTTCTTGGCTGGCCTTTTATCAGGGGAACAGTTTCACTTATTGAAAGTCTTTTAATAGGATTTAAAGCTTTAAGTTATTCAGTTAATGAAGCAACTGATGAAGATATAAAATTTTCAAAAAATGAAATGACAATTTCAATAATAATTGCGGTAATTTTTACCGTTGGAGTATTTTTTGTATCACCTGCATTGATTGGAAGAAGTTTTCAGGCATACATTCATAATTCGTTTTTATATAATTTAGTTGAAGGGATAATAAGGATTTTATTTTTTCTTGTATATATCATTATTATTTCCTTTCTGAAGGATATAAAAAGATTATTCCAGTATCATGGTGCAGAGCATAAAACTATTGCTGCATTTGAAAATAACGAGGAATTAATTCCAGAAAAGATTAGAAAATATTCTACACTTCATATGAGATGTGGAACAAATTTTTTACTGATTGTAATGATTGTTTCAATTTTTGTATTTGCTCTTCTTGGCAAGCCGCCAATTTACTGGAGAGTAATTTCAAGAATAGTATTAATTCCAGTTATTGCCGGTATTTCTTATGAGCTTATAAAAATAGCTGGAAAGTTTTCAGATAACAAGTTTGTATATATTTTATTTTATCCTGGATTGCTTCTTCAAAAATTAACTACAAGACAACCCGATGATTCTCAAATTGAAGTTGCAGTCGCATCATTTAAAAAAGTTCTTGAAGCTGAAAGTAATAATGTAAATAAAAATTTAAACGAAGGCATTATAAATAATGGCTGAAATTGATTTGCTTGAAAAATTAAAAACTTATGAAGAAACTTATTCAAGCCTACTTGAAAAAATGGCTCAAGCTGGAAACAATAATGATGTTGAAACTATAAAAGAATGCGGTAAGAAAATTGCTGAGCTTGAGGAGATCATTTCACTTGCAAAAAGTTATAAATCAACTCTTTTGGCAATTGAAGAAGCAAAAGAGATGATTAAGATTGAAAAAGATGAAGAAATGCATAATTTTCTTAAGGAAGAGCTTGCTAAAAGTCTTGAAAATAAAGAAAAGCTTGAGATGCAAATAAAAAGATTTTTAACTCCTAAAGACCCTAATGATTTCAAAAATATAATAGTAGAAATAAGAGCGGGAGCTGGTGGAGATGAAGCTGCCTTATTTGTGGGTGATTTATATAGAATGTATACCAGATACGCTGAAAGCAGGAAATGGCAGCATAAAGTATTAAGTTCAAATCCTCAGGGTATTGGAGGATTTAAAGAAATTATTTTTGAAATTAATGGCCGTGGAGCTTATGGAATAATGAAATATGAATCAGGTGTTCATAGAGTTCAAAGAATCCCTATTACTGAATCAAGCGGCAGAATCCATACTTCTACTGTTACCGTAGCAGTTCTACCTGAAGCTGAAGAAGTTGATGTTCATATAGATCCAAATCAGTTAAGAATTGATGTATTCAGATCCAGTGGACCTGGCGGACAGTCTGTAAATACAACGGATTCAGCTGTGCGAATAACTCATATTCCAACAGGTATTGTAGTTTCATGCCAGGATGAAAAGTCTCAGTTACAAAATAAGGAAAGAGCTTTAAAGATTTTACGTGCAAGACTACTTGAAATAGAACAGCAAAAACAACAGGATTTGGAAACCCGGGTAAGAAAATCTCAAATCGGGACCGGGGATAGAAGTGAAAGGATACGAACATATAACTATCCTCAAAGCAGATTAACTGATCATAGAATTAATTTTACAACTTACAGACTTGATGAAATTCTTGAAGGTGATATGGACGAGCTATTTGAAGCTCTCATTCATGAAGATGAAGAAAAAAAATTAGAACAAATAGGCTCAATTTAACAGGCTC
>JAMDEN010000016.1 GCA_023487035.1 Actinomycetota bacterium
ACAACCTGTTTCATTATTTCTATTGCCCTGTATGCATTTATTGCTGCTATTACCTGATTTTTTGGAGGTTCTTTATATTCATAAAGTACATTTCCATCCTTATCCACTACTTTTAATATTGCTACTGGATCATGTCTTGCCCCATAATCAGCTATTGTTGAAAAAGCAGTACAAACTTCAAGTGGAGATACTCCTGTTGTAAGACCTCCAAGACCTATAGCAGGATAACCTTCAAGTGGTGTCTGAATACCCATGGCATTTGCTATCCTTGATACTGCATCTCCGCCAACTCTCATAATAAGCTGGGCATAAACAACGTTTACAGATTTTACAGTAGCATCTATAATATTCATCTCAGTATTATCTGGAAATTTTTCATCCATATAATTTGATATCTCCCAAGGTTTACTGTTTGGAATTTCAAATTCAATAGGACCATTTGGATTAAAAGTCATATATGGACTTACACCTTGTTCAAGTGCTGCAATTAATGCAAAAACTTTAAAAGTTGAACCGGGCTGCCTCTTGCTTTGAGTTGCAAGATTAAATTTCATGGTATTAAAATCTTTTCCGCCAACCATTGCTTTTATAAATCCATTTCTTGGATCCATTGCTACCATTGCCCCTGTCGGGTCATCAGGATCAGGCAGTATTTCTTTTATAGCATCCTCAGCATAAACCTGCATATTTGAATCAAGAGTGGTATAAATTTCAAAACCACCGTTAAATACTTTATTTACCCCATATTTATCTATAAGTTCCTGTTTAACATATTCTATAAAATAAGGAGCAAAATCAGTACTTTCTTCTTTTGCCCTTTTAAGAATTATTGGTTGTTTAGTAGCATTAATATATTCTTTCTTTGTAATGTATTTTAATTCATACATTTTTGCTAAAACATTGTTTCTTCTTTCAAGTGCAGCCTGATAATTTGTATATGGTGATAACTGGCTGGGAGATTGTGGCAATCCTGCAAGAAGGGCACATTCCACCAGATTTAGATCTTCAACATTTTTGTTAAAAAAAGTTTTTGCTGCAGCCTGAACTCCATAAGCTCCTTCACCAAAATATACAGTATTTAAATACATTTCAAGTATTTCGTTTTTTGTATAAATTTTTTCCAGCTGATAAGCAAGAACCGCTTCCTTAATTTTTCTTTCATATGAAATTACATTTTTTTCTTCTGGTATATATACTTGCCTTATATATTGTTGAGTAAGAGTGCTTCCGCCCTGAGTTATTTCCCCAGCTTTAAGATTAACAAAAAATGATCTGAAAATTCCTTCAAAATCAACTCCATGATGTTCATAAAATCTTTCATCTTCAATTGATACTACAGCATTTATTAAATTTTTTGGAATCTGATCAAAAGAAACAAGTTCCCTGTTTTGCTCACCATGTAAAGTACCTATTAATTTTCCGTCCGCTGAATATATTTTTGAAGTTAAAGCATTTTGAACAGGTGAAAAGTCCTTAATATCAGGCAAATCTTTAAGAAATCCGGCAACAATACTGCCGCCAATAAATAGACCTGCTGAAATAACAGCAATATTAACAAGAGCAAACAATAAAATAATTGCAATTAATACAGCTGCTATTTTAGGTGCTTTTTTAATTTTATGTTTTTTTCTTAAATGAGACATTTTTATAAATTATTTTTTGTAAACTATTTATCCTTTACTATTTAGCCCTTTTTATAAAAGATACAAACAAAAATAATATCATGATTATTTTAAATATAAAATCATTAAAATCAATAATAAAAAAATTAAACATAATCAGACTAACAAAAACTCATATATTAAAAATGAAATAGTTATTAGTAATTAAATATATTAATAAATAAAGAGATTCTCTACTACCAGGATAGTGGGCAGGAATTTATATTATGTATTGGTTTAATGTAACATAACAAATAAATCAGAGCAATAAAAATATTTCAATAAAGAGTAATAAAAACAAAGCATAGAAAAAATAAAATATCGTATTAAAAATACCAATATCAAAAATTCTTGCCTTATAAATTTTTATTATCTTATTGCATTGCATTATTAAAAATACTATTATATAAAATAAAAACGCAATTAATTAGCATATCGCAATAAATTGCATATTTTTATATTAAAAATATTTAGAATATTAATAAAATTAAAATTAAGAATTTAAAAACTTATAAATTTATGATTTTAATTAATTTTAATTATCTGATTATAGTGAAAATAATATCTTTTAAAAAATATTTTGTGTGATTAGCTCATAAGATAGATAAATGCTAAATTGATTGATTGCAATTATTTAAATTATTTTTAAATAAAAACATTTTTAAATAAAAAAATATTTAAAAAAATTATTAAAGAGGGAAGGGATTTATATGAGCTATGTAAATTCAAAGGAAATGTTAATAAAGGCAAGAAAAGAAAAATATATAGTTGGAGCCTTTAATATTGTGGATTACACAAGCATGGCTGCAGTAATTGAAGCTGCTAAAGAAAAAAGATCTCCTGTTATTATTCAAACCTCGCAAAAAACAGTACTTCAATTTGGATATAAGATACTTCCTTTAATGGCTAAAACACTTTCAGGAGAAGCAGATATTCCTGTTTCTATGATTTTAGATCATGGAACAGATATTGAAATTATAAAGAATTGTATTAATTATGGATGGAGCTCAATAATGGTTGACGGTTCATCAAAACCATTTGAAGAAAATATAAAAATTACAAAGATGATTGCTGATATTGCTCATGAAAAAGGGGTGACAGTTGAAGGAGAACTAGGTCATATAGGTGGCATTGAGGAGCATATAAATGTAAATGAGGATAAAGTACTTTTAACTGACCCTGAAAAGGCAGTTGAGTTTCAAAAAAGAACAGGAGTTGATTCCTTAGCAGTTGCAATTGGCACAAAACATGGACTTTATAAAGGAAAAGTAAATCTTGATTTTGAAAGGCTTGCTAAAATTATGGAAATTACCGATTTCCCTATAGTTATACATGGTTGTTCTGATTTACCTGAAGATGATTTGAAAAAAATTATTTTTTACGGACCTTCTAAAATGAATATCTCTACTGAAATAAAACATGCTTATCTTGATAGCTTTAAAGAATATCTGGAGGGAAGACAAGAAAAAGAAACAGAAACAGAATATGAACCAATAAAAGCACTAAAACTTGTTTTTGATAATATAAAAATTTTAGTAAGCAGATATATGGATAAATTTGGAAGTACAGGAAAGGTTTAGTATGAAAAGTAAGCAAATAAGTTTGTTTTGCCAGCCTGATTTTGAATGTGATATGCATTGTCATACAAACAGATCTGATGGAAATGATACCCCGAAAGAGCTGATTGATAAGGCAGCTCAATGTGGCATGAAGGCAATTGCAATTACTGATCATGATATTAATCCTTCTGAAACAATAGTTGATGATTTTGGAAATGAAATTCCTATAAAACAATATGGGAAAAAGTTAAACCTATGTGTGGTTTTAGGATATGAGTTTTCTTGTGATACATTTGTTGATGACGTACATATATTAGGTTATGAGCTTGACTGGAATAGTGAATTATTAAAAAGTGAAGTTAATAGAGCAAGAGCTTCAAAAACTGAAGCTTATAAAAAGCTATGTGAAGCTTTAAGTTTAAATGGAATTCCAATTGATTTCAACCATGATATTTTAAATTATATAGATAAAAATGGGAATTTATGCAAAAGAAATCCTAATGAAGTTGAAAGAAAACATATTTTTGAAGTAATGGCTTTAAAGAAATATGCAAAAACCTGGCAGGAAGCAAAACTTATAGTAAGAGATAACTCTAATTTAAATATTAAAAGAGAAAAAATCAGTCCGCTGGATGCAATAAGTTTAATTAAAAAGTTAAATGGCATTGCTGTTCTTGCCCACCCTTATCTGATTGATGAAGAAGTAAACTCAAAAGTTTTTGGCGGTAAACTTACAAGAAATGAGTATATTGAAAAATTAATAGCTGCAGGGCTTGATGGTATTGAATCAACGTATACTTATAATAAAACTTCATATAAGGGCAAATTAACCCCTCTTCAAATAAAAAAGGAAATTGAAGATAAATTTAAAGGTAAGGTAAAATTTTTTACAGGTGGCTCTGATTATCATAATGATGCAAAAAAAGGAGTAAAAAATCCAAGAAAAATTGGAGAAGCAGGGATTTCATTTGCGGAATTTAAAAATATATTTAAAAATTACCTGTAAAAATGATAATAAAAACCAATAAGAGCAAAATAATATATAAATAAATTAAAATTGTAGAAGAAAAAATGAAAAAATTTTCATAAAGTTTTTATTATAAATTTGCTTAAAGTTACAAATACTTAAAGTTGCAAATAAAAACAAAAAATATATACTTTCTTAAATAGAATTTAAAATCAGGTTAAAATTTTAGTTTAAAGTTGATTTAAAGTTTAAGTCGTTACATTTTTTTAAAACCAATTAAGATGTTTTAAATCAGATATAAGTTTTAAGCTGAGTAATTATAAAATTTTTATAAAGGTGGTTTTTTTATGAATAAGCTTACTATTGATGAAATCAAGCTGTTAACAGAAAAATCTTATAAATGCCGCAAGAATATACTAAAAATGATGCGTTTTGGTGAAGCTCACATAGGAGGTGCTTTTTCAAGTCTTGATATAATCACTGTATTATATAATAAAGTTTTGCGTCATGATCCGAAAAATCCAAAATGGGAAGACAGGGACAGATTTGTTTTATCAGCCGGTCATAAATGCATGGCACTTTATACTACTCTTGCAGATCAGGGATATTTTGAAGAAGAAGTTTTATGGACTTATAATACTTTTGATACAAGGGTACCAATGCACCCCGATGAAAAAGTACTTCCAGGAATCGAGTTTCCTACTGGATCGCTTGGGCACGGATTACCTGTTGGGCAAGGGATGGCTCATGTCGGAAAGCTTGACAGGAAAAACTACAGGGTTTTTGTAATGCTTGGAGACGGAGAAAGTGCTGAAGGAAGTGTATGGGAAGCAGTAATGTCGGCAAGTCATTTTGGACTTGATAATCTTATTGTTATTGTTGACAGGAACGGACTTCAGGTTAATGGCAGGACAGAGCAAATAATGAATTCAAACCCGCTTGAAGAAAAATATAAGGCATTTGGATGGGAAACAAAAACAATAAACGGGCATAATTTTGAAGAAATATATGAAACATTATCAAGTGTGCCTTTTAAAGCTGGAAAGCCATCTGCAATTATAGCTAATACTATTAAATGCAAAGGTCTTACTTTTGCCGAAGATAAATATGAATTTCATCACTGGCATTTTAAAACTTCAGAAATTGATGATGCTTTAAATAAAGTTGAAGAATCCTGTAGAGAGGAGTTGTGTAAGCTTGGATAATTTAAATTTAAAAAAAAATAATAAAAATAATAAAGATAATTTAAATAACGAAAATAAAATGGTTGAAAATAATTTGAAAAATAAAATAATCGAAGAGAATGAAATTTATGATGATGCAAGAAAAATACTTGCAGATGCACTTCTGGATTTAGGAAATAAATATAACAATGTTGTATATATTTCAATGGATTCATCAGCAGGTGCAAGCGGGACTTCATTTAAACAAGCTTTTCCGCAAAGACATTTTGAATTTGGTATTGCAGAGCAAAATGCTATAGGAGAAGCTGCTGGTATGGCAATATCAGGTAAAATTCCTGTAATTGCGGCCTATGTTCCTTTTGCAACTTATAGACCTTTTGAACAAATTAGAGATGATTTATGCAAAACCAGATTAAATGTTATTATAATCGGAAATAATAGCGGTTTTTCTGTAAGTGCATTAGGACCGACTCATACTGTTTTAGAAGAAGTAGGAATACTTAGAGCTTTACCAAACATGACAATAATTTGTCCGGCTGATGGAGTTGAATACAAACAAGTTCTTGAAGTTGCACTAAAAGTTAAGAGCCCGACATATATAAGGGTTTCAAGGATTAAAGCCAAAAGAATATTTAAAGATGAACATAAGCTTGTTTTTGGAAAAGCTGATGTTGTAAAGGAAGGCAGTGATATAAGTATTGTTGCAACAGGAACTATGGTTTCAAGATCACTTGAAGCAGCCTTTGAACTTGAAAAGAATGGTATTAGTGCTGAAGTTATAAGTATGAGTACGATTAAACCCTTAGATGAAGAAGCTATTATTAAATCTGCAGGAAAAACAGGCAAAGTAGTTACAGTTGAAGAGCATTCAATTTATAATGGACTTGGTTCTGCAGTTGCAGAAGTTTTAGTACAGAATTTTCCAGTCAAGATGAAATTTATAGGTGTTCCTGATGAATACGCTCCTGTTGGAACTTATGAAGAGTTAATTGATTATTACAGTTTAACAGGTCAGAAAATTACCAGTCAGGTTCTGGATTTTTATAAAAGTTTATAAATAATAATATAATAATAGAAATAATAATAAAAATGATATAAAAATTAAAAAGTAATAAATACTAAGAAAATATGAAAACTGAGAAAATATGAAAATATAGTTTTTTATTTTTTAAAAAAGTTTTTAAATAAATTAAAAGAAATACTTTGGAAATTAAAAAAAACTTTAGGAGGATTAATGAAAATAGCAATTGGTTGTGATTATCAAGCGGAAGTAATTGATTTAAAAAACGCATTAATAGAAGTATTAAAAGAAAGAAACATTGAGTTTAAGGATTTTGGAGTATTTACAACTGAACCTGTTGATTATCCGGATATTGCTAAGATTGTAGTTAAAGAAGTTCAAAATGGTAACTTTGACAGAGGAATACTTGTTTGTGGAACTGGAATAGGAATGGCAATTTGCGCCAATAAATTTGATGGAATTAGAGCTGCGGTATGTCATGATCTTTATTCTACTCAAAGGTCCATTCTTTCAAATAATTGCCAGGTTATGACGATGGGTGGACTTGTAATAGGGAAGAGTACAGGTCAGGAACTTTTAAAAGTATGGCTTGATCTGGAATTTAAAGGTGGTCCTTCTGCAAGAAAAGTTGAAAAAATAATGCAACTCGAAAAGTTATAATAGAGTTATAAAAAAAGATATTATAAAAATTATAAAAAAGATATAATAAAATAATAATCATAAAAATAAATTATTAGCAAGATACATATAATAGTTTAAAATAGTATGTAGTTAAAAAAATAAATATAATTTAAGACAAATTTAGGGTAATTTAAGATAATAAAATAAAGTCTTATCAGTTGGAACTGACTTAGTTTATTTTATGTCCAAATGACGGATTCATATTGTTTTTAGTAAATAAAAAACTTAAATTATGGAATTAATAAGAAGATAAAATATATATAAAATTATTAAAATATGATAGTAAGATGGCTTACGATATTAAAATGATAGTAAAAGTCGCATCTTTATATTATAAAGACGGCTTAACTCAGGAAGATATAGCAAATAAAATAAAAATTTCAAAATATCAGGTAAACAGGATATTAAAAAGGGCTATTGAAACAGGCGTTGTTCAGATTACAATTAATGATTCACTTACAAGCATTTCAGAATTTGAAGACAAGCTTGAAAGAAAATTTAATTTAAAAAGAGCTATAGTGGTTGATAATCTTGGGTTATCAGATAAGGAATTAAAAGCTAAAATGGGTCAGGCTGCTTCAAACTATCTGCTTGAAATTATTAAAAATAATGACATCATCGGGATAGCCTGGGGTACTACATTAAATGAGGTTATTAATCATTTACCTAAAAAAATAAATAAAAATGTTGAAGTAGTACAAGTAACAGGTGGAGTTCATCAAATTTCTGTAAATCTCAATTGCCAGGATATTGCAAGAAGACTTGCTGCAATATTTGGAATTGAACCCCATCTTATTTATGCACCAGCTATTGTGGAATCACAAAATCTTCATGACTTATTATTAAACGAACCTTCAATAAAAGAAACTTTTAAGTATTTTGATAAAATAACTATTGCACTTGCGGGAATTGGAGCAATATTTCCAAAAATAACATCGTCTTTTATTGAGACAGGTAGCTTTAGCAATGAAGAGTTTGAGAAATTGAAGGAAAATAATACAGTTGGAGATATATTTTCTCATTTTTTTGATATTAACGGAAAAATAAGTAATCTTGAAATAGATAAAAGAATAATAACAATCTCAACTGAAAATTTACTTAAAATACCTTATTTAATAGGGATTGCCGGGGGAGAAGCAAAAGCAGAAGCAATCCTTGGTGCATTAAGAGGAAAATATATAAATATTTTAATTACTGACAGTAAAGCTGCTGCAAAAATATTAAAACTTGCAAAATAATTTTTATTTATAAAAATCAGTATTGTTTTTTAAATAATGTTGTAATATAAATTTTTTTTAAATATTAATTGCAATATTGCAATAATTTGCGCAAAATAAAAAAATTGTTATAATACGTTTTGTTTTTTTAATGTTTTAATAATTTTAATTTTTGATAATTAAAAAAGATTATGAATTTGTGAATTTAAAAGTTTATTATTTTTGTAACTAATGAAGTTTAAATAAAAAAAATTTTAAAAATAAAATTAAGCTGAAAGGGTTAATCTTATGGGAAAAATACCAAAAGAAATGCAAATAGAAATGCTAAAAAAAATTCTTGAAATAAGAAGATTTGAAGAAAGAGCAGTTCAATACTATCAAAGATCAAAAATTTGGGGTTATCTTCATCCATATATCGGTGAAGAAGCAGTTGCAGTTGGTGCGTGTATGGCTATCAATAAAGAAGATTATATTATATCTACGCATAGAGGGCATGGTCATGCAATTGCAAAAGGTGCGGATTTAAATAAGATGATGGCTGAGCTTTTTGGAAAATCTACCGGCTACTGCAAAGGCAGAGGCGGTTCAATGCACATTGCTGATACTGAGCTCGGTATGCTTGGCGCAAACGGTATTGTTGGAGGAGGTTTGCCTATTTCAGTTGGAGCAGGTTTTAGCTGTAAAATGGAGAAAAAGGGAAGAGTTACTATTTGCTTTTTTGGTGACGGAGCAGCTAATAATGGAGTGTTCCATGAGGCATTAAACATGTCTGCAATTTTTAAACTTCCGGTGATTTATATTTGTGAAAATAATCTGTATGCAATTTCAATGTGCTCAAGAGAATCAGTTGCAGGAAATGATATAGCGGGAAGATCAAAAAGCTATGGAATACCAGGATATAAAGTGGATGGCAGTGATGTAATTGCTATGCATGAAGCTGTTGAAAAGGCAGTTGATTATGCAAGAAAGGGTAATGGTCCTTCATTAATTGAAGCTCAAACTTATAGATTTTTTGGTCATCATCCTAATGATCCTGCTGCTTACAGACCGAAAGAAGAAGCTGAAAATGAAAAAGCTAACAGAGATTGTTTAAAGAATTTTAAACAAAAGCTTGTTAATGACAAAATTATTACAGAAGAACAGTTTAATGAAATGGACAAGGAAATTGAAAAAAGAATAGATGCTGCTGTTGAATTTGCAGAAAACAGCCCTGAACCTGAACTTGAAAAATTTCTTGAAAGAGTAGCTCTTAATCAGTAAAACTTATTTTTGTATTTATATTTTTATAACGTTATTTCTTTATAAGCTGTTTGAATTTTAAATTAAAGCAAAAAGATTATTAACTTTAAAAATACAAATTTATAAGTATAAATTTTAAACAAAGTAACTAAAATGATTTTTAAATAAATTGAAAGGATTTTAAATGAGAGAAATTGAGTATAGAGAAGCAATAAAAGAAGCAATTATTGAAGAAATGGATAGAGATCCAAAAGTATTTTTACTTGGTGAGGATATCGGTGTTTATGGTGGTGCTTTTAGAGCTTATAAAGGATTACTTGAAAAATATGGACCTGAAAGAGTGGTAAATACTCCCATTTCAGAGCAAGCTATTGTTGGTGGAGCAGTAGGTGCAGCACTTACAGGTTACAGACCTGTTGCTGAAATAATGTTTGTTGATTTTTGTACTCTTGCAATGGATCAGATTGTTAATCAGGCAGCTAAAATTAATTTCATGACTGGAGATGCCCTGCATGTCCCAATGGTTTTAAGAACTCAGGGCGGGTCAGGAACAGGGATTGCAGCTCAGCATTCTCAAAGTCTTGAAAGCTGGTTTTATCACATACCAGGGCTTAAATTAGTTATGCCAGCAACCCCTTATGATGTAAAGGGGCTTTTAAAGACAGCTATTAGAGATAATGACCCCGTGGTTTTTATTGAACATAAAACACTTTATTTAAATAAAGGGCCGGTTCCTGAAGAAGAATATACAATTCCTTTTGGAGTTGCAGATGTAAAAAGAGAGGGTAGTGATATAACAATTTTTGCATATTCTGCTATGCTTCTTAAAGCTCTTGCTGCGGCAGAAGAACTTGCTAAGGAAGGTATAAGTTGTGAAGTTATAGACCCGAGAACCCTTGTTCCTTTAGATACAGATACTTTAATAAACTCTGTTAAAAAAACAAACAGACTTGTTATAGTTTCAGAAGCAGTGGAAAGAGGAAGTGTGGCATCTGATATACTTGCAATTGTAAATGATAAGGCTTTTGATTATCTTGATGCTCCAGTAAAGCGAGTTTGCGGGCTAAACACTGCAATACCTTATAATTCAAAACTGGAAAAAGCCTGCATCCCCACTAAGGAAAGTATAATCGATGCTGTAAAAGAAATAGTTTAGCTTTTTTAAAGGCTTTTTACAGGTTAAATATAATTAATTAAATTAATCAGTTTATGGTAAATAATTGGATAAAAAAGTTTGATTAATAAAATTTTAAGTTTAATATAAAAAAAATAATTTATTAAAAATATGATTAATTACCAATAATTAATAAAAAAACAAATTAAATGAAAAAAATAAAGTAATTTAAATAATAAAATTAATTAATTTAGTAAAATTAATTAAAGAAGAATTAATTAAAGAGAGGAGTTTACATGCAAAACTATAATGAATGTGCAATACAAAGACTTTCAGAGACTTCAAATGATATGGAGGTATGGTGGGATTCATCTCCATTAATTTTTAAATCATGGTCACAGAAAGTCATTGATAAAACTGAAGACAGTTATAAAGAAATAATGAAAAAACAGCTGAGTAAACTGTTTAATTATGATAATCCGCTTGATATGGTTTTTGCAGGAGTTACAACTAACCCGAGACTTACAAGTAAAGTACTTGAACTTATTCCGGAAGAAGTAAACCCGATAGTTGATAAAATTATTAAACAAAATCCTGCAAAAACAGATTACCAAATAGCCTGGGAAGTATATAAAGCAATAACAGCAGAGGGAACAAAACTTTACATGCCGTTATTTGAAAAATCAGGATATAAAAGAGGTTATGTCAGTGCTCAGGTGGATCCTTTTCAGATAACTAATATAAGAGAAATGCTTCTTCAAGCCCTTGAACTTAAAAAACAGGGCGATAATATAATGATTAAATGTCCCGGTTCCAAGGAAGGAATATATGTAATTGAAATTTTAACTTCTCTCGGGATACCAACAAATTCAACTTTAGTATTTAATATTCCGCAGGTAGTGGCAGTAGCAGAATCTGTTAAAAAAGGATATGAGATTGGCAAAAGTAATGCCATTGATTATTCCAAATGGCGATCTGTGATTACAATTATGCTTGCAAGATTTGAAGACAGGGAGCAGTTTGCCCAGAGTGCAGAATCAGTTGGAATTGAACTTACCAGTGAATTAAAGAGATGGGCAGGAATTGCTATTGCTAAAAAAGCGCTTAAAATTTTAAATGATCCAGAAAATGGATATAAGTCCAAACTGCTTCTTTGTTCTACAAGGATTGGGCCAACTTCAGATGTTGTTTATCATATAGAAAAAATAGCTGGAGCAAATATGGTATTTACAATTAATCCTGAAATGATTGGAGACTTTAACAGACTTTATAGAGAAAAGGATGTAGCTAGTAAATGGGAAGAGCCAGTTCCAGAAGAAATAATGAATAAGCTTCTAAAAATACCTTACTTTAAAGCCGGATATGAAATTGATGGAATTAAAGATACAGATTTTGTAAATCAGCCTTCATTTCAGTATACGGCAAATGAGTTTTCAGGTTCGATGAAATTCATTGAAAGTTATGTTACGCAAAGAAAACAAAAGATAAAATAATAAATAAAGTAGTAAATAGCAGCAAACATAAATAATAAAATAATATAAGTATAAAAAATAAGCTTATCTAATAAATAACTGATAAATAAAGATATACGAACTTTATACAAAATAAATAAATAATAAATAATATAATAAAAAAATTTAAATAATGTAATAATTTAATTATTATAATTATATTTAATTTTATTATTTTTTTAAAGGTTGTTGTATTATTTCTAAAAAAAACGTTTTTATTTTAAAAAATTTATAATATAATAAAAAATAAATAATTAAAAAACGATTTTTCTTTTATAAATATTTTAAATAGTTATAAAATTATAAATTTTTTAAAATATTTTCATAAAACGTGAAAAATGGTGCATTCTAAAAAGAAAAGAACTGTTGATGTTTCAATAAAGGATATTGCACATGAAGCTGGGGTTGCAATTTCTACTGTATCAAATGTAATAAATAAGACAAGATTTGTGACTTCACAAACAAAAGAAAAAGTCATAGAAGCTATTGAAAAACTGGACTACAGACCAAATATTATAGCAAGAGGATTAAGAATTCACAGTACGCGTACTGTAGCAGTAATTGTCCCTGATATCAGCTCTTCTTTTTTTTCACAGGTTATAAACGGAATTGAGGAAGTTGCCAGAAAAAGAAATTATACTTTAATACTTGGCTGTACTTCTTTTGACTATAATGAAGAAAAAAGAATTACAAATATTTTACTTAATTCATTTATAGATGGATTTATTTTCTTTTCAGGATTTGATAATTATGAATTAATTAAAAAAATTTATGATAAGAATGTACCTGTTGTCTCACTTGATAAAGATCTTGGAGATTGTGATATTCCTACTGTTGTTATTGACAATTTTGCTGCAGTTGAATCAAGTGTGGATTATCTTTGTAAATTCGGCCATGAAAAAATAGGTTATATTTCTTTCACTTATGATAAGCAAACAACAGTAAGAAAGCGTTTTGAAGGATATTTAAGTGGTCTTAAAAAAAATAATCTTGAGTATGATCCTGATATTGTTTTAATAAGCCCTGAAATGAGACTTCATGAAACTACTTTTACTTATGAAACAGTAAAAAATTTTTTAAAAAAAGGTAAAATTCCAACAGCTTTTCTTACTGTAGCAGATGTTTTTGCTTTTGGTTTAATTAGGGCATTAAAAGACGAAGGTTTTAAAGTACCAGAAGATGTTTCAGTAATGGGATTTGATAATATTTTATTCAGTCAGTTTACAGATC
>JAMDEN010000063.1 GCA_023487035.1 Actinomycetota bacterium
TATCGCCAAATAAAAGCTCTATGGTATATCTTATATCTGAATTTGTATCTGAATTTTTATCTGTAGTTGTATCTGTATTTGTAATTGTATTTTGAATTAAATCATATTTTAAATTATCTTTTTTTAAGTAATTATCATTAATAATATTTTCAGAAGTTCCGTGAACATTTAAACCAACACCAAGTAGTTCAAAACCAGTAATAAGATTTATAATTCTTAAAGTGTCAAACTTTACTGAATTTTCATTTTTTTTACAAGAAAAATAATTATTTAAAAAAATTGATTTATCACAAGAAGAACTTTTTATTTCTTCAAGATTAAAAAAAACTAAAAAACATGAGCCATAAATTAAGTTGCAATTATAATATTGGCTTAAATCATAATTAAAATGTTTGTTAAGAAAAATCAGCTCTTCATTAATGATTTTATTAACTTCCTGAATAATTCTGCTTTTAATTATGTTTTTTTCGTTCAAATTATTATTTTTCTTTCCTTTTATCCCAAACTCTTTTTGCCTTGCCTTCACTTCTTTCAATAGTCTTTGGTTCTTTAAGTTTGACTTTTATCCTTATTCCAATGGATGAATAAAGTTTTTCTTCTATTGATTTTTCAAAAAATTCAAGGTCCATAATTTTCTCGTGAAATATTTTTTCAGAAACTTCAACCCACACTTCAATAGTATCCATATAATTTACTCTGTCCACTACTATTAAATAATGTGGCTCCAGGTCTTTTATTTTTAAAAGTACTTCTTCTATTTGTGAAGGAAACAGATTAACGCCACGAATAATCAGCATATCATCAGATCGGCCCATTGGCTTTGCCATTTTAATAAAAGTTTTTCCACATGCACATGGCTCATCTATCAAATAAGAAATATCCTTTGTTCTGTAACGTAAAACAGGAAAAGCTTCCTTTGTAAGAGAAGTAAAAACAAGTTCGCCTTTTTCTCCAATATCTAAAGTTTTTCCCGTATCAGGATCAATAATTTCAGCTATAAAATGATCCTCATTTATGTGAAGCCCGTTTTGTTCAAGACATTCACAGGAAACACCCGGCCCTAATACTTCACTTAATCCATAACTGTTAAGTGCTTTTATTTTAAGTCGTTTTTCAATTTCATCTTTCATTGAGTCTGTCCACGGTTCTCCACCTAAAAATCCAAATTTTAAATTTAAATCTTCAAATTTTACACCTGTGTTTTCAGCAACTTCCGCCATATATAAACAATAAGAAGGGGTACATGCAATAACAGTTGATTTATAATCCTTCATTACTTTTAACTGCCTTTCAGTTACACCTCCAGAAATAGGTATAACCATACAACCGATTTTTTCAGCAGCAGATAAAAAACCAAAACCTCCGGTAAATAAACCAAAACCATGGCTTACCTGTACTATGTCATCTTTTCTGACTCCCACATCATACATGATTCTTGCCAAATTTTCTGCCCACATATCAAGGTCATTTTTTGTATATCCCACAACTGTTGGATTTCCTGTCGTTCCTGATGAAGCATGAACACGCACGACTTCAGAAAGTGGAGTGCAAAATAATCCAAAAGGATAATTATCTCTAAGGTCATCTTTAGTAGTAAAAGGTATCTTTTTTAAATCTTCAAGCGAATTAATCTTATCAGGATTTACTCCAGCATCACCAAGTCTTTTTTTATAAAAATTATTATTTTTATAACAATGTTTTACAGTTTTTCTTAATCTCTCAAGTTGAATTTCCTTAATTTTGTCTTTACTTGCTGTTGAAATATTTTCATCCCAAAATTTTTTATTTGCTGTCATTTTTTAAGGTTTTTCTCCTTTTCTCATATCAACAACCCTTTTTGCTTTACCTTCACTTCTTTTAATTGTTTTAGGTTCTTTTAATTTAACTCCAATATTTATTCCTATTGCCGAATAAAGTTTATGTTCTATTGATGATTCAAAAGCTTCAAGTGCATTCATTTTTTCTGAAAATATATCTTCAGAAACTTCTATCCAAACTTCAATGTAATCAAGATAATTCCTTTTATCAACTACTATAAGATAATGCGGCTCAATTTCTTTAACCTTCATCAGGACTTCTTCAATTTGAGATGGGAATACATTTACTCCTCTTATTATTAGCATGTCATCAGAGCGTCCTATGGTTTTTGCCATCCTTGCATGAGTTCTTCCACACTGACAGGTATCATAATTTAAATTAGTTAAATCTTTTGTTCTGTATCTTATTACAGGCATACCTTCTTTAGTTATTGTTGTAAAAACCAGTTCTCCTATTTTACCTCTTTCGACTCTTTTTAAAGTAGAAGGGTCTATAATTTCAGGAATAAAATGATCTTCAGCAATATGCAATCCGTTTTTAAAGGTACACTCACAAGCAACTCCAGGACCCATAACTTCGCTAAGTCCATAAATATCATAAGCATCGATATTAAGTCTTTGCTCAATTTCCATTCTAATCTGATCTGTCCAAGGTTCTGCTCCGAAAACTCCGACTTTCAACTGAAGATTATTAAAATCAATTCCCATCTCTTTCCCGACTTCAGCAATATATAATGCATAAGAAGGTGTACAGCAAATTGCAGCCGGTTTGAAATCCTGCATTATTTTAATTTGTCTTTCAGTATTTCCCCCTGATACAGGAATTGCAATTGCTCCAAGAGCTTCTATTCCATAATGCAAACCAAGTCCACCGGTAAATAATCCATATCCATAACTATTTTGAACAGCATCACCACTTCTTAATCCAAGTGAAAACAGCTGTCTTGCTATAATATCGCCCCATACATCAATATCTGATTTCGTATAAGCTACTACAGTGGGATTTCCTGTTGTTCCTGATGAAGAATGTATTCTAACAATCTGATTTAATGGCCTGGCAAACATATTAAAAGGATAATTTATTCTTAAATCTTCTTTTGTCGTAAAAGGTATTTTTTCCAGTTCATCAAAATTTGAGAATTTATATGGATTAACACCACATTCATCAAGTCTTTTTTTATAAAATGGTACATTTTCATAAACATTTATTAAAGTTTTTTTAAGCCTGTCAAGTTGAAGCAAATCAAGTTTTTCCCGGTTAATAAGCTCTATATTTGAATCCCAAAACTCTAAATCCATTTAGATTCCTTTTTCTTTTTTATTATCAATTAAATAAATAATATAAAATCATAAATGTTAAGATTATAAAACTTTAAATAATAAAATATATAGTAAAGTATTTTTTTATAAAAATTCTATAAAAAAATACTAAAAATAAAAAAATAATAATTACTATTAATAATTTATAAATTTTTTATAAATTGATAACATAAAAATCAGGAAACGTTAATTTAACATAAAAACATAAAAATAAATTTTTTATAAATTTACTTTAAAAACAAATCCTTAAACCTTTTTCCCCTAATATTTTTTCTGCTTCTTCAATATCAGGAACACTTAATACTACTCTTGTCCCGGCTATAACATAAATATAGTCAATATTTATTTTTTTCTCAGTTAAAGTATCCAGGATTTGAAGAAGTTCACCAGGTTTGTCTTCAACTCCTACACATATTACATCGGCAATATGGGTGGTAAAACCTGCTTTTTTTAATGCTTCTCTTGCCTTGTCAGGATCTGAAACAACAATTCTAAGTATCCCGTAATCCCTTGCTTCAGTCGTTGAAAATCCCTGCAGATTAATGTTTTCATTTTTTAAAATTCTTGCAACTTCAGCAAGTCTTCCAAGCTTGTTTTCAAGAAAAACTGTAAGTTGTTTAATTGGCATTGAACCTCCTTAAAATTTTTTTAAAGATTTCTTCCCATTTCAAAAGCTTTTAAATTTAAATCCATTATTTTTTCAGGTACAACTTTCTTTATCGAACTTATCCAATTTTGTTTTTTTATTGGTAAAAAGTTTGATAAATACCCCATTAAAATCACATTCATTGTTTTAATTGAATCTAAAGTTTTAGCAATATCCTGGGCTTTAACAATAAAAAAATTAATTGTAAAACTAATAATTTTTTTACTTATTTCATAAGGATATAAATATTTTCCACTAAAAACTGACATTGGTAAAATCTCATAATCATTTATTATAATAATGCCGTTGTTTTCCAGCTTGTCAATATATCTTAATGATTCAAGCTTCTCCAGTGCAATAATAATATCTGCTTTGGAAATCATGGGAGAAAAAACTTTCCTGCCGAATCTTACGCTCCCTACAACACTTCCTCCTCTTTGAGCCATACCATGCACTTCGGTAACTTTAACATCAAAACCTTCGTATAAACAAGCATGAGCCATTATTGCCGTTGCAAGAAGTATCCCCTGTCCGCCAACACCTGCAAACAAAACAGATATGACTTCGTCATTTTTTATCTTATCTTCATATATCGATAAATATTTATTTTTTTTAAATTTCAATACGTTATTCATATTGTATTATAATACTCAATTATTTTTAATTTTATTATTTAATTTTCTTTTAATGTAATTGATTTGCTTGGGCATATTTGTGCACAAACGCCACAATTATTACACACAGACTCATTTATCAAATATCTTTCATCTTTATATTCTATTGCAGGACATCCTAACTTAATACAAAGTCCGCACTTCTTACAAGTTTCCTGATTTATAGTATACTTATTTTTATTTATATATTTGTTTTTATTTATTAATACACATTCCTGCCTGCAAACAATAACAGAAAGCTCATCTTTTGAAAGTTCTTCTTTTATTGCTTTTTCAAGTGCTTTTATATCATAGGGATTTACAACTCTTACATTTTTTACTCCAACTGCTGTTGCAATATTTTCCGGCATTATTGCAGTTGTATCCTCTCCTGATAAAGTTTTTCCAATTCCAGGATTAGTCTGATGGCCTGTCATTGCAGTAATCCTATTATCAAGTATAAGTATAAGACCTGTCCCTTTATTAAAAACATTATCAATAAGAGATGTAATTCCTGAATGAAAAAATGTCGAATCCCCTATAACAGAAACTACTTTCCCTTTATATTCAGGGTTTGCTTTTTCAACTCCTGAAGCCTGACCAACACCTGCCCCCATACAAAGTGTTGTATCAATTGAATTTAAAGGTGGAAGAACTGCAAGAGTGTAGCAACCGATATCACCCATAACCATTAATTTTAATTTTTTTAAAATATAAAAAACTGCTCTATGAGAACAGCCTGCACATAAAACCGGCGGTCTTGGGGGAATTTCTTTTATTATTTCTTGTATTTCATCAATATTTTTATTTTCTTTTTTAAAACTGTCAATAATTGTTTTTTCTTCAAATCTGCCTATAATTGAAGAAATAGTGCCTTCTTTTGAATTTTTAACAGTTTGACTGTATCCATTTTTAAAATAACCAGTATTTTCAAGTTTTAAGTAAAGATCTCTAACAATATTTGTATTAAGCTCACCATATTCAGGAAAAAATCCTTTTCCAATAATTTCTATACCTGGATTTATTTTTTGTACCTGTTCCTGAATGAAAGGAGCAAGTTCTTCAATTATAATTATTAAATCTTTTCCCTCTAAATAATCCTTTATAAGATTTTCAGGTAAAGGAGCTGGCATTCCAAGTTTTAAAATTGGAATGCCATAAAATATTTCTTTTGCAAATTGATAACAGATGCCTGATGTAATTATTCCCAGTCTTTTAAGATTCTCTTTATTTTTATTTAAATTTATTTTATTTATATTTTGTCTGGTATACTCAGGAAAAACAATCTTATTTAAAGGGCTGAGATTAGAATATTGTTTAAGTTTCTCCCACCTGGCAAGAAGATCCTTATGCCTGATTTGAGCGTAAGCAGGTATCATTACATATTTTTTAGAGTCTTTTATATATGGTTTAATGGATGATGATATTTGCTGATTTGCCTCATTTGCTTCTTCAAGCACTACAATGGACCTTGAATGAGAAATTCTTGTAGTAGTTCTAAGAAGAACAGGTATATCAAAATTTTCACTTATTTTAAAAGATTCTTTTAAAAAATCCTTGCATTCCTGGCTGTCAGAAGGTTCAAGTAATGGAATTTTAGCCATTATTGAATAATATCTGTTATCCTGTTCATTTTGTGAACTATGCATTCCCGGATCATCAGCACTTATTACAACAAGCCCTCCGTTAACTCCGGTATAAGCCAGTGTCATGAATGGATCAGCTGCAACATTTAAGCCAACGTGTTTCATTGCTACAAGTGCTCTAACTCCGGCAATACTTGCACCTGAAGCTACTTCCAAAGCCACTTTTTCATTAACAGACCATTGGCTGTAAATACTTTTATATTTTGAAATATTTTCAAGAATTTCTGTTGAAGGAGTCCCTGGATAAGCAGTTGCAACTTTTACCCCTGCTTCAAAAGCACCTCTTGCAATAGCTTCGTTTCCTGTTAAGATTGCTTTTTCTTTTTCCAAAATTACTTGGCCTTTTAAATTTTATAAAAAAATAATTATTTTAAAACTTTATGTAAAATTTCTTCATTTTATTACAATAAATTAAATATATAACAGCATTACTTTTAAAAGTCAAAGCTAAAGTAAACTTTATTTAATTTAAATTTTAAGTTAATATAATTACTGATGGAAACAAAACTAAGAAAATTACATAATAGAAAAAAACCTAAATATAGTTTTATTATTATTTTATTTATTGTTCTTGCTGCTTTTCAGGTCTGGACTTTAAAAACTTTTTATAAAGAAATAAAATTTGAACTTCCAAAAGTTTTATTTAAATCTGAATCAAATTTTCCTGTTTCAGAAATAACTGTAGGTAAAAAAACAGCTTCAGTTGATATTAAAGCAGCAAATGCTGCAAGCACTCAGAATGACAATCAGGATTTAGCATCAACTCAAACCGGTAGCACGGAAAATAATAATGTATCTGCAACAGGTGATTCAACTCAAACAACTCTTGCAAGTGATAAAAATGCCTTTGAGTTAAGCGAGATACAGAAAAAAATTGCATTAAGACTTATGAAATTACCTGATGAAGGAATAGTATATAAATATCAGGCTTATCCAGAGACGGGGTACCCAAATGAAAAAAACTGGATCTCAACAGATGTAGTATCGGTTGTTTTAAGAGATTGCGGATATGATTTAATGGAGCTTATATATAAAGATATGAGTGAGCATACTGATGCATATCCCATGGATAAAAAAGGAACTAAGATACCAGATAAAAAAAGTGATTTCAGAGTTGTATATTTTCAGCAAAAATTTTTCCAGAGAAATGCTCTTGAGCTTCCAATAGAATTTAAGCCTGATGATCCGGCAAATTTGCTGCAATGGCAGCCTGGAGATATAGTATACTTTCAAATAGATGCAGCAAATCCGGGAAAAGACGTAGCAGGAATGATTTCAAATCATAAAAGTGATAAGGGAATTCCCCTTGTAATAATGATAACAGGTGATTTAGGTAAAGTCAGTGAAGTTGACGCATTATCAACTTTAAAAGTTAGCGGCCATTACAGGTATCCTTATCCTGAATTAAATAAATAGCACATGTCACGGGAGTGTCACGGGGACGTATAATTTGACATAACGATTTTATGTAACGTTTCTCTATTAACACCTGATACTTCTGCAATCATCCTTAAATACATCACAGTTTCTTTATTAAATTTACTTTAAATTTTGTTTTTCTTCCATTCTTTTTCTTTGCATTAAAGTCATTCCTGATATCCATACAAGATCCATCGGGAAGCAGCCTCTTGAAACATCATTAAATGGAACTGCTGCACCTTGTATTGTGGTCCCGTAATAATTTGCTTTTGCAAGTCTGTGTATAACCTTTAATACCATATTTGCAGAATTAAGCTCAGGAAATATTAAAACGTTAGCTTTGCCTGCTATTTCACTATCCGGGCATTTTGACTTTGCAACATCAGGAAATAATGCTGCGTCAATTTGAAATTCTCCGTCTATTTTTATTCGAGGAACTGTATTTTTTATTTTTTCAATAACCCTGTTTATTTGATTTATTTTTTCGCTTTGTGCACTACCTTTTGTTGAATAAGAAAGCATTGCAATTTTTGGTTCACCATTAAACAAAGCTTTTGCTGTTTCATAGCTTAATAATACAATATCTAGCATTTGTTCTTCATTCGGGTCAGGTATAACCGCTATATCTGCAAGTAAAAATTGTCCATTCAAGCCATATGGGCAATCCGGAATTATTTCAATTACGGCGCCATTTAAATATCTTTTTTTCTCACCAGCTTGAATAACCTGAATTAGTGGTTTCATCATGGCTTCTGTTGAACTAAATGAGCCGCTTATTCCACAATGAGCATCTTTAGACTTAACCATAAGAGCAGCAAAATAATTATTTTGTTTTGTCATATTTTCTGCGTCTTTTTCTGAAAGTTCTTTCCCTTTGTCTTTAAAAATATCAATAAGAAGATTTTTATTTATTAATGTTGGAGGATTAATAGAAGGTTCTATAATTTCAATCGTATCTGTATCTTTAATTTCTGATTCTTTTATATTTTTTGATATAATGTCTTTTCTTCCAAGTAAAATTGTTTTACTTTTATTAAAATTCTGAAATATTTTTATAGCTTGAGTAAGTCTTATATCTTCACCATCCGGATATACTATACTTCTCTCAAAATCTTTTATTTCTGATACAATATATTTTTCAAATTCATTAGTAATTATTTCTTGCGCCAATTTAATCCTCCAACATTAATAAATAAAAAAACAATAATAAATAAGCTTTTAAAAATTAAATTTTAATCAAACTAAATAATTAAAGTATTTAAGATTTATAAAAAATTATTTTTAAAAAATAAAGAATTAAATTCTTATTTTAATTTGATTTATTAATTTAATTTAATTTTTTGTTAAAAATATCTTTAAAAGAAGATATAATTTCTTCTTTAGTTGCTCCTGATGTAAATATTGCATCAAATCCAATTTTCTTAAGGTTGTCAATATCTTCCGGGGAAATTGCTCCTCCTATTACATAACCTTTGCTGTCTTTAATTCCTTCCTTTTTTGCTTCATTAATAAGATCAGCACCAAGTGTTAAATGAGCACCTGCAAGTGAACTTACACCTACTATATCTGCATCTTCCTGTATCGCAGCCTTTATTATCTGATCCGGCATTGAATTGCCTAAATAAATTACCTCCATACCTGCATCACGAAGAATTTTTGCAACAATAAAAACTCCCCGGCTATGAACATCAAGTCCGAGCTTTGATAATAAAACTTTAATATTAGTTTTTGTCATAATTAATCCTCCAGATTAAAAATTTTTAAACATAATTTTTTAAAATATAACTGATCAAATTTATTAAGAAATTATCGATTAACCATTATTTTTGATACTGCTTAAAACATTGCTGGCGGTTTCCATAAACCAAATGATTTTTTAAAAACTTTAAATATTTCGCCTTCGGTACAACCCGCACGAGCACATTCAACACTATATGGAACTATGTTTTTCCTTTTCAAGCATGCATCTTCAAGATCTCCTAAAGTTTTTTCAGCTTTGGAGTTATTTCTACTTTCCTTTAACTTTTTTATTTTTTCTTTTTGTCTTTCTTCAACTCCAGCAGGATATTTAAATACGCCTATTGAAGGAGAAATTTCATCAGATTTATAACAGTTATAACCCACAATCTTAATTTCCCCGTTTTCTATTTTTACCTGTTCGGTATTAAAATAATTAGCTATTTTTCTATGAATCCATCCTTTTTCAATTGATGCTACATACCCTCCAACTTTTTCAATTTCCCCGACCTCTTCAAGAATTCTTTTTTCAATTTCATTTGTAAGCGCTTCAACATAATATGAACCTCCGAGTGGATCAACAACTTCAGTAACTGCGGTTTCACTTTGAATAATCTGCTGAGTTCTAAGTGATAAAAGCGCTGCTTCTTCAGTTGGAACAGCATAAGCTTCATCATATGAATCAACGTGAAGTGACTGAACTCCTCCAAGTATCGCAGCAAGGGCCTGATATGAGGCTCTGATTATATTATTAAATGGTTCCTGTCTGGTAAGAGTTATCCCGGATGTTTGTACATGGCAACGCATCCATAAAGAACGCGGATTTTTAGCTTTAAACTTATACTTCATAATTTTATACCATAATCTTCTTGCAGCTCTTATTCTTGAAACTTCTTCAAAGAAGTCATTGGAAATTGACCAGAAAAATGCAAGACGTGGTGCTATAAAATCAACATCGTATCCCCTTGATATTAATTCTTCCAAAGTTTCAATACCATTTGAAATGGCAACAGCCATTTCAGTAACTCCGGATGTCCCGAAATCATGAAGATTATATCCGTTAAGATTGATAAAATTCCAGTTTGGAACTTCTTTTCGAATAAATTCGATATTATCACATTGTATTCTAAAGCAATCTCTTGGGGGAATATACTCGGGGCCACTTCTAACTACTTCCTCAAGTGTTATGTCATTTTGCACAGTACCTTTTAACTTATCCCACGTGATGTTCCGTCTGTCTGCCATTGCTAAAAACATTGGAAAAAGTATTGCAGTATTTGAAGGATAGTGAGTAACAATCGATACAGTTATATCTTCAAGAGGCATATCTTTAAAAAGTATTTCCATATCATCAGTTGAATCTATTGCAACACCTGAAGTACCAACCTGACCTTTTGAAACCGGGTCATCAGAATCATACATCTGAACAGTCGGAATATCAAATATAACACTTAAGCCAGTAGCTCCATTCTTAAGCATGAATTTAAATCTTTCATTTGTGTCTTCAGGTCCCCCGAAACCATTTATTTGTCTTATAGTAAATTTTTTGCCTCTATACATGTTCGGATGAACACCTCTTGTAAAAGGTTCAGTGCCTGAAAATCCTATTTCACTCATATAATCCATCTCCGATAAATTTAAAGGGGTATAAATCATTTCCCTTGGTATTTCAGAGCCTAATATTGTCTGAGGTGTAACACTCCAGTTTTTTCCGTCATTTTCATTTACAGTATTTTCCTTCCAGGTATTAAATTCTTTATCTAGTTCTTTTATTATTTCAGGATTAAATAAAGGTTTTTTTTGTTTTTTTAATTCTTCTTCATTTAAAATTTCTTTTAATGTTTTTGTATTTTTTGGCATTTAAAAATCTCCTTTTGAAAATTTAATTTTTGATTTTAAATTTTAGGAAATGATTTAATATTTCTTCAGCAATCGAATAGGGATCATTTTTATTATCCATTAAATCATCTAATAATTTTTTATAAAGTTCGTCATTTTCAAGCTCTTTAAATATTAAATTAGTTAAATAATCAACTATTATTTCCTTTAAATCGTTATTGGATTTATATTTAAAATATTGTGCAAAGCCACCTGTAGATTTTGAGTAATTTTCATGCATGGATATTTCTCTTATTAATTTATCTATTCCCTTCCTGTTAACAGATTCGGTAAGACAAATCTGCGGAAGCCATTTTCTTGAATTATTATTTTCAGTATAAGATGACATGCTTAAAAGATTATATATATCTGTTTCAAGTTCCTCGGCATCAATTTTATCTGCTTTATTAATAACAAAAATGTCAGCAATTTCCAGTATTCCTGCTTTTATAGCCTGAATTGAATCTCCAAGCCCTCCAACAAGAACAACAATCGTAGTGTGAACCAGTTTTTTTATTTCAACTTCTGTTTGACCTACACCTGCAGTTTCTACAAGAATTATATCTTTGCCCATTGCATCCATAACAGTAATCATTCTTGAAGTCACTTTCGAAATCCCTCCGCGCCATCCTTTCGTCGGCAAGCTTTTTATAAAAACACCTTCATCATTAGAGTGATTTTGCATTCTTATCCTGTCACCAAGAATTGACCCTCCCGTAAAAGGACTGGTAGGATCTACAGCAATTACACCAACGGTTTTGTTGTTATTCCTGAAATTTTCAATTAAGGCATCAATCAACGAACTTTTACCAGAGCCAGGGAGTCCCGTAATTCCAATTACATGAGAATGACCAGTATGAGAATAAAGAAGTTTAAGTTCTTCAATCGCCTTAATATCTTCTTCTTCTATTTTTCTCATTAATTTTGCTGCAGATTTTATATCAGCTTTTAATATGCCATTTGAAAGATTACCCATTTAATTCTCTTTTTAAAAATTAATAAAAAAATATATATAAATATATATAAAAAAATATTTTATAATTTGAAATTTATTTCAAATTAATATATAAAAATAAATTAAAAATATTTTATCAAGTATTTTACTAAGTAATAATTTTAATTGTCATTACATTATAACTAATTAAATAAAAAAAATCAAAAAATATTTTTTGGGATGTTAAAAATCAAGATGCAGAATTACTGTTTTATTATGGAAATATTGTGTTATGGAAATGTGTAATCTAAATATCACAGAAACATATAATTTGAAAAGTATCACGAGGATGTATTCAAGATTCAAAAATAAATTTGCTTTTTGAGCCCCTAAAATACTCGGCGAAATAAATAAGCCTTGTCTGTCCTTTAAAATCAAAAGACCAGAAAGTTTCGATATAGCTTATTACCTTTTTTTCATCTTGTTTTATTTCAAGAAGTTTTGCAGTTTCCTCATCAGGTAAATCGGGCTGCAGAATTCTTTTTCTGCTTGTTATATTAAATTTAAAATATTCCTGAACTAGTTTTGTAAATGATAAGTTCGAAAGATATTCTTTTTCAATTGGTTTAAAAATATCATTAGGAAAATATGCTTTTGTTATATATAGAGGTTCGTTATCAAATAACATCAACCTTTTAATAAATAAAACTTTAATATTTTTTTCAATTTCCAGATTAACTCTTATTTTCTCTTCAGGTTCGATAATGCTTTGCTCAAGAATTTTTGTTTTGATATGTATACCTTTTTCTTTTAATTCATCTACTATACTTGATACTTTTTGCAGCGCACCCGACTCAACGGATCTTTTTAAAATAAATGTACCAAGGCCTCTTCCTCTTGAAACATATCCGTTTATTTCAAGTTCTCTAAGAGCTTCCCTTATGGTTGTCCTGCTAACATTAAATAATTCACATAAAATCATTTCATTAGGTATCTGATAACCTTCCCTGAGTTCGTTACCGCTAATTTTTCTTAAAAGATAT
>JAMDEN010000071.1 GCA_023487035.1 Actinomycetota bacterium
AGGCCGATTTTAGGGCTTCCAGATTGGTGTGGAGGGCAAAAATTTTAATGCTTTAGTTTCGTGAAATCCCTATTTTTAAAATTCTTTTTTAGCCTTATCCAATCTGGTTTTGCTGGCTTACTTTTTTGCCTCCTCCCCTTTAGAATAGTTTTTTAAATACCACAATTTATTAGGACCTTCACGAAATTAAAAGGAGATAAGGCAAATGGTTCAGCACCCATTATTTAATCTTGAGGAAATCTTTGACAAGCCGCTTAGGCGATATGAGCTATTCTTTTCTGTTCTTGATCTATCCAGTCTTGATAAGAGCTCTTGTATAGGAAGAAAGCCTATTAAAAGATCTGCAATAGCCAAAGCACTTATCTTTAAGAACCTAAGAAGTATTTCCAGCTTGTCTGATCTTTCATCCGAGCTATATGAGAGACCTTTACTGGCATCAATACTTGGATTTGAGCCGAAAGACAGACCCGTTCCTGTGGAGAGGTTTTCCTGCTTTCTTAAAGATACTGACAATAAAGTTTTACAGGAAATTAGAATTTCACTGGTAAGAGAGCTTATCGGGCTTGGGATAATAAAGGGAAAGTATCTATCTGTTGACTCCTGTCCAATACTTGCCAATGTAAAAGAAAATAACTTAAAGACCAATGTAGGGAATCGATTTAAAAAAAGTAAGCCTCCCAAAAATGATAAAGACTGCCGAATCGGGGCTTTTCCAACTTTTACATCAAGCAATACCAAGGTTGAATTTTTCTGGGGATACAGAAACCATATAATAAATGATTGCGACTCTGAACTTCCTCTTGCTGAGATTACACTTGCTGCTAATGTAAGGGGTACCAGTGTAATTATTGGCCAGCTTGATTTTGTAAAGGACAGTCTTGCCTTAAACCCTATAGCTGTTATCGCTGATTCAGAATATGATTCTTCTGGTATTATTGAATATATAGTAAAGAATTTGGGTGCAAGGCCAAGAATATCTTTAAATCCCAGAAGGAGCGTGCCTTCTAGTGCAAGACTTTCCTCATCCGGAGTACCAATATGCATAGCAGGTTTTGAAATGCTCTCAAGGGGAATCTTTATAGACAGAAAACAGAATAGGAAGCGCCATAAGTTTGTCTGTCCTATAAAAGGATCAAAAAAGTTTGCAAAAGATCATCCCTATTGCCCCTGGCTCCATCCCCGCTTTGTAGAGGGCAGCGGCTGCTACACTTATTTAAGAGTTGATGTGGATGAAAGCATTAGGGCGGCTATTGACTATGGATCCGAGTCCTTTAAGAGGGATTTCAATAAAAGAAGCAGTAGTGAAAGAGTGTTTTCAAGACTTCTTTCAATCCTTATACAAAAGCCCTCAGTTTTTGGTCTTGCCGCTACGGCAAATCTATGCACAATCTCTCATATTACTGTGCTAGCTGTTGCCTATTTTTCCTCATTTGTCAAAGAACCTAATAAAATTCGGTTTGTTAAAAGCTTTCTACCGAATTTTTAATTTCGTGAAGCCCTAATTATATTTACTAATAAAATATCGATCTGAACCTCAAAAGTTGGACACAGTATTATCTAAGTTAAAACTAACTGATGGGTCTTGATTTTATCGTTATTAAATTTATTTTCAAATTCTCCAGGCTTAAATAGCAGCATAGTGAAGAATAATATTCTCACAGAATTACTAGTTAAATCTATGATTTTGAAGACTTTGTCAATAGATCCAATTTGTGTTACTTCTAAAAATATTAAAAATTACTACATTAGGATTTTTATCATAACATCTAATCTTTAATTTTAATTGGATAACGACCAAAATATCTTGCTGCATCAATCATCGCAAGGAAATTTTCTGGCTTTACATGAGAATGTATACCACTACTTGATGATAAAATAAACCTTCCATCAGGACTTGCTATTTTTATACATTCCTTGACAGCTATTTTAACATCCTCTGGTTTACCAAATACCATTAAATTAGCACTATCAACATTGCCATGCAGTGTTATTTTATTACCATAAATCTTTTTAACTTTAGCTATATCCATCCCTGCATTTGTTTCGACAGGATTGTAAGAATCAATATCTGAGTCAACTAACATATCTAATAATGACCATATATTACCATCGCTATGTTTCATAAAAGGTATATTTCTTCTCTTAGCAGTGCTAATAACCTCTATTAATCCCGGAAGAATTAATTCTCTAAAATGTTGTTCCGAAACAAAAGGTCCTAATTTGCTACAGTAGTCTTCACAATCAATTATAACATCTGCACCATAATCGATTGCATGTTTTTCTAATTCTACAAAATAATTAACTACCATTTGAGTTAAATGTTTCGCAAAATCTGGATTTACAATGTAATCCATTAACAAATTATCAAAACCACGAATAAATGAAGGATACAAAAAAGAACTATGCATCCCAAAGATAATGGCCTTTTTTCCCTTAAATCTATCAACAGCAGCTCTTAAAGTAGTGAGTCTTATAGGATCATGAGGATTAGGTATCTTATAATTATTCAAAAAATCATTAGGGTTATCATTTTTAATTAATGGTTCTAAAGGTAAAGGCCATGAATCACCTTCATTATCTCTAAAATGACGCAAACAACCAAAATGATCTTTTTTAACATTAGAACTCACTTCTAACCAAGGAATATCTTCAAATATTACAATCCCATCTATGTCAACATTATCATAAAAATCTAATATTGAAGCACATGGCATTATTTTTTCTCTAATGTTTTTTTCTATCACTACTTCTACTATAGGAACCATATCTGGTATCTCTCCCTTTAAAGTAGCCAACACCCTTTCGACAGAGTTCATGGTTCTCATCCCTTTCATTCAATTTTTTTTTATATATTAATAGCTTGCTTCATTAAATATTTATTAATAAAACTTTACTTAGAATTTCAACAATTAGGAGTTCTAACACAGGGTTTAGAACTCCTAATTAAATTTTAATATACAGAATTTACTATCACTGCTGATAGAACAAATCCACATTTTCTTTGGTTATAACAACAGCACCTGTATATATATTATCTGGCATAGTAACAACTTTTGCTTTTTCATTGTCATTTGTTATCGGGATATCTCTTCCTGATTCTACATAATTTATAAGAACCACTGCAGCCCAGTAAGGAGTTGATACAGTTTTAGCTGCTACAGAAGACTTAATAACACCTTCTTTTATTAAGTCAAGAGTAGTATTATCCCTATCACAACATAATATAGTAAGCTTATCAGTTACCCCCATTTCTTTTGCAGCAGTTGCAATTGCAGGTCCTGATGATGCATTAATACCAATATAAGCAGTTAGATCTGGATGAGTTTGTAGGAGAGCTTTGGCTGCATTTGCCCCTGTCTGGATATCTGCCTTATCCTCAGTTTGACCAACTATTTCCCAACTTGGATAATCTTTTAGAAAATCTTTTAAACCTTGGATTCTAAGCTCTGAATTAGCAGCACCAGCATTAGTAGAAATGGCAAGTGTTCCTTTTTCTCCAGAAGCTTCTATTAAATTTTTACCTAACTGAATACCATAATCATAATTATTAACCCCGATAAAACAGAGTCTACCACTTTCCTTTATATCTGATTCAAATGTAACAATAGGAATACCTGCTTCTATAGCTTTCTTGATGCTAGGTATTATAGTTGGATCAAATGCAGCAACCATTATACCAGTTGGTTTCTGACCAATAGCTTGTTCCAATGCATCAGCCTCCCCTTGCCAATTTACATCCATTGGTCCAACTATAGTTAAATTTATACCTAATGCTTTTTTTGCATATTCCACACCCTTAGTTACATCAGCCCAGTAAGGATGTTGCCAATTTACTCCAACTACTATAATGTTAACGTCCTTTGCCTGCGGTTTTGAAGTTGTTTCTGCAGAAACTGTTGTTGTAGTTTCTGCAGCAACTGCAGTTGTTTCAGCTGCGGCAGTTGTCTCAGTAGTAGTTGTGGTCTTGCAGCCTGATAGTATAGCCAAAGTAAAAGCCAACACTGCAACGACACAAACTACAAATAAAATTCTTACCTTTCTCATTTTCTTACTCCTTTTTTTTAATTCCTTTTGATTAATTTAAGAATTTAAAAACACATAGACTTTTCACATCACCTCCTATCGTGTTAATGCTGTTAGTTACTAAATACTGAAGTTGCTTAGTAAATAATCTATATTAATTTTTCAATGATCTTTGACAATTTAATATTTTTTTTAATCTTTTTTTAAAAAACATTTACATGGAATGACTCTTCTTTACTTTACTAAATTTCTTTAATTGGAATTGCTTACCAACTGCATTTATACTTATTGCTAATATCAATATCAAACTCATACAAAAGTCTTTCCAATATATACTTACTCCAAGTAAGTTAAAAGCATTATTTAGAAGAGCAAGGAAAAATACACCTATAATTGTTCCCAATAAACTACCTTCTCCACCATAAATAGTTGTCCCCCCAATGACACAAGCAACTATCACCTGGAGTTCCAGACCCAACCCAGTTTGATTTGACGCTGCACCAAACCTTGCTGTTATGACCAGACCCGATAAAGCTGCCATCATTCCTGAACCAATAAATGCTAGTATCCTTATCCTATTGACATTTATACCCAGAAGTCTGGCGTTTTCAGGATTATCACCTATATAATAAATAGACTTACTGAATCTGAAGTAGTGCAATATAAACCATGAAATTGCTAATATTATAATCATTAAATAAATTGGGTATTCTAAACTTAAAAGTTTACCCTGGCCCAAATTATTGAAAGTTTGAGGGAAACCTGATATCCCATATCCTTTTAGCAGAACAAAGACTACACCTCTACCAATCATCATTGTTCCAAGTGTTACAATGAAAGGTGCTACCCCAAATTTAGTGGAAAAAAAACCATTAATCAGTCCAAAGCTTATACCTACCAAAACCCCAGAAATTATACATAATGGAATAGGTATTCCGTTTAACAATAAAAGTCCACATACTGCTCCTGATGCTGCAGCCACTGAGCCAACAGATAGGTCGATACAACCTGCAATCAATAAGATAGTCATAAATATACTAGCTATCATTGTGCTAGGTAAAGAAGTTAGAACTGCTATCCAGTTAGAGACCGAAAGGAATACTGGACTATTTACAGATAAAAAGATAATAATTAATATGGTTAAAACTATTACTGGTAGCTCTTTTATACCTATTATTTTCTCAATATACTTTCCTATATTTTTCTTAACCTTCATTTTGTTTCCTTAAAATTATTAACTTATAAATATTTTTCTTTTTTCATATATGGCATCAATAGCCACAAACATTATAAGAACAATACCTACAACTATATTTTGCCAATATATGTTTATATCCAAAAGAGCCATTGAGTTTAGTACCAAACCCATAAGCATAGCACCTAGAAAAGAACCTAATATTGATCCTTTCCCTCCAAATAAACTTGCACCACCTACAACCGCAGCTGTTATAACTTCAAATTCTAATCCTGTTCCCGCAGAGACTGTAGCTGTACCAATCCTTGAAGTTAAAAGCATACCGGAAAATGCTGCTAAAACACCAGAGAGGATAAATAAGGCTATTAAATAATTTTCAACTCTGATACCTGCTAACTTAGCTGATTTATAATTTAATCCAATATAAAAAATTTTTTTACCCCAAACAGATTTTCTTACTAAAATATCTCCAACAATTAAAAATACTATCATTACATACACAGGTAATTGAATACCAAGATATTTAGTTTGACAAATTGAGTTAAATGAAGCTGGAAGTCTGGCTATACTTGAACCCTTTGTTATTATAAATAAAACTGATCTAAAAAAAACAAGACCACCAAATGTAAAAATAAAAGAATTCAAACCCATTTTAACAATGGCAAATCCATTTATAATTCCTATGACCAGGCCTATTAACAACCCTATTAATATTGCCAACCAAACTGGAATTGGATTATCAAGCTTTGTCATCAATACTGCAGTAACACCAGCGGCAAGACCAGAAACTGAACCTACAGTTAAATCAAAATAACCTGCTATTAGCAGCAAAGTCATACCAAAAGCAACAATAGCATTTAAGGAAACCCCCAGTAATAAAGTATTAATATTTGAGAAAGTTAAAAAATAAGGTGATAGTATAGACAATATAATTCCTATAACAATAATAAATAGGACAAGTGCTAATTCTCTAATTCCTACAACTTTTTTGAAAATTTGTGCTATTTTTTTCCTTTTTATTTTAAGATTTAATTGTTTTACTACTTCAATATCTGATTCTGATCTATTCGAATCTTTCATCTAACTACTCCTGACGCTACACCCATAATATTTTCTTCAGCAATTTCATCACTTCGAAGAATTGCCGAAACTGTTCCTTCCCTAACCACAACCACTCTATCCGATAATGCTATAATTTCAGATAGTTCTGAAGATATTAGCATTATTCCGGTACCTTTACTTGCAAGTTTTCTAATAATAGAATGAATTTCTGTCTTTGCACCTACATCTATTCCTCTAGTAGGCTCATCCACAATAAGTACCTTTGGATTTAAAGCTATCCATGCTGCTAGGAGCAATTTTTGTTGATTTCCTCCACTAAGTGTCTTTGCTTTTTGATTGGGGCCCCAAGAGGTTATATTTAATTCATCAATATATTTTTTAGCAAATTCTAAACATTCAGTCTCTTTCAAAAAACCTACTTTAGTAAATTTATTGATTTGCAGAGCAATGATATTATCTTTCAAACTCATTTCTAAAAAAAGTCCTGCTTCCTTTCTATCCTCATAGGCATAGCCAATTCCCTCTTTTATTGCATCAGCTGGAGAAGCAATATCTTTCCTTCTACCATCAATAAAAATTTCACCAGAATCAAAGTTCCTCATCCCTATTATTGACTGAGCTATTTCTGACCTTCCAGAACCTACCAATCCAAAAAATCCTAAAATCTCATTTTTATGTAGAGTAAAACTTACTTCCTTAAAAATACCTTCTTTAGCTAAATCCTTAATTTTTAATACCGGGATTGCACTAGAATTATCTTTTTTCTTCTTGATATAAAGGCTAGTAAATTCATGGCCAACCATCATATTTATTAATTTTTGCTCACTAGCCTCTTGCTTTTTTAGAGTTTCTATATATTTTCCATCTCGAAGCACTGTAATTTTATCACTTATCTTAAGCACTTCTTCTATCTTATGTGAAATATAAATAATAGTTATCCCTTCTTTTTTTAGGGAATTAAGAATGTCAAATAACTTTTTAGCTTCTTCGCTAGTAAGTGATGATGTCGGTTCATCCATTACCAATATTTTTGACTGTTGGGAAAGTGCTCTTAAAATTTCCACCATTTGCTTTTTTGCTAATGATAAACTCCCAACTAATGTACCGGGTTCAACATCAATACCGAAAATCCTTCCTAACTTTTCCGTTTCTTTTATTAATTCCCTTTCTTTAATTATCCCCAATTTATTTACAGGTTGCTTCAGTGCAAAAATATTATCAGCTACCGAAAGATTGTTAAATACATTCAATTCTTGAAATACTATTGAAATACCAGCCATTTTTGCATAATAAGGACTTCTAAATACTATTTCTTTCCCTTCCAAAATTATCTTACCTCTATCAGGCTTTTCTACACCTGCTATAATTTTCATTAGTGTACTTTTTCCAGCTCCATTCTCACCAATTACTGAATGAATTTCACTCTTTTTTATCTCCATAGATACATCGTTAAGCGCTACAACACTACCGAAAGTTTTATCTATATTTTCAACTTTAAGAATAATATTGTCTTCTTTCATTTTTTCATCTTATAAATTTTTTCCATTTTTAAGTTGATACATTTTATTTTCTATAATACTTTCTATCAATTTTTCAGCATTTGAATTAAATATACCCTCTATATCTTCCCTGATTAAATTTAGACTTTGCGTTGCAATTTTTATTGCTCTTATAATTTCATAAATAAAAAATGTAAAATCATCCAAATTCATTTCTGATGATGATAAGCTCCAGTATTTAGGAGTATTTGTAACAAAATAATGTTTATTATTAATATCAATATTTTTACCTTTCAATGCTGCCACGGCTAAATCACTTCCATATAAAATTCTTTCCGGTCCCAGTTCTTCCATTAATAGTTTATTCACCGAAAAATTATTAATCATTGCAGTATCTACATATAAATTTTTCATATCCTTTATATATTGGATACCACTCCATATATCTTCATAACAATATGAACGCCCTGCATGAGCTAAAATTATCTTAATATTTTTATATTTTTCCCCTATTTTTCTTAATTCCTCAATATTTCTTTTATTACTTAATCTTCCCTTCCTTGGTATATGGATAAGAAGTATAAGACCGTATTCATTCGAAAATTCAAGCACTTTTTTTGATATAAAATCAAACATGCTTACATCTATATCTAATTTTGAAAAATCAGCAGGGGTTTCAAAATCAACAAGATCGGGATATGGTTTAAATCCAACAAATCTGTTTTTAAAAAAATTTTCGGGAATTTCATTCAAATCAGGTTCAGGAATATAAAGTCCATAACAATTATTCTCTATACATACATCAGAGATATACTTGTTAGCTTTGTCCAAATCTACCTCCTTTACTGGAAGCCCGAAAAAAAGCCCGCTATATTCTTTATCAGGAAAGAGTGTATTTGATATAGTTTTAAAATCTTTAAAAACAAATCCATCAATTATGTCCTGGTCTGTAAAAGGATTTGATTTTTGCCTTTCTTCAGATATTTCCTTATTTAAAAAATCTTTTTTCCACAAATGAACATGAAAATCCATTATTTTTTTGGGAAGAAAGTTATTAAATTCCTGGTTAAATATTTTTAAATCTTTTTCATTAAAATCCTTTAATAAATTTTTCACTTTGTTCCTTTCAAGACTGATTGGATTTCAATTTGATTACATCTGACTATTTAAATTATATATTTTATTTTTGGTACTTTTATTGCTATATATTCTTTCTTTTTTTAAAATGATTGCTATTTCTTTTCTGTTACTTGAGGTATTATAACCATTAATATATGATATAATATGATAATTTATGAAATAATTTTAAATTATTTAAATTAAATGTCAATATAAATTTTTATAAATATCATAATCTATTAAATTTTGTATTAGTTTTTAAGAAAATTTAAGTTAAATTAAAAGTTAACATTCATCTTCATTTTGGAATAAGGTTAGAAAATGAAGAGAGAATTCTTCAATCTGAGTCAGAAGTTTGACATCCCTTGAAGTTACAATATGAACAATAAGATGGCATGAATTGCTTTATGCTTGAAGGTTTTTATTTATAATTTCCAAATATTTATTAAATTTTTCCAAATAATAATCTTTAAATTCTTCTCTAGGATATACTATCAGCTCTTCTTCTTTAAATATCTCATTTACAATTTTGAAGTCTTTATAAATCTTCGCAGAAACACCAGCAAGCATTGCCGCACCCTTGCAGGCATAATTTAATTTCATATTTTTAGGCAGATAAACTGGTAATCCCGTTATGTCTGAAAGAATCTGAGTTTGCAACCTGGATTTTACTGCGCCGCCAATCATTTTTATTGAATCAATT
The DNA here is from genome assembly GCA_023487035.1 of Actinomycetota bacterium. Lineage (GTDB taxonomy): Bacteria > Actinomycetota > Humimicrobiia > Humimicrobiales > Humimicrobiaceae > JAMDDL01. Next base: position 9,602 of record JAMDEN010000071.1, read on the forward strand.
TTTATACCTAATTTAATCATGGAGTTAAAAATCCATTTAACCTGAAATGCCACTCCTTCCAAAATTGCCTTGAACAAATTAATCCTGGTTATATCAAAGCTTAAATTCTCAAAACTGCCTCTAATGTTATCGTTCCATATAGGACCGAAAGAACCTTGAAATAACGGAATAAATATGCAGTCATTCTTTAAACTTAATATTTTTTCACCATCTTCTTCGATATTTTTTAAAAAATTAATCTTGCTTTCTTCTTTTTCAAAAAAATTATTCAAAAACCAGTTAAATACGCTTCCTGCCGTTGGTACCACAGAAATCAACCCATATTTCTCCGGAAGTATATGTACGCCAGGAGAATAATAGTACTTATTAAAATATGGTTTTTGGGTATTGGCAAAAATTGCCCATGAAGTCCCTGTTGATAATAAAATTTTGTTATCATTTAATATGTTTGAACTTAAAGCAACACAATACTGATCGTGGGCACTATTGGAAAAAGAGATATCCATACAATTTTTTGACAGTTTCTTATTTTTAAAATTTCCGATAATTAAATCTGATTTGTTTGTCTCTGAAAGTTTTGACCTGTCAATTTCAATTATTTCTAATAACTCCTCACTCCAGTCTTTTTTTACAATATCAAAAAGCATGGTTATGCTTGCATTAGAATAATCAACATAACTATTGCCGCATAATTTCTCCTGGACAAAATCATTTACAAACATATATTTATAAGTATTGTCAAAAATATTCTTTTCATTTTCTTTTATCCAGCAAAGCTGCAGCAACGGTAAAAATGACTGAAGTTTCCAGCCTGTTATTTTATAAATTTTATCAGCACTTATTTTCTTTAAAATGAAATCTTTCTGAGCACCAGCTCTGGCATCCATCCATGTTATTGCTTTTCTAAGGGGATTAATATCTTTATCCACCGGTACAATTGTTCCGCCTTGTGTAGATAAACCTGCAGCTTTAATATCTTTATATTTTTCAAAAAAATAATTTAAAATTTTAACAGTAATTTCCAGCCAGTCCTCTGCATTTTGTTCTGCCTGGTTATTTTTATCAAAATAAATGCCATAGGAGTAGCTTAAAGAATCAATTAATTTACCATCAGTATCATATAATTCACCTTTAATATTGGTCGTTCCGATATCCAGCCCTATTATTTTATCCATTATGATACTCCATTAAAAAATTAACCTCTTAACAGATAATATTAAAGAAAATTTTTATTTAAGGTCATATTTCCTGCAAGCATCTTCGGGTCTGGTATTATCATTTATAACTTCATTTAAAGCTTTAATGAGGTTTTGCGGATTTTCTGACATAAAAATATTTCTGCCAAATATAATGCCTCTTGCTCCGGCATCGGTGCTGGCTTTAGCCTTATTTAGAACATCAAGATCATTTGAAAGTCTCTCAGCGCCTATTGTAAAAACAGGTACAGGAGTATTACCTATGATTTCATTAAACCTTTCCCCTGTATAAAATGTTTTTATCATGTCAGCCCCAAGCTCACACATTACTCTTGATACTCTTTTAACCTTTGCATGGACTTCTTCATCTTTTGATCTTTCTTTATATTCAACCACATAACATTCTCCAATCAACGGTATGCCAAGTATTTCTTTTTGTCTTACCACCTCAGAAAATATTGAAACGTTGTATGTCTCTGTTTCTTCATCTTCATTTTCCAAAAATAAAGAGCATATTACTGCTTCTCCGCCTGCTTCAACAGCTTCCTGTACGTTTGTGGCAATTGTGGTATAAGCCTGTCTGTAGTCAAGGGGATAATAAAAAGAACTTGACCAGTTAATTCTTATAATCGGAATTGGTGAATTCTCTTTTGTAAATAAAAGCCAGTTTCTTTTCAACATAAAACGTGAAAGTAAAAGGGCATCAGTTCCCATACAATTATTAATTGCTTTTGCGGCATCTTCGATACCGGGCTGGTCACCATATTCCATAACATGATCAAGTGCAGAAATCACAAGATTTTTTTTATTTTTAAATAATCTGGCAAGCCTGATGTTTTTACCTGACATTGATATGTCCTCCTATTGCAATCACTTTAATATTATAAAAAGAATGATATTCATATAAAAGTTTATCTAATTTTTCTATTATTTGTCAGGCTATTATTAACTCAACACCATTACTAATAAGCTCTTCCCTGAGTTGAGCATCGCAGTCATTATCGGTTATTAGTTTATCAACTTCTGACAAAGAAAAAACTATGCTTTGTCCTGTATTATTAAACTTTGAAGAATCTATCAGACAAATATGATTTTCAGATTTTTTTAGCATTTCTCTTTTTACAGCATCTGAATCAGGTCTATATATGTCGCTTAATTCCCCTTTTATGGAAATAGCTGCAACTGAAAAGAAAAATTTGTTGCCGTTAAACTTGTTTATGGCATCTATTGCACAAGGTCCAACATAGCAATTTAATTCTTTCAGTAATAATCCACCTGTAGAAACTACCTGAATAAATTCATTATTTACAAACAATTCAGGTACTATGCATGAATTTGTCACTATAACCAGATTTCTGAAATTTGATTTTGAAAGTGCTTCTGCAAAATAATAACAGGTAGTGGAATTATCAATAAAAATACAATCATCATTTTCAACAAATTCCATAGCCTTTTGTGTAATTTTTTTCTTTAAATCAATATTGGTTCTTAATCTTATTTCATTTTTGGTTTCTATGTCTTTAATAATATTAGGCAAAATTATCCCATGAAGCTTTTTTATTCTTCCCTCTCTTTTAAGCTCGTTAAGATCTCTATGTATTGATGAAAGGGAGATTCCGAAATATTCACAGAGCTTATAAATTCTATATTCTTTATTTTCTTTTAATAATCTTATAATTTCTTCTTTTCTTTGTGTCTGCAGCATTTTTCATAATATATGATATATTGTGATATAATTTAAAATAATATATTAATTTTTACTAAAAAAGTCAAATTATATTTCATATTTATATAAACTAAGACTTGACGGAATTATGCTGAGGATGAATGGACATTTTGTGAATAAAAGCCTATATAGCTAATCTTGGGATGTTTTTAAAATAGCTCTAGCATTATAAACCAAGAAAGCCACCATATAGTGACGATTCACTATATAGGCAATTTTAAGTTTAATATTTTAATAATTCTTGTCAAGGTAATTATCTTAAAAAAATAAAGTAATTATTCTTCATCAAATTTCTAAAGCAATTGGGGCTGCTCAAAATCTGAGTTTTTTAGCTTTTCTTCTTTTGATTCTTTATTTGAATTTTGTGATAAATTTTCTGATTTACTTGCATGTTTATCTACCAACATGGCTTTTTTCAAGTCTTCCA
>JAMDEN010000043.1 GCA_023487035.1 Actinomycetota bacterium
TGCGAAGCAGGTAGAATAAGACATCATTTAAAACACAACTTATGGAAAAAAGAATGCTCAATAATCTTTGTTGGCTTTCAAGCTAATGGAACATTAGGAAGAACGCTGCTTGATGGTGCAAAAAAAGTAGAAATTTTTGGTGAAGAAATAGCAGTTTTAGCAACTATTTATAATTTTACAGGTTTGTCTGCTCATGCAGACAGAGATGGGCTGTTAAAATGGATAAATAGTTTTGATAAAAAACCAGATAAGATTTTTGTCGTTCATGGAGAGGATTCTGTTTGCGATATATTCGTAAAGTCTCTAATTGAGTTGGGTTTTTTAGCTATTGCTCCACTCTATAAAACAACCTATGACTTAAATAATGGTGAGTTAATCACTTTAACCATTAAGGAAAAACAAAAAGAGTTTCGTATTCAAAAATCTGGAGCTGTTTCTTTAGCATATGCAAATCTTCTTAAAGCTCTCGAGCAATTATCAGATGTTACCCGCCATTATGAAGGTGCAACAAATAAAGATTTAGAAAAGTTTACAAAGGAAATCATAGCATTATCAAAAAAATGGAATAGGTAATTGTCAAGTGTGTCAAGGGGATATAATTCGTCACAGGGACGTATAATCTGACATAATGACATAAAAAACAAAGAGAATGTAACGTTTTTGGTGATTAATTAATAGAACATATACAAATTAAACAAGCAAAGAGAAATATTAGAAGAAAAAATAATTATTTATCTTTAAACAAATATTTATGTCAGATTATACGTCCCCTTGACATAATATTAGTGGAGGCGGCGGGAGTCGTTCTTTCGTCTCACTTCGTTCGCTGCAGAGACGCGGACTCCTTCGCTTTGCTCAGTCCGTCCTTTCGACTCCCTAAAAATATCACACTGTGATATTTTTCCGCAATATAATTATAAGATCTTTAAAATTTACATTGACTTTATATGGTGGAGGCGGCGGGAGTCGTTCTTTCGTCTCACTTCGTTCGCTGCAGAGACGCGGACTCCTTCGCTTTGCTCAGTCCGTCCTTTCGACTCCCTAAAAATATCACACTGTGATATTTTTCCGCAATATAATTATAAGATCTTTAAAATTTACATTGACTTTATATGGTGGAGGCGGCGGGAGTCGTTCTTTCGTCTCACTTCGTTCGCTGCAGAGACGCGGACTCCTTCGCTTTGCTCAGTCCGTCCTTTCGACTCCCTAAAAATATCACACTGTGATATTTTTCCGCAATATAATTATAAGATCTTTAAAATTTACATTGACTTTATATGGTGGAGGCGGCGGGAGTCGAACCCGCGTCCAAAGATATTGGCACTTAAACTTCTACAAGCATAGTTCATGTCTAATTTTCGCTTTGAAAAATCACATGAACAATATCTTTCAAAGCTATGCCGTTTTAATTTTCCCGTCTTTTAAGGAAACAGCCAGTCCTTAAAAAGGTATCCTTCTATCGGCGCCCTTTTAAAAGCGAAGGAAACTTTTAAAGGACGTTAGCCGCACTTAGGCAGCTAAAGCTAATTCGCTATTGTCTGCGTTTATTTTTAATCCAGCGTTTAACGAGTCTCTGGTACTCGGCTTGCCATCTAAGCTCAATCTATCCCTGTCGAATCCAAAACGCCCCCAAATAAATGGGTTTTGAAGTCTATATTAGATATCTATTTACTATTTTATCACACAAATGCAAGTACTGGTTGAAAATAAATTGCCGGTCTTCATGATTAGTCAAGTCTAAGAAAAAATAAATCTAAGACAAAAAAAGGGGCATATGAATATAAAATTTATATATTAGTTATAAGTCCCGTATTTTTTAGCCGCTTCAACCATAGCTATAAAATTATCAGGATTTACCCCTGAATGAATTGAATTGCTGGAAGATAGTATGTATCCTCCGTTCTTGGCACACTTATTTATGCAGCTTTTTACTTCATCCTGAACATCTTTAATATTTCCGCTGACAAGAGTAGTCGCACAATTAACATTCCCTTTAATGCATATTTTGCTGCCAAAATTTTTCTTGAAAAAATCCAGATCCATACCAGCCAGAGGATCAACCGGATCAATGCAATCAATTCCGCTTTCAATCAGGTAATCAATTATGGAAAGTATATTGCCGTCAGTATGTTTAACAATTTTCAAACCTGTTTTTTTATATTCTGAAAATAACAATTTTAATTGAGGCAAAAGTATATCCTCAAATAATCTCGGGGTTATCATCGGGGCTTTGTTATCTGCATAGTCATCTGTTGCAAGAACAATATCCGCACCTGCTTCTTTTGCCTTTTGTGCAAGTATTATGTTGTATTCAACAGATTTTTTTATCAGTTCGATAACCAGTTTTTTATTCTCATAAAAACTGATTAAAAAATTTTCAAATCCCATCAAATCCCTAGGATTGGAAAAAACATCCCTTAATAATACTATTACTGCTTTACTGCCATTAAAATACTGTGCTGCCCTAACGATATTTATAAATTTATTTTTCTCTTTAGGGTCAGGCCATTTATAAGATTTAAGATCATCCAGCCCCTTTATCGGATAATTTAGCTGCATATCATAGGTCTGCCCTATTTTTCTTAATATCCCGAATTCATCAATATATTCATCATTTCTCTTGATATCCTTTTTATAATTAATGGTAACTGAAACTCCATCAAGATCCAAGAATTCAACCAGCTTAAACAAATCATTCTTTCCAACAATTGATTCAATTACATTTGGTGCAATAGAATTTTCAAAAATCGGAATCCTGTCGGGAATTTTAAGATCCAATGCAGCAAAAATACGTTCTTTCGAATTCAATTAGCCCTCCCTATCGGATGAATCCAGATAGTTTTTGTACTCAATCCTTTTTATTTTTTTAAACCCTAAAATATATGAAAACTCTTCAATTTCATTGGAAACATCCTTGAAAGTTAAAGGGTAATGATGTGGAATTCCGTTTACGACAACGGTGTTGATAAGATCAAGTGAGCTGATGATGTTTTTAAATAACTTAAGGTTTCCAATCCATCCTCTTCCGCCATCGAATGTATTTAAATTCTTATTATCCAAAGACCTGCCGGTAAAATAATAGTATTTATCGGAATCGCCTACTATTCTAAATACAGTTATTTCTGATTCCTTAAATTTTGAATCAATTACTGCGCCGAAATTTCTGATTTTTGTACCATCTTCAAGTTCATTATACCAGGCATAATGATTGCAGATACTATATTTTCCATCCTGAGCCAGACATAGAGGCATATTCCCACAGTGCCATAGCTGGATTGAATTATTATTTAAATCAAAATCAGCCAGATCCATTACAACACCCGGCTCTTTATTAAAAGCTCGCAAGATCAGCAAAGAAATTGCGCTCAATAAATCACCTTCACAAGAAACAGGTATTCCAAATGAATTAAGCAGTGAAGATGCTATGCAAGGCATAATCTTAAAAATGTTCTCAATCTTTGGCCAGCACCCAAGTGCAATTGCTTTAAACTTATGTTCTTCTGCTATTTTCTTTAAAGCTTCGTAAAGCTTAACGGATTTGATGATGCTTGTCTTTTCAGCATTTACCTCAACTGCATTCTTAATAAGCTTTTCAGAAACTACGCTTATTTCTGAATCTTTAATCGTTTCGGCAATATTTATCAAATCTTCTATTCCTATATCCCTTATTACGTCTACTCCAAGCTTTTTTAATATATCTCTTTCGTCAAAAACCATGTCTTTAAAGCCAGGGGAAATATTACCGATCAATCCTATGCGGGAATTTTTCAGGGATTTAATCAGTTTTAAAACCTTTAATGTGATTTTAAATTTTGGCAGGAATAATTCACCCTGTGCATCTCCATAGAACCATTTAAATAAATTACTGTTATTTCTAAAAAAATGCTTTATGATTGCGGAACTCTGATTTAATCCAATAAGTGATGCGTTTGCAAAAGGTCCGCTTTTATAGGTTTCCTCTACTGCCCATAAACCAAGAAAAAATCCGAATTTTGCAAGCTCAAAAATAATATCGCCTATCGCATTTGTTGCATGAAAATAAATAAGCATGTCTATTTTATTGTTCTCAAAAAAAGTTCCAGCTTTGGCCGCATCATCTTTTGTGTTGAGCAATTTATCATAAATCAGCAGTTCAAAATCCAGTTTATTTTCAAGCTTCTTTAATTCACTAATATTTTTTCTGTAAACTTCTTCACCGTTACCAATAAAAATATCAAGAGACGATGCAGCAATACCTATTAAAAATTTATCCATAATCTCCTCACTCAATAATTTGTTTTTGAAATTTCATTTAAGATATCCTTATTTTTCACATAAATCTTTTTGTATATATTATATTTTTCTATGTAATAATCTTCCAATTCTTTCTCGGGATAAAATATTTTTTCGATTTCCACAGAATCATGTACTGCATCATATATATTCTTAAATTGCTTATCTTCAACCATTGAAAACAATGCTCCTGCCAAGCAGCCGCCTTCCTTATTTCTTACTCTTTTAACCGGAATCTGAAAGATATTTGATCTAATTTTAAGCCATAAGTCTGATTTTGCACCGCCGCCCAGGACCATTAGTTCTTTTATATTTCCCAGATTTTTCTCAATAATATCCAGATTAATTTTTAATTCAAAACAGATACTTTCAAGAATTGAGACAAAAATATCTTCCCTGGTATCATTAATCTTTAAGCCTACGATCATTCCTCTCGAATAATCGTCCAGCCATGGAGTGCCTGAACCAATAAAGTGCGGCAATACAAAAATTTTATTTCTGATATTTTTTATGCCTGATTCGAGGTTAAAATAAAAATCCTTCTCCAATCCGGCTTCTTTTGTATAAAAATTGCTTTTGTAATATTCAAGAAGTGAGCCACCGGAATTTACATAACAAAGCGTTGCATAAAGATCATCTATTAAATATGTGCCAATCTGGTAGTTAAATTTTTCAAAATAATCGAGTTTTGAAATTTTATTGAAAATATTTGTAATACAATCAGCAGAACCCATACTATTTGAGCTTGAATTGTTCATAATAGCTCCGCTTCCAAGTGCTGACATATATTGGTCAAAACCACCCAAAAGGATTTTTACCCCTTTTTTTAAACTTAATTCACTGCATATGCTGTCAGGAAGTACCCCCACCAAAGAACCTGTTCTTCCAGGTTTTGAAAAATACGAAAGATCAAGATTAAATATTTCTGAAGCTTCCTCCGACCACTCTTTTTTATTAATATCGAACAGTCCTGTAAGTGATGCCAGTGAATAATCCAATTCAGGAGCAATTCCCAATTTCAACAAGATGAAATCTTCTACCATCATGAATCTTTTAATCTTGTTTTTAAAAGAACTTTTGGAATATAACCATATAGCTTTGCTTAAAGGATATCCTGCCTTCAGAGGAATTCCATTTATCAGGTACAGACTTTTAAACGACTTGAAATAATTTATTTTGCTGTTGAAATAATCGCAAATATCATTATTGCCAATGATAATAAAATTTGTCAGAGGTTCATTCCTGTCATCAAGAGCCATTATGGCTGAACCGAGAAAAGAAAAGCAAATCATTTTAACAGGGTCATTTTTTGTCTGAGATACAATATCCAAAACCAGGCTTTGCAGATTTTTCCATATTTTTTGCGGATTTAATTCAACAGAACCAGAAGCCAATTCATAACAATAATTCTTTTTTGAACTGGCAATCAACTTACCTTCATTATTGTATACCTGTCCCTTACAGCCAGACTGACCTATATCTATTCCCAAATAACTCATTATTATTAGATATCAACTTTTGAATAATAAACTTTTTATAATATATTTGAATAAATTTTTTCTAAGAACTTACAGCCTGCGCTCTATTTTGAAAATACCTCTCAATGGAAACAAATAATATTAACAGGGTACCCTTTATTGCAAGTTGAATATAGCTGCTGATACCTACCATATTTAAAGCATTAACTATCAGACCCAGAATCATTAAACCTACCAGTGTTTTCAATGCATTTCCTGTGCCTCCGCTTAAACTGGTACCACCTAAAACTACTGCAGATAAGGCACTGAGTGCAGCATCATCAGCTGCAATAGGCGCCGCTGTATTTAATCTGGAAGACATTAATAGTCCCGCAAGAGCTGCACCTGTACTACAAATAATAAATGCTGCTGTTTTATAAAAAACTACATTGACACCTGCAAACTTGGCAACCTCATAATTACAACCTGTTGAATAGATATTTCTTCCAAAAGTAGTTTTCTTCAATATAAATTCTGAAATAATGACTATTATAAAAAAGATATAAACTAGGAAAGGGATGTTAAACAATGTGCCTGTAGAAATTTTATTATAATATTCTACTTTTGGTAATACAGGGGTTCCATCTTTTGTAATAAGGAATGCGATTCCTCTGTAAAAGATCATGCCTCCCAAAGTTGCAATGAATGAATTAATCTTAACTTTAATGACAAGCAGACTGTTTATAAGACCTACTATAAATCCTATTGCTATTAATGCCAGCATTGCAACTGCCAAACCATAAGAATTAATTAAACTGACAACCACAACTCCGCTTAAAGCCATAACTGAGCCAACAGAAATGTCAAATTCTCCGGTAATTACGATAAATGTCATCCCGATTGCGACGATACCATATGTTGATACCTGGGTTAACAAATTAATAATGTTGGTAAAAGAAAAAAAGTATTTTGTTGTAAAAGAAGAGGCAAGAAATATTACTATAAATACCACTAACAATTTCTGACTTTTTATAAAATTCAATATATTTTTCATAATTAACCCTCGCCCATGATTCCCTTTTTTCTTATATCGACACACACAGCAGCAATAAGTATGATACCTTTAACCACCAATTGATTCTGTGAGCTTATACCAATAATATTCATTGCATTGCTGATTACTCCCATAATCAGAACTCCTATTATGGTATTTACTAATGTTCCTTCTCCACCTTTTAAACCTATACCTCCAACGACAATTGCAGTAACTGCTTCAAACTCTAAATTAACCCCAGCTTTTGGTGCTGCACCATTAACCCTTGCAGTTAATATGAAACCGGCAACTGCTGCCATTGCTCCGGAGATCATATACGTTATAATTTTATAAAATTTAACTTTTATGCCAATTAATTTGGCAACTTCTGAGTTTGCGCCCATATAATAGATATTTCTGCCATGTGAAGTTTTTGTAATAAATATCTGCATTATAATTGCAGACACAACAAACAATATGATTGAAAATGGTATTACCCCGATATCGCCATTCCCGATAAAAATATATGATTTGTTGTTGCTCCCAGGAACGGAAAATCCCTTGGTTATTATCAGTGCTACTGCTTGTATGACGGTAAGCATTCCAAATGTAATTATAAATGAATCACCTTGTGTACCATTAATAGATGTTATGATGGTTCCATTAATCAATCCAATGCTAACCCCAACAATTAATGAAATAGCCATTGCCCAGAAAACACCAACAATAGGCTGTAAACTTATTGCCAGTATTCCTGTCAGGCTGACCGTCGAACCGACTGACATGTCAAAAGAACCACCAATTATAACAAAAGACATCCCAAGAGCAACACAACCCATAACAGATACTTGCCTGAAAATGTTTGTGATATTCTGAACTGTTAAAAAGGAATGAGATAAAATACTGGCTAATGCAATTAAAATAATCAATGCTAACAGCATTGTATAGCTTCTGTATATTGTATTCAGGTATAATTTTATATTATTCTTAATATTCACAGATCTCTCTCCAGTTTACTGACCGATAGCATGTTTCATAATTTTGTCATTTTCTATTTCTTCTCTTTGAAATTCTCCATTTATCTTTCCACCGTACAACACAATAATCCTGTCGCTTATAGCAAGTACTTCTTGTATTTCTGATGAAATAAAAATTATGGATTTCCCTTTTTCGGTTAGACTATTCATTAAAACATAAATTTCATATTTTGCCCCAACGTCAATACCTCTTGTAGGTTCATCCATTATAAAAATATCAGGTTCAGAGACTAACCATTTTGCCAAAACTACTTTTTGCTGGTTCCCTCCACTTAGATTTAACATAGTTTGTTTTTCAGAAGTACACTTTATTTTCAAATCACTGATAGCTTTTTTAGCTATAATCGTTTCTAATTTAGTATTAATGAACATTCTTTTTGATATCTTTTTTATAATTGTGGAACTGATGTTTTTTTCTATACTATAATTTATAAATAATCCCTGACCTCTCCTGTCTTCAGTCAATAAGGCTATTTTAAGATTAATAGCATCTTGCGGGGATTTAATGCTTCTCTTTATCCCGTTGATAAAAATATCACCCGATATTTTTTTGTCCGCTCCAAATATTGCACGTACAAGCTCTGTTCTCCCTGAGCCGACCAATCCTACAATACCCAGAATTTCACCTTTTTTTAATGAAAAGCTGATATCATTTATTTTATTTTTTATAGCCAAGTTATTTACCCTGAGAACTTCCTCATCAAAATTTATTTTTGTACGAGCTGGATATTCATTTTCAACTGTTCTTCCAACCATTTTCTGAATTATTTCATTTTTTGTGAAAAGAGAAGTCTTTTTTGTATCAACAACTTTACCATCTCTAAATATTGCTGTTGTATCACATATTTGGAATATCTCATCCAGTTTATGCGAGATGTATATTATTGTTATTTTTTGTTTTTTTAATGTTTCAATCACTTTAAAAAGCTTGTCTAATTCTTTGTTCGTCAGGGTTGCAGACGGCTCATCCATTAAAATTAATTTTGCATTAAAAGATAATGCTTTAGCTATTTCAACCATTTGCTTTTCTGCAACACTTAAACTGCTTACGAGTCTTTTTACATCCATCGTATAGCCAATACTCTCAAGCAATTCTTCAGCTCTTTTATTTAGAACATTCCAGTTTACAAATATTCTGTTTTTAAATGACAGTCTGTTTACGAAGATATTTTCAGAAATACTGAGCGTAGACAATAAATTAAATTCCTGAAAAATAATACTCATACCCATTTTTTGTGCAATCAATGGAGTTAGATTCTTTAATTCTTTTCCATCCAAAAAAATCTGCCCGGAATCATTTTTATAGACTCCATATAATATTTTCATTAATGTTGACTTTCCTGCACCATTTTCCCCAACAATACCAAAGATCTCTCCCTTTTTTATATATAAGCTCACATCATCAAGTGCAACAACACCAGGAAATTTCTTGGTAATATTTTGTATTTTAAGTAAATAATCACACATGGTATCTCCTCTTGGGGTAAGTAGGTTATCAAGTTTTGCCACTCTTAAATAACTCTACATCAGATTACTTAATAACCTACTTGCCAAAAAATTTAATTATTTAAATACAAATTAATATGGGAATTGGAATTTGTCCATATTATCTTTTGTAATCCATTCAATAGAATCCCAGTAGTTCTTTTTTACAGCCTTGCCATTTGCAGCATCAACAGCTACATTAACTAACACTCTCGTCTGCTCAGGAAGAGGTTCGTAAATAGTTGCCGTAAGTTCACCAGACATAAGATATGGTTTTGCTTCGAGAATACCTACATATCCCAAAACTTTTACTTTCCCAGCTTTACCTACTTTTCTTAATGCTTCGATACATCCAATTGCAAGATTGTCATCCCAAGCTATAACACCATCAATATTGTCATATTTGGACAGAAAGTCTTCCATTGCTGACACCGCTTTTGCTCTTCCCCAATCAGTAGTTTGTTTGCCCAGAACTTTGATATCGGGATATTTTGCTGCTATTCTGTCTAAGATTGCTTTCTCTCTGATAATTTGAGGAGCACTACCTAGAGCACCTTCAACCAGAACTACATTGCCTTTCCCACCAATTAATTCTGCCATTTTATCTACATACTGATTACCAAGTTCTACATCATCGCCACCAACATATGAAACTATGTAATTTTCACCTTCAGCACCAAGCGGCTGAACAAAATCAACCAGGGGTATTTTTGCTTCAAATATTTTTTTGGCAGTTGGAACAAAAGATGTGGCATCAGCAGGATTAATTATAATAGCATCTGCTTTTTGGGAAATTAAATTTAACCCTTGATCAGCTTGCTTTTGTGGATCAAGTTCCCCGTCCAGTGAAATCAATTCTACGCCCAATTTATCAGCTTCCTCTTGAGCTACAGTAGCACAATACTTTACAGAAGGTGCTGCCATTATGCACCATAATGCTCCTATTTTAAGTTTTTTAGCTGCTGTACCCGTAGTTTCAGCTGCCGCTGTGGTTTCTGCAGCTTTTGTTGTTTCAGCTGCTTTTGTTGTTTCAGCAGCAGTTGTATTCTTGCAACCCACACCTATAAATACCACTGAAACTAAAAACACCAGTATCAATAACGAAATAATAAATCTTTTCATTTTGTTAATCCTTTTTAAAATAAATTTTTTAATAAAATACCAATCAATAAATCTGGTTACATCTCCTCCTTTTTTTCTGGCATTTATAATTTGAATATTTTAAATCACCTCCCTTTGAAAAATTATGCTTAAAGCATAAAATTAAATTATTTTACTGATTATGAGATTGATTCATTAATATTTACTTCTTGTTTTTATATTTAACTCAGTATCTTAACTCTTAACAAAATATTTCTTATTGAACTTCTTTAGTTACTAATATTAAAAATATGTCCTAACTTATTAATAATATTATTTTTGAAAATATCGTTTATCTCCATTGGAGAAAAATCCAAATCCATTTTCTTTGTATTTTTTACACTTTCTAAAAGTTCGATTGTTTCTGGTATTGTTCTAAATGGAAAATCGGAGCCAAAAAAAATTTTTTTCAGATTGCCATTCATTATTTTTACTTTTCTCAGCAATTCTATAAGAAGCAGATTTTTGTAATTATCATTGTCTGTGCTTTTCGGTAAACTTGTTGAGATTTCTGTATATATATTCTTATGTTTTCTTATGAGCATGGCTGTCTGGTCATAAAAATATCTGCCTCCATGAGCTATAATTATCTTAAGTTCATTAAAACTGCAGGCTACTTCATCAAGGTAGATAGGTTGAGAATATTTATCAGTTGATTGAGTCAATCCTCCAAAACCCGAATGAAATAAGATAGGAAGTTCAAGTTTTTCTGCCAGCTCATAAATTTTAAATAATCTTTCATCATTGGGGTAAAATTTCTGAATTGTAGGGTGCAGTTTTATTCCCTTTAATCCCAGCTTCTGCTTTATTCTTTTTAACTCTCGTAATGATAAAGTGATGTTTTTGGGGTTTATAGTACCAAAACAAATAATCCTTTCAGGCCACTTCTTCTGTATTTTACCCATATAATCATTGATTGTTTCGAATTCATTTTCTTTTATCAGCGGAAGCACTATACTTTTTTCTACTTTATTTTCATCCATCTCTTTTATCAATTCGTCAATCCCGAATTTAAAGTCTTTGAAGTTATATGTTTTTTTAAACCAATCAACTATATCATGGGTAATAAAACCCAACGGAAAAATATGTGCATGGCAGTCGATAATCATTTTATTTATTTTGTGAATGATAAACTGTTGTAAATATTATTATAAATACATAATATTGTCAATAGTTGATATAAATAATTTTTGTTTTTTTCATAAAAGTGATAAAATTCTTTAAAAATAATAAAAACAAAAATAAATATGATACCTGAAAATAGAAGAAACCAGATAATAGAATTAATAAAAATCAAAAACTCCATATCAATACCGGAATTGGTCCAACAGTTTAATGTATCTGAAATAACCGTCAGGAGAGATTTGGAAATTCTGGAAAAAAGAGGTTTGATCGATAAAATATATGGCGGAGCCTCAAAAAGAAGTGATCAGATTTCCGAAATCCATTATTTAAAGCAGATCACCAAAATGCTTAAGGAAAAAAGATATATTGCCAGTGAATGCATAAAAAGGATTAAGGACGATTCAACAGTATTATTGCATGGAGGAACAACTTGTCTTGAAATAGCAAAGAATTTAAATTCCAAAAGGAATTTAAAAATAATAACATGCTTTCCACCTATTATTGATTATTTATGGAAAGAAGCAGTCAATAAAGGCAAAACATTTGAAATTTATTGCCCGGGGGGCAAGCTTCAGATGGCTTCCAATCTTTTTATAGGGAATTATAGCCAGAACTTTTTTAAAGATATTACTATCAATATAGCTTTTATAGGAGTAATCGCTTTAAATAGTAAAGATGGCTTTATGGTTACTACTGAAGAAGAAGCGCAATTATTAAAGGCTATTGTAAATTCATCAGAAAAAGTAATTGCACCAATGGATCACTCAAAATTTAATAAAAGTGCTTTTATAAAATTAGGTCTTCTGGATAGGGTTGATGAAATAATTACTGATAAAGGCCTTGACGATAATGTTTTTGAGGAATTCATTATGAAAAATATCAAAATTTCCAGAGTTTAATGCAGATTAAAAGTTTCAACGATTGAAATTTTTAAGAGTTCTTTGGATGTCCCTTTCTGTTGCCTTTTTTTCCAAATCCTGTCTTCTGTCCTGCTTTAATTTTGCCTTTGCCAGCCCAAGTTCAACTTTTGCAAAATTATTTACAAAATAAACACTTAAAGGGATAAGAGTTAAACTTTTATCATTTAACTTGCCATTTATTTTTTGTATTTGCTGTTTATGCATTAATAATTTTTTAATTCTTAACGGGTTTGTTTCTTCAATTCTTGCTTTACTGTAAGGAGAAATATGCATGTTATATAAAAACAGTTCACCATTTTTTATTCTTGCATAGCTGTCTT
>JAMDEN010000109.1 GCA_023487035.1 Actinomycetota bacterium
CGAATATTAGTCATATATTCGTTTTCCTGCTATATAGCAGCAATTTCAGATCGGCATATTCTTTTTAATTTCGTTTGACAATACTATTGGAAATATATAAAATTGTAAGCGCTTTTACTATTTTATTATTTTAAAGTAGCTAAAGGTTATTTCATTTTTTTATTCAGAATTTTATATAATAAAGACAATATATTAATCTATTAAAATAACAGAAAAATAAAAGCAGGATGAAAAAACTTCCCACAATTGAAGATGTGGCAAAAAAAGCAAAAGTATCAATAGCCACCGTTTCAAGAGTAATTAACAAAAAAGATAAAGTAAGCAAGAAAACAACTGCCAGAATAGAGTCTGTAATTGAAGAACTGGATTATCAGCCAAGTTTTATCGCAAGGGGCCTTTCTATCAGAAAAACATTTACTATTGGTGTCATAATGGAAGATGTTGTAAACCCTTTTTTCTCTCAAATAGTAAAAGGTATTGGGGAGGTTTTACAAAATAATGGTTATTTCATGCTTCTTACAAATTCTGAATTTAACAGCAACAATGAAAAAAAATTAACACAATTGCTTATTAAACAAAATGTTGATGGAATAATCATAGCACCAATTAATAATGATTCGGAGTCATTAAGGATTTTAAAAGAGAATGAGGTACTTTTTTTTGCGGTTAACTGCAGGGCTGATATAAATGGTTTTGATTATATTTCAACTGACAATTTGTTGGGAGGATATATCGGTACAAAATATTTAATAGAACAGGGATATGAAAAGATAATGTATATAAGAGGTACGGATGATCAGCCTTCACTTGATAAGCTCGAAGGTTTTAAAAAAGCCATTATTGAATCAGGTTTGAAAGTGAAAGACCAGATTATAATTGGAAAGGCAAAAACCTATGATGATGGCAAAAGAATAATCGAAAATTTTATTAAGAAAAATGGAATAAAGTCCATTCCTGAAGCTATTTTTACTGCCAATGATCATTCTGCACTTGGAGTAATGCGAGTGCTTAATGATTTTAACTTAAGAATTCCACAGGATATTTCTATTTTAGGCTATGATGATATTGATGAAAGTGGATTAATGAACATATCTCTGAGCACAATTCGGCAGGAAAAATATAAGATGGGTGAAATTGCAGCTAATGAACTGTTGATGAAAATAAGAAACAAAGAGGAAAATGTTGCAAAACAAATTTTAATAAAACCAGTATTAGTTATAAGGAATTCTGTTATCAGTAAAAAATAATTCATATCCAATAATTGACTTATTAGAAAACTTATGATTAAATTAAATTCTTATTAAATGTAAGCGCTTTTATAATTATAAATTGAAATACCAAAATTTTTAAGTTTATTTAAATCCAATTTATTTTTAAATGTAAAATTAATTAAATAATTTTTAATTATAAGTGTAAGCGCTTTTATCTGATAATTATAATACCAGGAATAAATATAAGGATAATATATTCATTAGTTTAATAACTTTAAAACAACAAGGAGGTGTTAAATATGTATAAATAAAAATGGAGATTTGTCTTATTATGATTACTTATACCAATAGCAAATAACCAGGACAAATCTCCAATTTCATTCTATTAAAAACAAAAATAAATGTAAATTATTTCGGGAAGGGAGGAAAAGTGAAAAATATAATAAAGTCATTATTTATTACTATATTGATTTTTACAGTTATTTTTTCGACTTTGTTAATTTTCACATCATGCAAGAAAGAAACAGCAGAAACTACAGTTGCTGAAACAACTGCGGCAGCAGAAACAACAGTGGCAGAAACTACAACAGCAACCGAAAAAGTGACTCTTGAGTTTTGGCTTTATGGTGGTGTAGAGGATAATATAAAATGGAATAAGACAATGGTTGAAAAGTGGAATAGCGAAAATCCTGATATTCAAGTTAACCTGACTCTTCAGTCTTGGGAAACAATGTTTGAGCATTTTCAGACCGCTGCTTCAACCGGGACTATGCCTGATATTGCAAGGGTGCATGGCTCCATGGTAAATCAGTATGGAACCGGTGGTTTTTTGGAACCGCTGAATAATTTTTCTGATTATTCCCAGGTAAAAAATGATTACATTGAAGGATATCTGCATACCCTGAATATAAACGGTCAACAGTATGGTTTTCCACAGCTTGGTTTAATTTTTATCTTGATGGGTAATAAAAAGATGTTAAATGATGCCGGTTATCAGGAATTACCAAAAACATGGGATGAATTAAAAGAAACAGCTAAAAAGTTGACTGTTCCGGGAAAGCAATGGGGCTATTCAATTATTGGTGCAAATACTCGTGATTTTACTTACAGATGGAGTGAGTATATGTTTAAAGCTGGCGGAGATGTATTAAATACTGACTGGAGCAAATCTCTTGTAACAGAACCCGCATGGGAAGGTGCCGTACAGCTGTTTGCTGACATGAAAAAAGATGGAAGTCTGGATCCGGCATTTCTGGCAACAGATTTTGAAGGTCAGTTAAATAAAATTGCCGGAAACCAGGTTGCAATGTGGCTTGAAGGCGGATATATAATTGGACCTATAGCAGGAAAAGCTCCAAATATGGAACTCCTTTATGGTGCAGTTCCTGCACCTGCTGAGGCACTTGGTAAATCCCCCCAGGGAACATTACAGGATATAATTATGGTTTGCATGAGTTCAGCTTCTAAACATAAAGAAGCTGCATGGAAATTCTTAAAATGGTATACCGGACCGGAAGCTGACAAGGATTATGTTTTACATCCTGAACTTGGAGGATTACCAGTATGCAAGGCATCCATGGATCTTCCGGAGTGGAAGAATATACCAGGTTTTGAAGCTTATCAGGCTGAAGGAGGCACCTTAAGAGCAATGCCTGCTATCCCAACATTGGTTGAACTTATAGAGCAGGGCTGGGCTCCTTCAATACTAAAGGCAGTTAATGGAGACATGTCTGTTGAAGATGCTCTTAAAGAAGCTCAGTCTAAATGTGATGCAATACTTTCTAAAAAATAATAAATTATACTGGTTAGCTATATTGTACATTATGGACATTTTTAAAAAAAGTAAAAATAAGACAGACAATATGACAATAGCTCTGAGGTTTAAAAACCTCAGAGCTATGAGTCGGTATCTTTATATTATGCCAGCAGTCGTACTGGTCGCTCTGATTGTGATATATCCAATAATAAGTAATATAATTAACAGTTTGCAGACAGATAAACGATTATTGACCGGAGGAGCGAAACCTGCCTTTGTGGGTTTCAGTAATTTTATCAGTGCTTGGAACGAAGGTTTATTTCAAGTAAGCTTAAAAAATTCCCTATTGTTTACAATATCGAGTGTTGCCATCGCATTTGTTTTTGGCTTGATTATTTCTGTTTTGCTTAATAGGGTTAAAAGATTTAGAGTTTTCTACCGTGTATTAATTGTAGTACCTTGGGTAATATCTCCCATGGTTGCAGCCTTGAGCTGGAAATTTTTGTTTAATGATAGTTTTGGTCTGATTAATTATTTTTTTTTAAAAATAGGTTTAATAAATGAAAAGATAGTATGGCTTGGAAATTTTAAAACTGCTTTTATGGCCTTAACTATAGCAAATATATGGAGAATATTTCCTTTTATTACAATAATGCTGCTTGCAGGTCTTCAATCGGTTTCAAAAGATATAGAAGAAGCAGCAGAAATAGATGGAGCTGGTCTTGTTCAAAAATATATACATATAATATTACCTCAAATGAAGCATGTAATAATAATCGTAATTTTATTGCAATTTATATGGAATTTTAATGAGTTTACAGTTATCCAAACTCTTACTCAAGGCGGACCTGCGGATTCTACAGTAGTACTTCCTGTGCTGATTCATAAATTAGGCTTTAAATATTGGAGAGCCGGCACGGCATCTGCACTAAGTTTGATTCTTTCTTTAATAATTTTAATCCTCAGCTCCTTATATTTAAGAATTGTTGGAAGAAAGAGCGATGAATAGTCATATGAATATTAATATTTTTAAAAAAACCGTATTAGGTTCGTTAAAACATATAGTGTTGATAATTTTTATTATTATTGCGATAGTCCCAATTGCTTGGATCATTTTGACATCATTTAAAAGTACCTCAGAAGTTGCAGTATGGCCGCCTATTTTTTTCCCAAAACATCCTTCTTTTGTTGCTTATCTTAAAATATGGGAATATGCTCCTTTTGGAATTTTCCTTAAGAATTCAGTTATTGTTTCCTTATTTGCGGGTACTTTTACAATAATATGCAGCTCTATGGCTGCATATGGTTTAGCCCGTTTAAATCTGAGAGGCACGAAATTCATATTATCTGCTTTTTTAATCAGCCAGATGTTTCCCGGAGCATCAATTATAATACCTGTGGCACAAATGATTGTTAAAATGGATCTGTATAATACTCTAACCGGATTAATTTTAATTTATACTGCATTTTTGATACCTTTTTCTACATGGATGCTTTATGGTTATTTTCGGACAATACCCAAAGAATTGGAAGAGGCTGCATTTATAGACGGTTGTTCAAGAGGACGGTCTTTAATAAAGGTTATTCTGCCTTTATCTCTTCCCGGATTAGGAGCTACATTTATTTTTTGTTTCCTTGGAGCCTGGAATGAGTATCTTTTTGCTTTAGTTTTTGCTAATGATTATACTGTTCGTACTCTTCCGGTTGGCCTTGGTACTTTAATAGGTCAGTTTAATACATCCTGGGAAAGATTATCTGCCGCAGCAATAATTTTTTCAATTCCGCCATTAATTTTATTTTTATTACTTGAGCGTTCTTTAGTATCAGGACTTACAGCTGGTGCCATGAAAGAATAATAAATAAAATTTATTTTTAAACAAAACGCAAGAAAATCAGATTCATAATAAAAATGGGAATTGAAAATAATAAGATGCTAAAAAAGCATTGTTTTAGATTTATTTAAACTAAATTAAAAATTAATACTTTTAGAAAGCAATATAATAAAAAAATTTTACTTTTATAAATAACAATAGGAGCGATATGTTAAAAATCCCATTTAATAACCCCAAACCGGATTTTGAAAATTTTGTAAATGTTTTAAATGGTAAAAAAGAGGCAGATAAAGTATATGTTGCTGAGCTTCAAATAGACGAAGAAGTAAAGAAATATATAATTGAAAATTATTTTAATGAAAAAAATTTTGCACAACAAGACATGTTTAGCAGCAAAAGTATAAAAAATCATGAAGATGAATCAGAAAATGAGAATTATTTCAGGCATTTGATTAATTTCTATTACAGAATGGGGTATGATTTTTTAGCAGATTTTAAGTTTATTCAGGATTATAATTCTCTTAATAAAACAACTAAAGTCGGGCAGGATAATGAGTATCAGGAGCTTGCCAGAAAAGACAGACATTGGGTTCAATCTGAATCAGGGATGATAAAAGATTGGGAAGATTTCGATAAATTTCCATGGGATAAATTCAGCAATTTTTTAAATGAATTCGAAAAACATGTTATTTTTATGAAAAAAAATCTTCCTGAAGGAATGAAACTTACAGTAGTCGGATGTGTTTTTCAAGCAGTGATTCACTGGCTTTTAGGTTACGAAGTTGTTTTCTATAAAATTTATGATGATGAAAAATTAGTAGAAGAAGTTTTTAATAAAATAGGACAGATAACTTACGATTACTATGAAATTGCTTTATCTTTTGATTGTGTTGGTGGTATTTTTCATACGGATGATTTAGGTTTTAAATCATCAACAGTTTTTTCACCCAAGCAACTGAGAAGATTTTTTTTCCCGTGGTTAAAAAAATATGTTTCATTGGCTCATGACTCTAAAAAACCTTTCTGGTTACACTGTTGTGGTTTTAAAGATGAAATAATAAATGATTTAATTAATGATATTAAGATCGATGCTCTGCATTCATTTGAAGATGCCTGTTGTCCTGTAATAAAGTATAAAAAATTATACGGGGATAAAATTGGGATTATTGGCGGAGTAGATGTTGACAAACTTGCCAGACTTCATGGTAATAAATTGCGTAAATATATAAGGAATATTTTAGATATTTGTTTGCCCGGCGGTAGATTTGCATTAGGTTCAGGTAATTCAATAACAAATTATATACCTATAAAAAATTATATCATATTACTTGAAGAAGGCTTAAATTATAAGTTTTAGCCAGTTAAACTGAAAATATCATTAAAAATTAATTTAAGATACCATGACCTTAATTGTTAATGAACATTCTGACGAGGAGAAGTAATTAAATTTATTTGAAAGGAGACAAAAGTGGAAAAACATATAAGTTATATAGAACGTATTAACAATTTATCCAGGACGAAGGCGGAACATACAGGAATAAAAATAAAGAGAGGTTTAAATAAAAAAAGTTCAACATCAACTGACTTGGCAGCATTAGATGCAGATGATAAGGGGATTATCCCTCCTCCTGAAGATTTTGAGTTTAAATTAGAGCCTAATCATCCCAGTGGGGGAGTTTTTGGACCGGTGGCTTGTGGTTCTAATTATAGAAAACTTCTTGAAAATCATCCCGTATATATTGATCCAAACAGTTCGCTTGCAGGTGGTTATATGTTTAATTTTTGGGAGATGAGCAATCCTGTTAAAGGTAAATCCGTATGGAATCCTGATTTTGATTTTAGTTTTCTCAAAGAAGATCAAGAAAAATATGGTATTATTCATGGCATAGGTGATCCACAGCATTTTTATCAGGATATTAATATAGGATTTAAGCTGGGATGGAAGGGTATTCTTGAGAAAATCAGATATTATAAAAAAAATAACTACCCATCCGGTAAGGACTTTTATAAAGGCTTAGAAGATATTGTATTAGGTATACAGAATTGGATACATCGTCATGCTGTTGCTGCGGAAGATTATTCGAAAGTTGAAGAAAATCCTGTTCTAAGGGAAAATCTGATTGAAATGGCAAGAATTAACAGGAAACTTGTTACGGAGCCTCCGGAAACCTTTCATGAAGCTGTTCAATGGTTTGCGTGGTTTATAATGTCCTCTCTCATGTATAATGGAAATGGTACCGGAGGAGCAATTGATGTCTTTTTGAAACCATTTTATGATAATGATAAGCTAAAAGGTATTCTTACAGATGAAGAAGCAATGTTTCATTTAGCTTGCTTGCTTATTAAGGATAATGAATATTACCAGATAGGCGGTACAGACATAAATGGTAATGATATGACTAATCCAATTTCATTCCTTCTGCTGGAAGCTGCTCATTTATTGAAAATACCTACGAGTATTTATTTAAGAGTTCATGAAAAACAAGATCCGAAACTGCTGGAGAAAGCGGTTGAGATATTATTTGAGGATAGAAACGGCAGCCCGAATTTTGTAAGTGATGAAAATTTAAATTCAGGTTTTATTAAGAATGGATACACAATAGAACTGGCAAGGCAGAGGGAGAAATGCGGATGTCATTGGTGCAACATACCTGGTCGTGAATTTACTCATAGTGATTTAGTTAAAATTAATTTTGTATCTGTATTTGATGTAACTTTGAAAGAAGTTCTTAATTCTGGGAATGCAAATCATAGTGTTAACAATGTATGGGATAGATTTGTGTATCATCTGGGGAAAGCAGTTGAAGTTGCAGCAAAAGGAATAGATTTTCATATTGAATATATGCATGAAATTTTTCCAGAATTAGTTCTTGATTTATTATGTTATGGTTCTATTGAAAGAGGTATTGATGCAAGTCATGGGAGTCTTGAATTTTATAATTTGGGAGTTGATGGCGCAGGATTAGCTACTGTAGCTGATTCTTTTGCTGCGATTGAGCAAAAGGTTGAAATAGAAAAATGCTTAAGCTGGCAGGAGATAGAATCTGTTCTTAAAAATAACTACAAAGATGCTGAGAATATAAGACTTATGCTGAAAAATATTGATAGATATGGCAGCGGGGGAAGCAGAGCAGATGAATATGGGGTTCGCATTTCAAGTATTTTTACAGAAATAGTAAAGGAGAAGTCAACTCCTAAAGGATTTAATATGATACCAGGTATTTTCTCATGGGCACTTGATACTTTAATGGGAAAATATATTGGCGCAACACCAAATGGAAGATTTGCAAATGAGCCTATTTCTCATGGCGCAAATCCTGATCCAGGAAGCTCAGATTCCATAACTGCTTTAGCTATAGCTGTTGCTTCTATACAATCTGGTTATGGTAATTCCTGCCCTCTGCAGTTGGACATAGATCCTATTTTAGGTAATGAAAAAGAGTCTCAAGGAAAATTCATTGCTTTTATAAAAGCTTTTTTTGATCTTGGCGGGACATTGCTAAATGTTAATATCCTTGATAAGAAAAAAATATTAGACGCTAATGAAAATCCTTCAAAATATCCAGATCTTATTGTCAGAGTTACCGGATTTAGTACTTATTTTGCTGGTTTATCTAAAGAATGGAGACAGCTTATTGTAAACAGAATCATAGAAAGCAGCTGATTAATAATGTCACAAGTATCTGGAAATATTTTTAGTATTCAAAGATATTCTATTCACGACGGACCAGGAATACGGACAACTGTCTTTTTTAAAGGCTGTCCTTTACATTGTTTCTGGTGCCATAATCCTGAATCTCAGAAGTCAGAACAGGAAATACAGGTTGTAGATTTCAGATGTATAGAATGTGGTTTATGCATTAAAAATTGTCCTAATGATGCGCGCAAAATAGTCGATGATAAAATCTTAATTTTAAAAGATAAGTGTAAGCTTTGTATGAAATGTGTGTCTGTATGTATGTCAAAAGCAACTGAGGTCGTAGGGAGAGAATATACAGTTGAGGAATTAATAAAAAAAATAATTACTGATGTTCCTTTCTATAAGAGATCAAGGGGTGGGGTTACCTTTTCTGGAGGTGAACCTTTAATACAAATTGAGTTTTTATTGGAATGTTTAAAGGAATGCAAAAAAAATAATATTCATACTGCACTTGATACTTCAGGATATGGGACATGGTCCAAATTTGAAAAAATTTTAAATTTTACTGATCTATTCCTATACGATATAAAAACCCTTGATAATAAAAAGCATAAAAAAGCAACAGGAGTCAGCAATAAGATAATTTTAGAAAATTTAAATAGGATAAGTGAAAGAAATGCAAAAATTCATATCAGAATACCGTTAATTCCCAATTTTAATGATACTTCTAAAGATATGGAAGAAATTGCAAATTATTTAAAAAAAATAAAAGGCATAGAACTGGTTGAATTATTGAATTTTCATCAATTAGGTTACGGAAAATACAAAAACTTGCAGAGGCAATATTTAGCTGAGAATCTGAAACCTATTAAAGATGAAAGAATTAAAGAGTTATCTGAAATATTTATAAAAAATAAATTTAATATAAAAACGAGATAGACATAAATCCTTGCAGAGAATTATTAAATGTTTCTACTTTTATAAATACTGTGGAAACTTATGGAGAATATCCTTTCAGGGTAAGGTGGAATTATGATGAATTATAAAGGTAAATATGAAGTTTTTAATTTGGAAAAAATAAAAACATTTAATTTATCTGTGAGGCCAAATAAGGTTAACATTGATATTTTTTTAAATCCTCAAGATATTATTTATTCTGCTTCTGATATTGAGTCTAAAATTAAAAATAGAATTGATTATATAGCAAATTGTATAGTTTCCAGCAGATCTGAAAACAAACCAGTAGTGATATTTACAGGAGCACATATTGTTAAGAATGGGTTAAGTCTATTATTAATTGATTTGATAAAAAGAAATCTTGTGACACTGGTTGCAGGAAATGGTGCAACTGCGATACATGATTTTGAAATATGTATGATAGGTGAAACTAGCGAAGACATCCCAAAGGCTCTGGATAGAGGTTTGTTCGGTATGGCTTATGAGTTCATCCTGATAAATAATTCATTGTCTATTGGCAACAGAATGAAACTGGGCTTTGGAGAAGCACTTGGAAGAACAATAAATGATGAATGTTTCAGGGAAAAAGTTGTAAAAGACATCAATATTGAACCTGAATCAATAGTTTTTAAGTATCCTGAGTTTTCAATTATTTCAAATTGTTACAAGGAAAATATTCCTTTTACAGTGCATGTTGGTATTGGAACAGATGTAATAGACCAGCACCCGTCTTTTAATGGAGAAAACAAAGGGGGATGCTCGGGAAGAGATTTTCTTATCTTTGTAAATGAATTAACAAAATTTACCAATGGAGGAGTTTTTTTAAATATCGGAAGTGCTGTAACAGGCCCTGAGGTGTTGTTAAAATCAATATCTATGGCTACAAATATAGGCTTTAGTCCGAGTAATTTAGTGACTGCAGATTTTGATATGAGAGAAGAAGCCACGGGAAAGGAATTGGATGAGAATTATTATACATATTATTTTAGAGACCAGAAAAGTATTGTAAGAAGAATACCTGAATCCTTAGGTGGACAGGGATTTTACATAAAAGGAAATATTAAAAAAACAATCCCTTATCTTTATAAGAAAGTAGTTGAAAAAATAAAAAAGGCAGCTTTTAAATGATAGAAAAGGTTTTAGAATCAATAAAATTACATAAGAAACTTATAGATGAATTTGAGAAAGAAGATATAAACAAGATTATAAGAATTACAGAAGTAATTGTGGATTCATTTAAAAACGGACATCGGATGTACATTTGTGGAAATGGAGGTTCTGCTGCAGATTCACAGCATCTTGCCGGAGAGTTGATAGGAAGATTTCATAAAAAAAGAAAAGCACTGCCTGCGGTTGCCTTGGCCGTTGATACTTCCGTAATTACATGTATAGCCAATGATTTCAGCTATGATGAAATATTTAAAAGACAACTGGAAGCACTTCTGTGTACCGGAGACGTTTTATTGTTATTTTCAACAAGTGGAAGATCAAATAATATTATCGAAGCTGCAAAATATGCGCGTTCCCGGAAAATGCTTATTATTTCTTTTACCGGAAAACCGGGCAGTGAACTGCAGAAAATTTCTGATATTAATCTTTCAGTAAATTCAAATTTTACATGCAGAATCCAGGAGATTCACCAAATTGCATATCATATTATTTGTGACTTAATTGATTTCATGGTTGATTAGATAGGAATTAAATAGTTTATGGACAATAACAGAATCATTGAAATTTCCAAAAAGATAAAAAATATTAATGTTGGAATTTATGGTGATATATGTCTTGATGCTTACTGGATTATGAATCCTAAGGGTTCTGAAATATCGGCTGAAACTAATTTGAAGGGAGAGGCCGTAAAAAATCAAAATTATTATCTTGGTGGAGCTGGTAATGTCATAGCCAATTTGGCAACACTGAGTCCAAAAAGTGTTAAAGCTATAGGTATAATTGGAGATGATATCTTTGGCAGGGAGGTAATCAGACAATTAAAAGAAATAAATATAAGTACTGAAAATATAATAATTCAGAAAAATAATTTTAATACAAGAGTTTTTGGAAAGAGATATTTATTTAACAAAGAAGAATCAAGAATTGATTTTGGTTTTTACAATAAAATATCAAAGAATACTATTAAAAAAATTCTTAATTCTGTACATAAAATTTTATCTGAATGTGATGTATTTATATTTAATCAGCAGGTTCCTCAGATTTATGATGATGATTTCTTTAAGAATTTAAATGAGATTTTTTCAAGTTTCAATGAAAAAGTAATCCTTGTAGATTCAAGAAATTACAGTGATAAATTCAAAAATGCATGCCTGAAATTAAATAAAACGGAATTAAACAATACTATTAGTAAAAAGAAGTTTGAAGGTTATTATTCAAATAGTGATTTTAAGATATTAGTAAAAGAGCTCTTTAACAAAATAAGAAAGCCAATTTTTGTTACTATTGGTCAGCATGGAGTTATTGGTTGTGATGAGCAAGGCATATTTGAAGTAATGGGTATAGAGTTATTGAAAGATATAGATGCAGTTGGAGCAGGAGACACATTTGTAAGCTCAATTGCACTCTGCATGGCTTCTGGAGAAACACCGGAATCTTCGGCAATATTCGGAAATCTTGCTGCTTCCGTCTCTGTCCAGAAACTAATGATGGCTGGAACGGCTTCAATTGAAGAAATTTTAAACTTAAATTCAAATGTAAATTATATCTATAATATTGAATTAGCAGAAGATATTAGAAAAGCCAGATATTACAGCAGTTCAAAAATTGAAGTATGTTATGATAGAAAGAAGATACCGCTCGGGAAAATAAAGCATGCTGTGTTTGATAATGACGGAACTATCAGCACTTTGCGGCAGGGCTGGGAATCTATCATGGAAGAAGTAATGATAAAGTCTATTTTGGGTGATAAGTATTATTCTGTTAAACCTGATATTTTCAGTAATGTAACTGAAAAAGTAAGAAATTATATTGATAAATCAACTGGAATTCTAACAATTTTACAAATGGAAGCTCTTGCAGACATAGTTTTACAATCCGGTTTTATCCTGAGAGAAAAAATTTTAAATAAATTTGAATATAAAGAAATCTATAATAAAGCCATATTGAAATTAGTTGATGAAAGAATCAGGAGAATAAATTTAGGGGAACTTGATAAGAATGATTTTATAATCAAAGGGTCCATCAGATTCCTTGAATTATTGAGAGAAAAAGGGTTTATTCTTTATCTGGTGAGCGGAACAGATTTGACAGATGTTTTGCGGGAATCGAAAGAACTTGGATATGATTATTTATTTAATGGTGGCATTTTTGGCGCAA
>JAMDEN010000084.1 GCA_023487035.1 Actinomycetota bacterium
TGCCTTAAAAGAAAGCAAAATCGGATTAAATGATAAAGTCAACGCAATAAAAAGGCTGGCTTTGTTTTATGGATAATTTTTATAAAAAACCAGTTAAATTTTAAAATAAATTATTTTATATTTATTTTATATTTTTTATATCGGTCTTTTTATATAAATTTTTTATTTTAATTTAATATTAAAATTTTGTTTGTTAATTCCTGAATATATTAAAAATTTTAAAAAAAATGATATATAATTATTTATTAAAATTATTATTAGTTTATTATTAGTTTAAATCATTATTAATTTATAATTTTAAATATTTATTTCTAATTTTAATTTTTTGGATTTTAAAATAATTGTTATAAAGATATAAATTTTTAGTTTTAAGATTAAATATAAAAAATTTAAGGATTTTAATAATTGAAAACTTCAAATATATGGCGGCTTTTTAAAATTTTATTAATCTTCTCAAGAAGAAAAAGAGTAAAAGCAATTGATATAGCAAATGAAGTTGAAATTTCAATCCGTCAGACATACAGAGATATAAATTGTCTGAAAATTGCAGGAATTCCAATTTACTCTGATAAAAACGGTTATGGAATTTCTGAAAATTTTTATATGCCAAAAATAAATTTTGAACTGCCTGAAGTTTTAATAATTTATTTATTATTAAATTCGATAAAATCTCAAGAAGGGACACCATATTATCAGTATTTAAATACTGCCTTCGAAAAGATAGTAAATGTTCTTCCTAAAAGTCTGACAAAATTTTTTAGCGAGGATAATCCTGAATTTTCTATAGATTTTGGTCTTGATAGTAAAATTGATTATAAAAGGCTTGATGAAATTTTTGGCATAGCCAATCAGGCATATATGGAAAAGAAATCTGTCTTTATTAAATATTACAGTTTTGAAAATAAAAAAGAAACCGAGAGAATTGTCGATCCTTATGGTTTCAAGCTTTGGTTTGGTATATGGTACCTTATAGGGTATTGTCATATGCGGGAAGAAATAAGAACATTCAGAATTGACAGAATAAGATACATAGTGATAGAGGAGCAAACATTTAAAATACCTGAAGATTTTAATTTTGATAAGTTTTTTGAAGATAGCTGGGGAATTCAGCATGGTGAAAGATATATTGTTAAACTGAAATTTTCAAATAAAATAGCAGATTTTATTAAAGAAATAAAATGGCACCCTTCCCAAAAACTATTAACAGATTTTAATGGGGATCTTATAGCTGAATACAAAGTTTCCGGATTAAATGAAATAAAAATATGGGTTCTTGGATTTGGAGAAGATGTTGAAGTGCTTGAACCTGTTGAGCTTAAAAAAGATATATGTGCTACTTTAGTAAAAATGAATCAGATTTATAATTCTTAAATTCCCTTTATAAAATTATTATGGTTTTTTAGAAGATATTGTAAAAAAATATCTTTATATTTTTATAAATCAGGATCAGCTAAATTCCTGCACGGAAAATGTGGCAGCTACGCCTTTAAGAAAGTATAAAAATATATATACAGAAATAAGTACTAATGTTGAGATATTGGAGAGGCTCTTCTTTTAATTAGCATAATACGATAGAATAGCCTCTTTACAAGTGTTTAATAGAAGGTTTCTATTGCATTTTAACTCATACTATAATCTGCCTGCAATATTAGTAATTCTTTAAATTAAGCAGCATAACTTCCAAAAATTCATCTGGGGATAAAATCTTTATATCCAGGTATTTCTTTAGAGGCAAAATATGGTGCTTATCTCCAGAAACAATATATTCAGCATTGCCTGTAACGGCGCACTCTAAAATACAATTATCATTAACCTTATCTTTGATAACTGAAATTTTAACATCCGGCTTAACTTCTTCCGTTTTATCTTTTATTCTTTCAATTGTGTTTCTAATCTGTTCTTTATCCCAACCAAAATCTTCCTCAAGAACTTTCTCTATTTCCTTTAATATAAAAAGGGAAATACAAACTATTATTTCCTCTTTCCAGATCAAGTTCAAAATCTTTCTAGGTTTACCATCAAAGTTTAACCCGGAAATGAAAACATTAGTATCTATTACCACCTTTGGTTTTTTAGCTCTATTCCCTGTGGGCATCAATAATACTTTCTATCTGATCTTCAGTAATTCTTTTTTCTCTTACCTTCATCTCTCCATATCGGTAAATTTTTTCCCATTCTTGTTCTTCCATATATCGCCTTAATGCTTCTCTTATAAGCTCACTCCTGGTTCTTCCTTCCTCCTTCATAAGCCTTTTAATCTTCTTTGCCATTTCAGGTGGTACTGATAAGCTTATGGTTTTAGTTATTCTTCCCATAAAATTATTCCTCAATATTAAATCTATTTTAATACTTAGTATTAACAAATTAAATATAACAGATATAAAAGATAGATGTCAAATATTATGAAAATATTAAATAAGTCCTATTATTAAAATAATAATTGTAAAATTAATTATATTTTAATAAAATATTATATTAATATAATTATATAGTATTTATTTAATAAAATTAATTTAACTTTTTTTAATAAATTTAATTAATTTAAGTTAAAGGAGAAAAAAATGGCTTTAAATGATGATAATAAAAATAATAGTAAAAATCATATTAAGTATTTTGGGTGGCTACCCGATTATCCTGATTTTAGAGATTATACTGTTCATAACACAAATATTTCATCTAAAAGTTTAAAGTCAGGTGTTAAAAATTCAGTCAGTCAGATGGCAGCAAAAATAGGACTTGTTGGAAAAGAACAAAAAAAATTACCAAAGGCAGTGGATTTAAGACAGTGGTGCTCTCCGATAAAAAATCAGGATCAGCTAAATTCCTGTACAGCAAATGCAGCAGCTGGTTTAATAGAATATTTTGAAAAAAAGGCTTTTGGTACTTACATAAATTGCTCAAGATTATTTTTATATAAAGCAACAAGAAACCTTCTTCAGAAAAAGGGAGATTATGGCGCATATATCAGAACAACTATGATGGCAATGGTTTTATTTGGTGTAGTGCCTGAAAAATACTGGAAATATGATATTGAGAAATTTGATGAGGAACCAGGAGCTTTTTGTTATTCTTATGCTCAGAATTATCAGACTGCTCAGTATTTCAGGCTTGACCCTGATGGAATACAAAAAGAAGATCTGCTGAAACAGATAAAAATAAATCTTGCCGCTGCAGTACCTTCAATGTTTGGCTTTACCGTTTACAGTTCAATTGCTGATGCAGACAGGCAGGAAGGCAAAATCCCGTTTCCTTCTGAATCGGATAAAGTAGAAGGAGGACATGCTGTTGTTGCTGTCGGATATGATGATGAAATTACAATAACTAATATTGAAAATAATATAAAAACCAAAGGTGCAATTCTAATTAGAAATTCATGGGGCACAGATTGGGGCGATATCGGATACGGTTGGCTGCCTTATGATTATGTTTTAAAAGGTCTTGCTGTTGACTGGTGGACAATAATCGAAAATGAATGGGTTGATACGGGAAATTTTAAGCTAAATTGAAATTAGCAGATTTTAATGGAAATCTTTACTGCATAATACAACAAAGGCAAAATTAATCTTTATAACTTTAACCCAAAAAATGCATAAATTGAGATATATGTTATAATTACAAATATGAAAGATAAATTAAAAGTTTATAATAAAGAAACGCCAATCCCTGAAGAATTAAAACCGATACTCTGGTCAAAAAATATTAATAACCTTGATCCTGAAACTGATAAAATTTATATAATACATCAAGTTCTGGCTTATGGAAATATAGATGATATAAAAATACTTAAAAAAATTTATTCAGACAGAGAAATTGAAAATATTTTTAAAAATTTTCCCAAAAGGATTTATACCAGACCGGTTTTTTTGTTTATAAAAAATTTCATGTTAAATATAGATGATGAACTGAACGAAAAGGATTATGTTAAAAGCTTCACTTAACATGCTGAATTCGCTGGAGAAAGATGTCCTTTTAAGATTGGAACCTTTTTTCAAGGAAAAAGGTTTACTATCTGGGGGAACAGCACTTATAGTTATTTTGAAGATCTGAAAGATTTTACGGTTGAATTTATAAATGTAAAATATAATACTGAAGAGATAAAAAATTTCTTACAGAAGGAAACTGGAAAATTAATTCACTAAAGAGAAAGAACATATAAATGTGCTTAAGTGCTATAAGCTTACCAAAGTATTTTAGTTTTTTCTTTTTTTGGTTGTTTTATTGTATTTTATTTTTTCCATTTATTGTTGCCTGTTTTTGTCTTATATCTAACATATTTCTTATCTACTTATATTTAGTGCATTTATTTTTATTTTGTGAAATATAGACATTATGGCTCTATAATTTCATTTAGATTTTAAATAAATCAATTCGGCCTATTGACATAAAATATTTTTTCCCTTATTATACATGTAAACGCTTACATAAGCGGTTACATATATAATAAAATAAATTAATATTTTTAAACATAATGGTAAACATAAAAGATGTATCAACAAAAGCAGGAGTATCTACTGCTACAGTATCAAGATATATAAATAATAATGGTTTTATAAGCAAAGAACTAAGGCAAAAGATAGACAATGCCATCAAAGAACTTGGTTATTATCCTAATATGGTAGCAAAAAGTCTTTCAAAAGGTTATACGAAGGTAATAGGTATTATTATACCTGATATAACTAATCCTTTTTTCCCTGAATTAGTTAGAGGCGCCTTCGATTTTTTGATAAAAAAAAATTATCATTTGCATTTATGTAATTCTGATAATGACCCCAAAAAAGAAGAATTGTTTTTGCGAGATTTTAAAGCCATGTGGGTGGATGGAGTAATAATTGCCCCTTCTGATTCAGAAAATAGAGATCTTGGGATATTTAATGAAATAACATTTCCGAAAGTTATAGTCGATAGAGAAGTTTTAGGGGTAGATGCTGATTTGATTATAATAAATAATAAAAAAGGTGCATACGATGCTGTGAGCTACCTAATTCAACAAGGACATAAAAGGATTGTTTACTTAGGTGGGTCAAAATATACATTAACTGCTCAAAAAAGGCATGAGGGTTGGGGAAAAGCTATGATAGAGAATGGCTTTTTGACAGAAGGTTTAGAATTCTGGGGAGAATTTAATATAAATTCAGGATATAAAATGATGAATGAAGCATTAAAAAAATTAAATTCGATAGATGCAGTTTTTGCCAGTAATGATTTAATTGCATTAGGTGCAATTCGTGCTATTAAAGAAAAAAAAATTAAAATTCCTGAAGAGATATCAATAATAGGATTCGATGATATTTATGTTGATAAATTTTTAACACCAGCACTTACTACTATAAAGCAACCTATTTATGAAGTTGGGGTAAAATCTGCTGAACTGTTATTGGAAAGAATTGCCAAGAAAAATAAAAAAGATATTACAAAAAAAAGAATTATTATAGAAGGTAGTTTAGTTATAAGAGATTCGGTAAAAAATAAGATTAATTAAATATTGAAAAATATTACAGTTACTGGAGTATTCATATTCAAAGAAAATTTGGATTAGAAGAATGTTCTGGAGAGGTGGGAATAGTTGGTAAAAGATCATAATAAGAAACGTGTAGTTGTTATAGGAAGTATAAATGTTGATTATATTTTAAAAGTAGTTAGATTCCCTGTAAAAGGCGAAACATTAATTGCAAATTCTTATGAAATAAGAACAGGGGGGAAAGGGGCTAATCAAGCTAAAGCAATATCAAAGTTAGGAATACCAGTAAGCCTTGTAGGAAAAATCGGGGAAGATATATATACAGAGACTTTAATGCAAAGTTTTAAGAAAGCAAATATTAATACTAAAGGGATTATAATAGATAAGTTAGAAAAAACTGGTGCTGCCTTCATAACTGTAGATATACATGGTAATAATACTATTATAATATCACCCGGTGCTAACTATGAATTAACTAAAAAAGATATTGAATTAAATAAAGAGCTGATTCTTGATTGTGATATTGTTGTTTTACAACTTGAGATACCAAAAGAAGTTGTTGAGTATGTGATCAATTTTTCTAAAAATGTATCAAAATTAATAGTATTAAATCTCTCCCCATTTATGAAAATAGAAAAAAGTCTACTCAAAAGGGTCGATTTTTTAATTGTAAATGAAATAGAAATTAAACAACTAAGCGGTTCAGCTTTTGATAATTTTGATAAAAATCAAATAGAAATTATATTAAGAAAAATAAGAAAATTTTATAAAAATAATATCATAATAACTTTAGGAGAAAAAGGAGCGGTTGGAATAAATAGTAATGATGAAATATTTATTTTACCTACATATCCTGTGGATAAATTAGACTCTACTGGTGCTGGAGATGCTTTTATAGGTGGTTTTATTTTAGGCTTAATTAGTGAGAAAAGCATGAAAGAATGTATTAATTTAGGAAATGCAGTTGGTTCAATTTCAATAACTAAATTAGGTGCACAAGAATCTCTTCCAACCAAGAAAGAACTAAGTCAATTTTTAAAAAGTTACGATTAGTTTTATAAAAGTGTGTAAATTTTTTCTAAAAGCTTTTAGTAAATTTAGTAACAGATGTTTATTCTTTAAAACTTAAACAAAAGGCTAAAATTAATGAAAAAAACAGGCATTTTAAACAGACAATTATCAAAAGTTATAGCTTCGATGGGGCACGGAGATTATTTAGTAATTGCTGATGCTGGTCTTCCAATTCCTTTAGATATGGAAGTAGTTGATTTAGCAATTTCAAAAAATATACCGGGTTTCCTTGAAGTATTAAACTCTGTATTAATTGAACTCGAAGTTAAGAGTGCTATTATCCCAATTGAAATGAAAACTTATAGTTTCCAAATTTATAATAGTCTTATTAAAACATTAAAAGATAAAAAAGTAACAGAAATTAGTCATGAAGATTTTAAGAAAAAAATGATTTTTGCAAGAGCATTTGTTAGAACTGGAGAATTTTCACCTTATTCAAATATTATATTAGTATCTGATGTTGTGTTTTAAATATTGGCATTGATTTTTTTAAAAGAGTTAGTATCGATATGTTATATAAGGATTTTTATAAAGGTAAAGGAAGGAGTAAAAAATGTAAGGAGAAAAAGAAATTTAATTTGTCTAAGTAAAACTTTGTGTATCAGCATTATTATTAAATAAACCCCTGAAGTATTTTTGTTTAAAAAATTAGGGGTAGATTTAAAAGGGAGAGTTAAAATGAAAAAAATATTATTATTGTTAGTGGCATTTGTATTGAGTGTTTCAATAGTTGCAGCTTTTTCACTTTCTGGTTGTAAAACTACAGCAGCAACCGAGACTACAGCAGCAACCGAGACTACAGCAGCAACCGAGACTACGGTTACATCGACCGAGAAAAGAGCTCCTGTTACATTGGAATATTGGACGGTAATGCAAGAAGAGAATCCTCAAATGAAAGCGTTTAAGAGAGCAGCAGAAATTGTAAAAGAAAAATATAATATTACAGTAAATATAGTTCCAAAAGTAGAAAATAATTATAGAGATTTGCTTACTGCCTCTGCTATGTCTCAATCAGGAGCAGATATATTATTTGAATGGACTGGATTGGCAGATATGATTACTTCTGGTAAACAGGGCCTACTTTTACCATTAAACAATTATTTAACCAAAGAAGAAATTGAGAGTTTAGCAGGACTAAGTGCTTGTACTGATCCAGATACAAAAGATATTTATGGTGTAATGTATGCTTATAATTATATTGCTCTTGCTTACAATAAAGAACTCTTAAAAAAGGCAGATATAGATTATAATAGTTTTCCTTCAAAATGGACATATGATGAATTTTTAAGTGTTTGCGATAAGTTAAAAAAAGCAGGTATAACACCAATGAGTTTTGCAAATCAAGAAGGAGTTTACTCAGTATGGTGGGACAGCTTCTGTCCTCCTACTTATGTTGATAAAATTGAAGATATAGCGCCTATTTATCAGCAAACTCCTATATATAAAGAACCCTTCATAACTTTTTTGAAAAATTTTAAAGATTTTTATGATAAAGGTTATTATTTAGATGGTGGTGGTACTATAAGTATTGGAGAACTATGGAATCAATTTATTGATGAAAAAGCTGCACTTAGTGTAACTTTCCCATCAATTACAGGTATGTATATGGATGCTATGGGAGTAGAAAAAGTTGGATTAATAGAATTTCCAGCTATGGGGAATGGTGAACTTTCAAAGGCAAATCCTATATTTGGTGATGGCATAGGCATTGCTAAATATACAAAGCATCCAGAGGAAGCAATTCTTTATTTAAAAACATTGATTTTTGACCCAGAAATAATAAAGATGTTTGCTGCTATGGGGAATGCGCCAGTTTATAATAAATATACCATGGCTGATTTCCCAATTGAAAATTCTGAGATAGCCAAATTTTTTGAGAAACACAGTAAAATGCCGACATACTATGAAGGGCATGGCTTCTGGACAAAAGAATACAATGAACCTTTAGTAAAGTTTTCTAATATGTTTTTGGCGGGGGATATTACAGCAGAACAATATGCACAAGAAATAGAAAAAGCAATAACTTCTAAGAAATAAAAAGTTAGACAACATAGTAAAGTTTAACCTGTAATAATATTAATTATGAAAGACATCCTTGTACCTATTCTTATAGGTACAAGGATGAAAAGAGATAAAAAATTAAATTAATTTTATATATTTATAGAAGAATAATAAAGATGAAAAATAGAAAATTAATTTTTAATTATAGATGGATATTTTTTGTAATTCCTGTATTAACCTTTACTTCATTTGTTTATGTAAAC
The DNA here is from genome assembly GCA_023487035.1 of Actinomycetota bacterium. Taxonomy (GTDB): domain Bacteria; phylum Actinomycetota; class Humimicrobiia; order Humimicrobiales; family Humimicrobiaceae; genus JAMDDL01. Next base: position 8,794 of record JAMDEN010000084.1, read on the forward strand.
CCAATATTAAGTACATTATTGTATAGCTTAAGAAAGTGGGATTATTTACATATGGGTAATTTTAATGGGTTTGCAAATTATATTTCTGTATTAAGTTCTAAATATTTTTTTGAATCCTTGTTAAATAATTTAATAATAATAATTACTGTTATACCAGTAGTGATAATAGGTGGGCTTTTTTTTGCTCAATTCATATATTTAAAAATACCTGGATATAAATATTATAATTTTATATTTTTTATACCAGTCGTATTACCAGATATTATAGTTGCTAAAATTTTTACAACATTGCTGAATAAAACAGGGCCAATAAATATTATATTAACTAAAATTGGATTAGGTTTTTTTGCTATTGACTGGTTTGGAAATCCAAGATTTTCTTTATATTCTATAATTATGACTATTATATGGAAAAGTGTTGGTTTTACCATGATCTTATTTTTAGCAAGGCTTACAACAATAGATTATTCAATATATGAGGCTGCTAAGATTGATGGGGCAAGCGACATGCAGATATTTAGATATATTTCTATTCCTATGCTGAAAAATATTATCCAAATAGCTATTGTTTTACAGTTAATAAGTCTGACTTCTTTCTTATTTAATTATATATATGTAATGACACAAGGGGGGCCAGGGTTTTCATCAACTGTTTTGGAATATTTTATATATATCAATGCATTCAAATATCAAGATATTGGAATTAGTAGCGCTTCTGGTTTATTCCTAATTCTTATAACAGGTTTCTTGGTATATTTTTATCTATTTACAAATAAGAAGCAAGAAAGATAGATATGAAAGATAATAAAATAAATATAACAATTATTGATAAAATTAAAAGGGCAATAACTCAATTAGTTTTTATATCTTATAGTGTAACCGTTTTATTCTTTATGGCTATTTTGTTAATAACACCATTTAGGAGCCCAAGAGATGTAGCAAGAGGCATAATAACAATACCCAATAGTTTCACTTTTATAAATTTTATTAATATATGGAAAGGTGGATTTAGTTTAGGTTTTAAAAATAGTATGCTATTTAGTATAAGTACTTGCATTGTCACATTAATTGTAGGTGGTTTAGCAGGGTATGCTTTTTCATTTCTAAAATTCAGGTTAAGCAGAGCATTATATACTTTTGTATTTTCTTGTATGTTTATTTCAATTATGCTAATTTCGATCCCACTTTTTATGCAATACAAAAATTTGGGATTAATAAATTCTTTTTTAGGAGTCTTAATTATATATGTGGGCATTAGATTGCCCTTTACAGTTTTTATATTTAAGAATTTTTTTGATGAATTCCCTAAATCAATAATAGAAGCAGCTAAAATTGATGGAATTAATGATATAGGGATACTTACAAGAATTGTTATTCCATTATCAAAGCCAGTTACAATTACTGTTATCTTATTTAATTTTGTAGCAGTTTGGACAGATTTTCTTATAGGCTTATTGTTTTTACAAAAAAATGAAAATGTTATAGTAATGCTAAGAGTTATATCCATTTTCCAAGGTGGGATAAGCCGTACAGCACCATTAAGTATAGGATATGCTGGTTTATTTCTTGTTACAATGCCAGCAATAATATTATATATCTTAGGTAAAAAATATTATGTTGAAGGGCTTACTTTGGGAAGCATAAAGTAAAATTGAATAATTCTGATAAGCTTTAAAGACTGAATTAAATTAAGATTAAAAATTTTAACTTGTATTTTTAACCAAATAGAGGGAGGGAGCAATATGACTTCGAAAGAGAGATTGATGACTGCTATACATAAAGGTATTCCAGATAGACTGCCTGCATCCGTACATCAGTGGCAGGATTATCATTTAAAATATTATCTTAATAATATTGATGCACTTTCAGCATTTAAAATGTTTAAATTAGATGCAGAAATACAATATTTTGATACTGAAAATACTTTATTAGTTAAAAAACCAGAGATCCAAAATAATACTAAACAGTGGATTGATGAAATAGAAATATTAGATAATTCTCCGCAAAATAAAATAATTAAACATATTATTCATACACCCGAAGGCGATCTTTCTTATAAAACTCGAAGTAATGAAAAAACTACGTGGATGATTGAAAATCCAATTAAAAAATTTGAAGACGTTGATCTGCTTAGATATATGCCAATACATAAACTTGATAAAGAAGAAATTAGAAAAACCTATGATTTAATAGGAGATGACGGAATTTATAGAGGTTATATTTGGGGTGATCAAGCAGGATGCTGGCAGCAGGCATGCGTTTATTATGGTACGAGTAATATGCTATATGCAGGCATAGATAATCCTGATTGGGTACATTATTTTTTGAACTTATTGCTTGAAAAAAAGTTACAATATATTTATGAAGAAATGAATGGGGCTAAATTTGATATAATTGAAACTGGTGGAGGCGATGCTTCATCTACTGTTATATCTCCAAAATTTTTTGAAGAGTTTTGTTTGCCCTACGATCGCAAGTTGCATGATGCATTACATTCATTAAAACATCTTGTTTCATATCATACTTGTGGTGGGATGTATGGTATTTTTGACTTAATAATTAAGACAGGCACAGATGTATCCGAAACTTTATCGCCAAAATCAATTGGAGGAAATATAGATGGTCCTGAATTATATGAAGCCATGCATGGGAAAGTTGCACTAAGAGGAGGATTAGACCAGGTACATTTATTAGAAAAAGGTTTTCCAAAAGATATAGAAAAAGAAGTTTATAGATTATTTGATGTTTTTGGAAAAGGTGGCGGATATATATGTTCAGCATGTGACCATTTTTTTGAAGCTCCGATAGAGAACATTGAGGCATTTAGTCAAGCAGCACATAATTGCGTATATTAGAGTTAGCTTCCAGTAATATTTTTAAACCCATTATATTTTAAAAGTAAATTTTTAGCTTTTTAATATATAAATATAATAATAAATGCTTAATATAATTACTTATTAACAGCTTATTATTAATTGAATATTAGATTAAAAGAGAAAGGGTGAAAATGCAGAATCTTAGGTATAGAGCTCTTTCAGTTCTTAAAAAAAAAGAGCCGTATAGGCTTCCATGGTTTGGTGATTTATCTTATTGGTATTATGCTATGTCAAGAAAGGGGAATCTTGAGAAAAGATATATAGGGCTTGATGGAATTATAAACCTGCATAAAGATTTAAATTGCGGGTTTTATTTACAAGGATATTTTCCATTTAAACCTGTTTATAGAAATTGCGAAGTTTATGAAATGGAGAGAAATACAAATACAACCAGTGATTTTGCCTTTGAATATAGGTGTACAAAAATCATCAAAAGAGAAAATAATGATGATATTATAAGAGAAGTAGAAACACCTGTGGGTACAATTAAAGAAAAATGGTCATATTGTAAGGAATCATACTCATTAGCACCTACTCAATACTTTGTAAATACAGTCCAAGATTTAAAAGTATTTAAATACTGGGTAGAAAATACAAGTTATATGCCTGATTACAGGCAAGCTTATATAGTAAAAAATACGGTTGGCGATATAGGTTTTACTCTTTGTTATTTACCGAGAAGCCCTTTAATGCAATTTATTGTTGAATATGCAGGTATTGTTAATACTGTTAATATTATGATGACAGATAAAAAATTATTTAATGAAACTATGAAAATTCTAGAATATAAGTCGGATGAAGCTGCAGAAATTGCTTTGGGTTCACCAGCTGAGCTTCTTATGATACCTGAAAATTTATCATCTGATTTAGTGGGGAAGAATTTTTATGAAGAATATCTTAGACCGTATGAAGAGAAATGGAATGAAAAAATTAAAGCCAAAGGTAAATATTCATTTATCCATATGGATGGTTATTTAAAAGGTTTATTAAAAGAAGTTTCCGAAGCTAAGTTCTCAGTTATTGAAGCA
>JAMDEN010000013.1 GCA_023487035.1 Actinomycetota bacterium
CAGGCTTGATATAAGAAAAATTGATACTATTAAAAATGGCACTGAAATGGTTGGTAGTAGGGTAAAGGTAAAAGTGGTTAAAAATAAAGTAGCAGCTCCTTTTAAAACTGCTGAGTTTGATATTATGTATGGTAAAGGTATATCAAGAGAAGGTAGTTTAATTGATATTGGAGCTCAATTAGAAGTATTAAGTAAAAGTGGATCATGGTATTCTTTTAAAGGGGAAAGAATTGGCCAAGGAAGGGAAAACGCAAAATTATTTTTAGCCACTTTTACCTTTACCCTACTACCAACCATTTCAGTGCCATTTTTAATAGTATCAATTTTTCTTATATCAAGCCTGACTGATGCATAAAACTTTAAAGCTCTACCTCCAGGAGTAACTTCAGGGTTTCCAAACATAACTCCTATTTTTTCCCTTAACTGATTTATAAATATTACTATTGTCTTTGTTTTACTAACGAGACCGGTAATTTTTCTAAGGGCTTGAGACATAAGTCTTGCTTGTAACCCTATAAAAGAATCACCCATTTCTCCCTCAAGTTCAGCCCTCGGAACTAAAGCTGCTACTGAATCAATAACAATAATATCTAAAGCCGTACTTTTTAAAAGAATCTCACATATTTCAAGAGCTTGTTCTCCACTATCAGGTTGTGACAAAAGAAGTTCTTCGGTATTTACACCTAAATTTTTTGCATATATAGGGTCAAGTGCATGTTCTGCATCAATAAATGCCGCTACCCCTCCTTCTTTTTGAGCATTTGCTATAACATGTAAAGCTAAAGTAGTTTTACCACTTGATTCAGGTCCAAAAATTTCTGTAACTCTTCCTCTTGGAATCCCCCCAACACCTAAAGCCATGTCAAGTTCTAATGAACCCGTAGAAACAGATTCAATATCTTTTAAAGGACCTTCATTACCAAGTCTCATAATAGCGCCCTTACCATAAGCTCTTTCTATTTGAGCTAATGCATTTTCTATTATCTTATCTCTATCCATTAATTCTCCTCATAATAAAGTTTATAAAAAATATAATCCCTTTAATTTTCAATAAAAAATTTATAAAAAATTATTTACATTATAAAATTATAAAAAAACAAAATTTATTTTAGTATTTATATTATTAATATTATTAATATAATAAATATTAAAATTATAATAATTATTATTTATGCATTTGCATATTTAAATTTTAATATATTTTAGCATAACTTCAAATATATACAAGTACAAATTTTGAAATATTTAAAAAATTAAATAATATAAATGCCCATATTTATTTATTTTTTTAAAATAACCTGATAAATTCAAATATAAATCTAAAAAACTGAATATAAATCTGAATATTTAAACACACATTAATTTATTACAAGAATAGTTTATCAGATTAAACATAAAAAATGTTAAAAATTTAATTTTAAAATTATAAAGAATTAAAGATGATAAAACATTAATTTATTTTAATATAAACTCTTTTTCAATTAAATATTGAGGGCCTTCTCCTGAAAGGATACTTTCAAATAAAATAATCTTATTACATTTAATATTTTCAAATTTTTTTAATTTTAAATTATCAAATAACCCTGTAAAATTTACAGGGAATTTCATTCTTGCAATTGTAATATGAGGAATAAATTTTTTCTCATCTCTATTAAACCCAATCTTTGATAAATTTTCTTTTATAACGTCAAATATATTTTCCATTTCAGTGCTGCCTTTGCTTATTGTTCCAAAAAGAATTCTTGAAGTAGTAATTTTTGGAAAGCCATCGAGAAAATCATTAATAGTAAATTGAAAACTCTTAATTTCTCTTAAAGAAAATTCTATATTTGAATAAACATTTTTTAAATCACTTATTTTTACATTGCCAAGAAATTTTAAAGTAATATGAATATTTTGTGGTAAAACAGGTTTAATATTATTATTTACTTTACTTAAATTTAAAGTTAATTCGTAAAAATAATCACATATTTCTTTAGAAAGGCTAATACCAATAAAGAGCCTTTTATAATTTTTATTGCTTATTTTAGTATTATTGTCCAATTTTATCTAATACTTTATATCGTGTTATTATATCGCATTTTTATATTATTCAATCTATTGTAATTTTTTGCTGCTATTTTCTATTTCAATTCTTAGTTTATTTAAAATAAATTGACTTACTCTAAATTTTATCTCAGTTCTTGTTCCGATAAATTTATTTTCAAAAATTTTTATATTTCCATCCGGAAGAGCAATACATGAATAAACAAGTCCTATATCTTTTCCTTTTTCATTAACAGTCGGGCCAGCAAAGCCTGTTACACTTATCGAATAATCAGAATTAAACATTTTTTTTGCAGATAATGCCATTTTTTTGCAAACTTCACTGCTTACAGCTCCATATTTTTTTAAATCATCCTGATTTATTTCAAGTAATTTCACTTTAGAATAGTTTGAATAAGAAATTATGCTTCCTAAAAAATAATCAGAACTTCCCGGTATATCAGAAACCATGCTGGAAATTAAACCACCTGTTAAAGATTCTGCAATGCTTATAGTTATTTTCTTGCTAGAATTTAAAATACTTTTCTTTAAAGAATTAGCAATTAAATCCTCGTCTTCCCCATAAATATAATCGTTTATCTTTTCTTTAATTTTTTTTGAAATAATTTCAATATTTCTATTATTTAATTCATTTGATTTAGATTTAGACACTATAATTAATTTTATTAATCCAGGTGAAGCAGTTATACCTATCTTTATTCCAAGCTTCTCTCCCTCTATATAAATGTCTTTAATATGTTCTTCTATCTCGCTTTCACTGATACCTGTGGTTAACAAAACTTTTCTTTTAATTTTTATATTGTTATTATCCTGATTTGTTAATTCAATCAGCTTTGGTAAAACATTTTTATCAAACATGTCCTTCATTTCTTTAGGTACTCCAGGAATAGAAAAAATCCATTTATTTTTTTCTTTAAGATTAATGATAAAACCTGAAGCACTCCCAACATCAGGGATTATTGGAATTGATCCTTCCGGAATAAAAGATTGTCTTAAAAGTCTGCTTTTTAATTCTTCTGTAAGAACTTTTTTTATAAATCGCAAGCTTGTGATATCAAGTTTATCATCTTTATAAAGTTTAAGCTTTAAAGCTTCAGATACAGCCTTCCTTGTAACATCATCATCAGTTGGACCTAAACCACCGCTAATGATAATTAAATCACTTTGACTTAAAGAATAATTTAGTGCATCTGAAATATCATTTTCATCATCTTTTACTGTTATTATAAGATTACAATCAATGCCATTTTCAGCAAGCTTTTCAGAAATATAAGTAGCATTTGTGTTTATAATAAGACCTAAATTTAATTCTGTTCCAATACAAATGATAGCCGATCTCATTCTTCACTCATTCCCATATCTTTTTTAAATTTTAAAAAATCTTCCCTTGAAATTAAGACTTCTCTTGGCTTAGCACCATCATAACCACTAATAAAACCCCTATTTTCAAGCTGATCAACAATCCTTGCAGCTCTTGAATAACCAATTCTTAACCTTCTTTGAAGAAGAGATGCTGAAGCATGCCCGAATTCAATAAAAACTTCCAATGCATCATATATCAAAGGATCATCTGCCATTTCTTTTTTGTCAGCCTTTATATTTGTTTCAAAAATATCTTTAAGATATGAAGAACTTTTCTGGTCTTTAATATAATCTGTTATAATTTCAATTTCGCCTGTTGTTACAAATGCTCCCTGGATTCTTTCAGGCCTTGAAAACGAGACTGGAGAATACAGCATATCTCCACGACCAATTAACTTTTCAGCTCCTGGCATATCAAGTATAACTCTTGAATCAGTATTAGATGCGACATTAAATGCTATTCTTGAAGGAATATTAGCTTTAATAACTCCTGTTATAACATTAACTGAAGGCCTTTGAGTTGCAATGATTAAATGCATCCCCACTGCTCTTCCCATTTGAGCAATTCTGTTAATGCTTTCTTCTACTTCTGAAGCTGAAACAATCATCAAATCAGCCAGTTCATCTATAATAATGAGGATATAGGGAAGTTTTACCAAATCCGGGTCTATTGATTTATTTTTTTCTATCTCGTTATTAAATTGTTCAAGATTTTTGCAATTATAATCTGATAAAATTTTAAGTCTGTTTTCCATTTCATCAACAGCCCATGATAATGCAATTGATGCTTTCTTAGGATTGACAACAACTGGTGCTAAAAGATGAGGAATTCCATTATATATACTTAACTCAACCATCTTGGGATCTATCATTATAAATTTTACTTCATCAGGTCTTACTTTTAATAAAAGAGAGATAATAATACTGTTAATACATGAGCTTTTACCTGAATTTGTTGCTCCTGCTATAAGTAAATGCGGCATATGATTTATATCCATATAGATTATTTCTCCTGATAAATTTCTTCCAAGTGGTACTCTCAAGATTTCCTTTGAAATTGGAGAATTATAAAGAGAATATACATCCCCTAAAGTAACAATACTTTTTATTTTATTAGGGACTTCAATTCCAATTGCTGATTTACCAGGTATCGGTGTCAGAATTCTTATATCTGATGAACCTAATGCTACACAAAAATCATCTTCGAGACTTAATAAACGTTGAACTTTAACTCCTGGAGAAAGACTTAGTTCATATAAGGTAACTGAAGGTCCTCTAACAACAGAAGAAACTTTTGCTGCAAGGTTAAAATCTTTAAAAAGATTATTTAAAATAAAAATATTTTCTTTTATATCCTGTTTATATAAACTTGGTGAAAGTGTTTTGGATTTCTTTAAAAGACTTTCGGGTGGAAGCTTATAATTTAAATTATCATCTTCTTTATCAATTAAATCCATTTCAAGTTGTGATTCTTTACTTATTCTTAAAAATGAATCTTTTGCTGGCTCAGCTTTTTGTTCAGATTTATTTTTTTGGATAATTTCATCTTTAATTTCAACTTCATTTTCCTTAATATCAGAAGTTTTTTTAACATGGTTAATTATAAAAGGAAACTGCTTAATAGAAGTTTTAATATTTTTACCATTTGTATCAGAAAAACTTGATTTAATATTTTCATCGTATTTAACTTTTATTACATCATGTTCCTCATTGATTTTAAAAACTGGAGAATCTTTTTTTAATTCAGTAAAAGCTTCTTTTTTATTAACTTCTTCAGCTTTCCTGATTTTTCTTTCTTGTAATTTTATAGATATTTTTTTAATTATCTCTATTAACGATATATTAAATATAATAATTATTGAAATTAATAACAAAAATGAAAGAATTGTAATAGTACCAGCCTTATTAATAAGTTTATAGAGACCATAATAAACACCTGAACCTAATATACCTCCATGACTTCTAATAAAAATTTCATCAAAAATATTCTTTACTTCATTGCTTATAGAAAATAACCCTGAAAATGATAAAAATAATAGTAAAAATCCTAAACCAAACCTTGCTCTTAAATAATTGGATTTTTTTATAAAGAAGCTTATCCCCCAAATAAATATTAATAATGAAAAAAGGTATTTTCCTATTCCAAATAAATATGATAAGAAATAATTAATATACTTTAATACTACTCCGCTTTCTCCCTTAATAAACAGGCTTATAAAAAATAATATTGAAATCATAATTATTATAATGCCATATACTTCTTTTCTGCTTTTTACATAGCTGTTTGATTCATGCAACTTTTCTAAGCCATGTTTTTTTTCAGGATTTTTTATTTCAGATTTTTTATTACCTTTACTATTTTTTAAAGCCATTTTTTTTTAAAATTTATACTTTAAATAAAATATTTTTAAATTTTATTTAAAACTTTTTAATAAATTTTATGATATTTATTATTTCGGTAATATTTTTGTAATAACTACCGGTTTTAATCTTATCTTTTTAATAAGATATTTTTCAAGCCTGTCATTAACGTATTTTTCGATACTAACAGGCGTTTTTAATTTATTTTTAAAGCAGCTGAATATTGATTCATTAATAATATTTCTGCATTCTTTTATAATAGAATCAAAATTTTCAATAAATACTATACCTTTAAATGTTAAATCAGGTTCATGGAAAATCTCTTCTTTTTCAAAATCAAGACCAACAACATTTACAACAACACCATCACTTGCAAGTAATTTTCTATCCTTCAAAACAATATCATCAATATCACCATATCCAAGTCCGTCAACATAAACAGTTCTAGTATTAATATTTTTTGATACTTTACAAAGTCCGTAATTAATTTTAATTACATCTCCATTTTGTGCTATTACAATATTTTCCTCATCTATCCCTACTTCACGAGCAATTTTACCATTTTGAACTTTATGCATATTATCACCATGAATTGGAATAAAATATTTGGGTCTTATTAAATTTATCATCATTTTAATTTCTTCTTGAGCTGCATGACCTGAAACATGAACTCCTGCAATTGATTCATAAAATACATTTGCACCATTTTTTATAAGCATATTAATAATATTAGCTATTGCTTTTTCATTTCCTGGTATGGGTGATGCTGATATAATTACCATATCGCTTTTCATAATTTGAATTCTTTTATGTTCATTTATTGCCATTTTATATAAAGCTGAAAGAGGTTCTCCCTGAGTTCCTGTTGCTAAAATCGTTACTTTTTTTAAGGGGTATTCATCTATTTTATTAATAGGAATTATTAAGTCATCAGGTATATCAAGATAACCAAGCTCACTTGCAATTTTGATAGTTTTAAGTAATGACTTCCCCGAAATAGCCAATTTTTTCTTAAATTTTTCTGACATATCAACTATTTGTTGGATTCTATGAATATGTGAAGAAAATGTAGTTACTATTATTCTTCCTTCAGCTTCTGAAAACTTTTCAAGTAAAACTTTACCTACAACTTTCTCTGGTAAAGTATAACCTTCCTGTTCAGAGTTCGTACTATCACAAAGTAAAGCTAAAATTCCCTGCATCCCATAATAACCAATTTTTGAAAATTCAGTTCTTTTTCCATATATTGGGCTTTGATCAAATTTGAAATCACTGCTATGAACTATTGTTCCAACATCAGTTTTTATTACAATCCCGACAGTATCCGGTATACTATGACTTACTCTAAAGAATTCTAAGGTAAAAGGACCTATATTTAAAATACTATTTTCATTAATCTCATTAATCTCAACACCTTCGAAAATCTGATGCTCATTTAATTTAAGTTCTATTAAACCTTTAGTTAGCCTGGTTGCATAAACCGGAGCCATAATTTCCTTAAATAAAAATGGTAAACCACCGATATGATCTTCGTGCCCATGAGTAATAATTATTGCTCTAAGCTTACTTGAATTTCTTGTAACATATGTAAAATCAGGAATAACAAAATCAACACCTGGAAATTCTTCATCCGGGAACATAACACCACAATCAATAATAATCATGTTGTCATCTTTTTCCAGTACCATCATGTTTTTGCCTATTTCATTAAGGCCTCCAAGAGGTATCATTTTTATGCTTGATTTTTTTGACATTACATTATTTAAAAAAATTTAACAAATTATAATAAAAAATTATTTTTAATTATATACTTATATTAAAACTAAATATTAAAAAATATAAATTTTATTGTTTTATGTTTTATTTTACTATTTGATATTTTAAAAGTAACTTATTAAAAGCTTCTTCTTCTTTAGCATCCATCTCATATAATGGTGGTCTTAAATGACCTGCATTTATTCCTTTAAGATTTAATGCTTTTTTTATAGGTATTGGATTTGTAGTAATAAAAATACCATAAAATATATCTAAAAATTTTTTATGCAAATCAGCAGCTTCAATTATTTTGCCAGTCTTTATAAAATTAATCATTTGCTTTATTTCTTTACCAATAATATGAGATGCAACACTTATAACTCCTTCACCACCAAGCGTAACTATGGCAAAAGTATCTCCATCGTTACCACTATAAACTTTAAAATCCTTATCGCAATCTCTGATAATTTCAGCTATTTGCTTTAAATCCCCACTTGCTTCTTTTATTCCTGCAATATTTTTTATTTCAGATAATTCTTTACATGTCCGTGAATTAACATTACAGCAAGTTCTTGATGGAACATTATAAATAATTAATGGAATGTTTACAGCATTAGCTACTGCCTCAAAATGATTAATTAATCCTGTTTGTGTTGGTTTATTATAATAAGGAGTTACCACAAGTAATGCATCCGCTCCTGCATCTTCAGCTTTTTTTGATAATTCAATTGTATGATAAGTATCATTAGAACCTGTACCAGCAATAAGTTTTATATTCTTATTATTTAATTTTTTTCTGCCAAATTTAAATAAATTAATTTTTTCATCATCTGAAAGAGTTGGCGATTCTCCTGTTGTACCGGCAAAAAGTAAGCTATCACTCCCATTTTCCAAAAGGTAATCAATAAGTTTATCTGTTGCACTCCAATCAATTTTATAATCTTTATCAAATGGAGTAACCATTGCAGTTATAACTTCCCCTAAATTAATCATAAAAAACCTCCATATAAAATAAGAAAATAAATTTTAAATTTTAATAAGCTTATCAAGACCATAAGCAAAATAAGGCAGTTTATCTAAATTTCTTATTGCTAAAATTAATCCCGGATAAAAAGAAGATCTGTCTATACTATCATGCCTTATAGTTAAGGTTTGTCCTTTTGAACCAAATATTACACTTTGATGAGCAAGAAGTCCTGGAAGCCTTACACTATGTATATGTATCCCGTCAGAAAATGCTCCTCTACTGCCTTCTAAAGTTTCATTTTCACCTTCTAAAAATTTATTTTTATTAAATTTTTTTCTTTCATTTATAGCAATTGAAGTTGCAATTGCAGTTCCGGAAGGAGCATCTTTCTTTTTATCATGATGCATTTCAATAATTTCACAGTTATCAAAATATTTTGCTGCCATTGATGAAAGCATTATCATTAAAACAGCTCCTATGGAAAAATTAGGAACAATAAAAACCTTGCTTTTCAAGCTTTCACTTTTTTCTTTTATGACTTCAATTTCTTCTTTTTTTAAGCCAGTAGCTCCAACGATTACATCTATTTTATTTTCAATTGCCCATAATATATTTTTATAAACTATTTCCGGTCCTGTAAAATCTAAAATAATATCAGGTTTTGTATCTTTAATATCTTCATAATTATTTGTAACTTTGATTCCAGAAATTTCTCTTCCAATTAAAACTCCAATATCTGTTCCGATATTTGTCTTGTCAAATCCTGCAACTACTGTAATATCTTTTTCCAAAACAAGCTCTGAAAGCATGGATTTACCCATTTTTCCGCAAATACCGAATAAAGCAATCTTTTTCATTTCAACTCCTTTAAAACTTCTTTACTTACTTCCCCTAAAATTGCTATATTTTTTCTATCAGCGCTGAAATATTTATTTGATATTTCATATATATCTCTAATGCTTACTGAATCTATTTTATTTAAAATTTTATCAATAGGCAAAACTTTATTATCAATTAAAAGACTCTTGCCAAATCTGAACATTCTTGAACTAATCTCTTCTATATTTAATACTACTGCCCCTTTTATATTTTCTTTTGCTCTTTCCAGCTCAATTTCACTTACGGAGTTCTTCTTTATATCATTTATTTCATTATTTATTATATCAATAACTTTTGCTACATTTTTTGAATCAGTTGCAGCATAAATATCTATAACACCTGTATCAGTATATTGGGTATTGCCTGCAAAAACAGAATATGCCAGACCTGAATCCTCTCTAATTTTTTGAAAAAGCCTGCTGCTCATACTGCCTCCAACAAGATTCATTAAAACAGTTAAAGAATATTTATCGGGACTGGAGCGTTTACATCCAATACCTCCATAACAAATATTAGCAGATTTTATTTTTTTCTTTATTATTTTAGTACCGCTTTTAATTTCAGGTTCTTTTACTTCTATAATATCTTTTTCGTTTAAACCATTTAAAACAAGTTTATTAATATTTTTTTTAACTGCTTCAACCAGATCTTTATGCTTTATATTGCCAGCAGCTGATACAACAATATTTTTAAATACAAATCTTTTATTAAAATATTCCCATACATCTTTTAATTGAATATTTTGAAGTGATTGTCGGGTTCCAAGTATAGGCAAACTTAAAGGATGGCTATTTAAAATAAGTTCATAGTAATAATTAAAAATATCTTCTGAAGGAGTGTCTTCAACCATCTTTATTTCTTCAAGTATTATCTTTTTCTCAGTATCTAAATTTTTTGGAAGAAATGATGGATTTAAAACAACATCAAACAATAATTCTGCACACTTATCAAGGTGGGTATCAATAAAATCACAATGAAAACAGGAATTTTCCTTATCTGTAAAGGCATTAAAATCTGCACCAACTGAATCAAACTCTATAGCTATTTCTTTATTTGTTCTTTTCTTTGTACCCTTAAAAACAAGATGCTCTATCAGATGAGTAATTCCGTTTAAATTTTCAGACTCACCTCTAGAACCGCCAGCTACCCATATTCCAAGTGAAATAGAACGGAAATAAGGAATATATTCACTAATAATCCTTATTCCATTTTCCAGTTCACTAATTTCATAATTTTCAAATTTTGTACTTAGCAATAAATATATTAATCTTCTTTATAAAATTATTAAAAAATTAAATAATTAAAAAAGGTAAAAAGATTATGCTTTTTCCAATGAAATTCTTTTTTCTTTCTTATCTATAGAAACAACTTTAACAAGTAGTTTTTCATTAAGTTTTAAAAAGTCTTCCACTCTATCTATTCTTTTATCTGTAATTTTAGAAATATGAAGTAAACCATCTACACCTGGAACAATATTTATAAAAGCACCAAACTTAGTAATGCCAACAACAGTGCCAAGAAATTCATCTCCCACTTTTATGTCATCAGCACCTTTAAGTAAAGCTTCAATCTTTTTTCTTGCAAGAAAAACATTTTTTTCATCTGATGAAATTATTTCAACAACCCCTTCGTTATCTTCATCATAAAGCTCTATGCTATCCAGGCTAAATTCTTCTTTTAAAGATTTTATATTTTTGCCTCCAGGTCCAATAATTTCTCCAATTTTTTCCTTAGGTATTTTAAAAGTTGTAATTTTTGGTGCACTATCTGATAATTTTTCTCTATAATTTGGTATAGTTGCAAGCATTTTATCAAGAATAAATAATCTTCCATCTTTTGCCTGATTGATGGCTTTTTTGATTACATCTATAGATATTCCTTTTATTTTTATATCCATTTGCAAAGCTGTAATGCCATTTTTTGTTCCAGCAACTTTAAAATCCATATCACCATAAAAATCTTCTATACCTTGTATATCAGATAATACTACAAAATTATCGCTTGTTTCATCTTTAATTAGACCCATTGCAATTCCAGAAACTGGATTTAATATGGGAACCCCGGCATCCATTAATGCTAAGGTTGAGCCACACACACTTGCCATGGAAGTTGAACCATTAGACTCAAGAATTTCTGAAACAAGTCTTATTGCATAAGGAAATTTTTCTTTATCAGGTATCATAGGTTTTAATGCGCGCTCACCTAAAGCGCCATGCCCGATATCTCTTCGCTTAGGACCTCTAAAAGCACCTGTTTCACCAACAGAAAAAGCAGGGAAATTATAATGATGCATAAATCTTTTAAATTCTTCAGAATCAATACTTTCAATTTTTTGGGCTTCTTTCATTGAGCCTAATGCAAGAATAGTTAAAGCTTGAGTTTTACCCCTCGTAAATAAGCCTGTCCCATGAGTAGTTTGTGGAAATAAACCTACTTCACATGTTATTTTTCTTATTTCATCAGTTTTTCTTCCATCAGGTCTGATTCCCTTTTCCAGTATCATTTTCCTGACTAATGTTCTTTCAAGCTCTTTCAGGCTGTAATCTATACTTTCTGCATCATCAGGATATTCAGCAATTAACTGGTTTTTAACATTTTCACTTATTTTTTTAAGTTCATCCTGAAAATATCCTTTTTTAGATTCTTCAAGAATCTGTAGCATATCATTTGATTTTACTTTCTCTTCAATAAATAAAAGAACTTCTTCAATTTGTTGTTTTGCAAGTTCAATTACTTTGTTTTTTACATCTTCATTTAATTTAAATTTAATACCTTCCTGTTTTTTAATACCTGCTATTTTCTGAAAATCATTTTGAACTTTAACAAGTTTTTTTATTTCAACATGAGCAACTTCTATTGCTTCTGTAATTACTTCTTCACTTGCTTCAAAACATCCTGCCTCAACCATTAGTATTGCATTTTCTGTTCCAGCAACAATAATATCTATATTTGATTTCTCTATTTCCTCATAATTAGGATTAATTATATATTTATCATTTATTTTCCCGATTCGAACAGCCCCAATTGGCTCTTCTAAAGGAATATCAGAAATAGTAAGTGCCATTGAGGCACCATTCATTACTAAAACATCATAAGGATTAATTTGATCAACTGAAAAAATTGTTGCAACCACTTGAACAGGGTTACGTAGATTTTTATCAAATAGCGGTCTAAGTGGTCTGTCTGTAAGCCTTGAAATTAAAATTGCCTTATCGCTTGCTTTGCCTTCCCGTTTAAAAAATCCTCCAGGAATTTTTCCTGCTGCATACATTCTTTCCTCAACATCA
>JAMDEN010000085.1 GCA_023487035.1 Actinomycetota bacterium
CCGACAAGATTTCTTGCATATGACAAATTCGAATATTTAGCAATCTCCTTTTTTAAATCTTCAAGCATTAAGCACTCCTTTTATTCAGAATAATTTCTTTTCTTAAATTCTTATCTTAAATTTTTTATCTTATAAATCTGACAATTAATATTTTTAGTAATTTATATTTTTAATTTTAATCTTAATCATTATTCTTTTTGTCCATCTTAATTAAAAATTTAATTAAAAATGATTTTAAAAAATCAATTGTTTATTTTTTTTAAACCTAGTTGCGCAGCAAGTTCTATAGCTTTATATAAGTTTTTCTCATCTGCTACATTTTTCCCTGCTATATCAAATGCTGTTCCATGACCTGTTGATGTCCTGATTATCGGAATTCCAGCTAAAAGTGTTACAACTTCACCAAAACCTAAAATTTTCATAATAATATTTGCCTGGTCATGATACATTGCAATAACCAAATCAAACTCACCGTTTTTAGCTCTTACAAAAACTGTATCACCAGGAATTGGTCCTACTACATTTATTCCCATCTCTTTAGCCTTATTTATTGCAGGAATTATATAATCTATTTCTTCATTACCAAAAAGGTCAGCTTCGCCTGCATGAGGGTTTAACGCAGCTACAGCGATAACTTGATCTTCTTTGTTAAAAAATTTAAGTCCTTCATTAGCTAATATAATTTTCTTTAAAACTCCATCGTAAGTAACCTTATCGC
Source organism: Actinomycetota bacterium (assembly GCA_023487035.1). Classification (GTDB taxonomy): domain Bacteria; phylum Actinomycetota; class Humimicrobiia; order Humimicrobiales; family Humimicrobiaceae; genus JAMDDL01. The sequence continues at coordinate 719 of JAMDEN010000085.1, forward strand.
AGGCATTTCTTAAGGACATATGTGTGCTATACATCAATATTTTAAGATTTTCAAAAATTAGAATCATTCCATAATCAGTTGATTTTGTAAGTTCTCCAAGTATTTGAGTTTGCCCTTCATAATGATATCCGGCAGCTCTCATTGCTCCTTTGTGAAGTGGAGCTGAAACCATTGCCTGTATTTTATTTTCAAGAGCCATTTTGCCAGCCTCAATAGTATAATTTACTGCTGCTTTCCCGCATATAGGATTTACTTCTCCAAATTTAAAACTTGAAGGATTGACATCATTAAAATCAAGGACATCTATTGTTTTAAATTCAAACTTGCAATCTTTTAAATCATTTACCTTATTTAAATTTAATTTTAGATTACATATATTGATAATATCTTTCATTACTCTCAAATCACCAAGTACAAAAGGGTTACAAACATCATAAATATTTTTATAATTTAAAGCTTTGGCAGTTATTTCAGGCCCTATTCCTGCTGCATCTCCCATAGTTATGCCAATTACTGGTTTTCTCATCAAATTTCCTTTCAGTTCTTTCACATTTCTTTCACATTTTCATGAATTTAAAACTCAAAATTCACCATATTTATAATCGAATTAATATCTCCTACAGATCCACCTTTTAAAATTAATTCTTTATTTCGTATTAAACCATCTGAGATTAATCCATAAGAAATCCCATCAGAAACTCTACCCATTATTTTTAAAGTCTTCACCTGTAAAGATTTTAAAATATTAAAACCTGTCTCTCCTCCAATTAAAATCAATCTTCTGAATTCGATTTTATTTAAAATCTCATATGCAATATCAGAAATTATTTTTAAAATCTTTTTTGAAAGATTCTCCGGCTCATTTTTCCCTTTAAATTCTGTAATTATAAATAACCCGTTTTTGCTGAACTTTTTAATTATTTCTGATGAATAATTTTGGATTTCTAAAATATAATCTGAATCTTTTTTATTTAAAAAATCATTAATTCTAATTTTAATTATTTCTGTGCCATACTTTTTATTTAAAAGTTTTATCTGCCTTTTAGTGATTTCATATTTGCTGGATGTAAATCCTATGAATTTTTCCGCAATATTAAATTTATTTTTTTTATATTTTTTATTTTTGGATTCTAATTTAGAATCATATTTATCTTCAACATAATCTGAATTGCTATTGCTTTCATTAAAAATTTTTTTGTTTAAAGCCATAAGCAAACCAAGAGTTCCAACATATAAAGTTTTTCCGAATTTCTCATAAACATTATTTATAATTTTTTCAATATCCTCGTTTTTAACTGAATCAAATGAAACAATATTTATACCTTTATTTATATAAGCTTCAATAGTCTTAAAAATATCCCCATATCTTATTGTTTCAAGTAAGACATGAGCTGACCTTTTTAAGCAACTCTTATGGTATTTTTCTAAAAATAGATGCGGAATATATGAACTTCCTGCAATACTAACGGGATCTTTTCCGAACTCGGAATCATTCAAAATATTTCCATTAATAAGCTGAAAACCTCCAAGAGTAATTCTGCCCATTGATGGAATAGCATTAATAACAAAACATATGTTAACATTCAGCAAATCCATCAATTTATTTATTTCAAAAACAACATTTCCTCTAAAAGCAGAATCTATTTTTTTAAAAATGCTTTTTGCTTGAGTATTTTTTAAAAGATCACTTAATTTCTGTAATTTTAAATATGTTATTTCTTCTTTAGTGTCTCTTGTATTAGTTGAAATAACTAAATTAAAATCAGAAAAATCATTTATATTTTTAAAAGATCCATCAAAACCATCTTCAAAAAAGTCTATAAAAACTTTTACATTATCCTTAAAATCACAGATAAAAGATGCCGTATCACAAGCTCCAGTTAAATCATCTGCGATAAAAATAATATTTTCTGGCATTTAAATAAAAACCTTTATAGTTTTTTAACTTTTAATAAATAATATTTCTTCAAGAATCATAAAAAATTTATATAGCATCATTTTGCTCTTGCGAAATCTGAACGTGGCATCGGAACATAATCTACTTCCCCTCCGCATACAAAAATATTCTGTCCAGTGATATAAGAAGCATCGTCACTGCATAAAAAAGCAACGGGTTTTGCTATGTCTTCAACCTTTCCAACCCTGCCTAATGGAATATAAGGAATCCAGTCATCCGGATAATTGGGATCAGTTTTTCTGTTTCTTTCAATATCAATAGTTCCTGATGAAATTGCATTCACTCTTATATTATATGGAGCAAGTTCAACTGCCATTGCTTTGGTGATTAAGGTCATACCACCTTTTGAAGCACAGTATGGAACCAGGCAATCCATAGCACCATGAGATGCTATAGATGAAATATTAACAATAACTCCGCCTTTATTTTCTGCCATTTTTTTACCAGCCAACTGCGATAGCATATATACACTCTTAAGATTTGTATCAATTGTTTTATCCCATATTTCTTCAGTTATTTCAAAAAATGGCTTCCATATAGCAATACCTGCATTATTTACTAATATATCTATATTTCCAAAAGCTTTTATTGTCTCTTCTATTAAAATTTTACAATCCTTAAAACTGCTTACATCAGAACGTACTAAAATAGCTTTTTGTTTTGTATTATTTTCAATAAAATCTTTTACTCTTTCAGCACCTTCTTTGTCAGAAAAATAATTTATTACTACATTACAGCCTTCTAAAGCTAACTCTTTTGCTATACCGGCACCAATCCCTTTGCTCGAACCAGTTACAATTGCAGTTTTACCTTGTAACTTCAAATTAAGTCCTCCTTAAAATAAGGTTTTAAACAGCTTTTAATATTTTATTTACATAAATAATTAAAAATATTTTAAAATTATTTGAAATTTAAAAATTCAATAATCAACCTTTAAAGCTGCAAATAAATGTTTTAGATTAAATTATTTATATTTTTTATTTTTTTAACTTGAACAAACTTTTATATTGAAATCTATTTCTGAAATTGATTTCAATATAATATAAAATTAAACATTTTGCAATAATAATTTATGGAAATTTATTATTTTATAAATATAGTGTTAAAGTTTTAAAATACTGAGGTTTTATATATCAAATTATAAATTACTAAGAACAATTTACTAAAAATAACCTGCCTTCCCTATCCAAAAATGGATGAATAGTTTCAAATTGATAATGGCTGATGGCTATTTATATTGTCATTTTTTTTATATTTTGGAAATATGTCAAATTATATTTCCAATTATATTTCCAATTTATAATAATTTATTATCGTTATAACTAAAGCCCGAACCAAAAATGAGGGCAAGGCGGCTAATTCAGTATGGTGGAGATGAGCGGGATCGAACCGCTGACCCCCTGCTTGCAAGGCAGGTGCTCTCCCAGCTGAGCTACACCCCCACGAAGTGTTGTGTTATTTCCCGAAATTGCTAACTGACAAATGATAAGAATATAAAAAAAATATAAAAAAATCAAATTAAAATAAATAAAAAAATGAAAAATTATAAAAAAGGATTTTACAGATCTTAATTAATTTTAAATATAATAACAAAATAATAATTACAAAATAATAAAAATATAAAATATACAAAATAAATCAAAACCCGTAAAAAAAAATTAAAAATTTAAAATTTAAAACTAAAATTTTAAACATGGTGGGCGTATCTGGACTCGAACCAGAGACCTCGTCCTTATCAGGGACGCGCTCTAACCAACTGAGCTATACGCCCTAAATTAATTAGTTCCTGGTGAATAACTCAATTTTTAGTAAATTATTTGCTTAAAAAAAGCTTGAAATTTTATCAATTTAGCCTTTTTTCAGTCAAATATTTACCAGAAACTAATTAAAAAACTATATAAATAACTATAAACACATATAATTTTAAAAAATAGCCTTGCTATAATTAATTTAAATAAAACAATAATTAATATTCAGCTATAAGTTATAATTATATGCAAAATATATTACTTATAAAACTACTAATAAAAATTAAAAAAAATTTATCAATTTAAAAAAATATTTATAAAAAATATATATATTTTTTATACTTAAAATTTCAAAAATTTATAAAAACATGCAAGCGATAAAATATCAATTTAGCACGTTTTTGTCAATGATTAAAAGCTGTTTGTAATTTAAAAAATAAAAATTGAGATAGTTTGATAAAATTATTATTTATCAGAAATAAATTAATTAAAAAATAAATTATTTATTAAAAGCTAATTAGTTCCTGGTGAATAACTCAATTTTTAGTAAATTATTTATTTAAATTAAGCATAAAATTTTCTAAATTAAACCTTTTTAGCCAAATATTTATCAGAAACCAATTAGTTCCTGATAAATATTTTAATTTCTATTGAATTATTCACTTAAATTTGACTCTTTTACTAATTATTCAGCAGGAATTAATTAATTATTACAATTATCAGTTTACAGCTTTATTTTCTTCAACAACTGTTTCAAGTCTCACTGTTCTGTCAATATATCTTACTTCAATTCCGCCGCTGATTTTTAAAATAACATTAAGAATCCAAGTCCAGAAAGCAGCTACTGCAGCGTATACAACTGAAAATATTAAACCGAAAACTATAAACAAAACTATTCCTATAATCCCGCCTGTTCCTAAAGAAAAATTAAAATTTGGAAGATTACCTCCCCCGAATGCTTTTAATAACTGTCCCCAACTTGAATTTCCTATAATATTATTCAAATTAATTCCTGATTTTGCAAAACCAGCCCATGTAATTAAAGCAATTATTGAAAATATTATTACAGTTATAATAAAAATAACCAAATAAGCTACCAACGCAATCTTAAAAACAGACCATTCGCTAATGCTTTTAATAGTTCTTCTTTGGATAGTTGTAACTTCCATATTTTGCTCCTTAAATTATTTTTATTAAAAATTTAAGGTGATTATCTGAAATGATAATATAAATCACTTTATTGATTTTACTATTTAAAGAATAAATTTACGATTTTTTTTATTTCTTTTGTCGTAATATTTATTTTAATATCAAAAAAAGTTATTGAAAATAGTTATTGGAAATTTAAAATACGCTTTATCAATACAGATACAGGGTTGGGACATATACATATGCTTTTTGATAAAATATAAATAATATTTTTTCGTAATAAAAAAATAAACTTACTGAAATAATATTTTTTACTGTACAACCTGCACCGTTAACTGCAGAAGTTATAATTTCAACCATTACACTGCTATTTGCACTGCAATTTATTATCTCAGTAAGTTTAAATAAAAATTAATTATTTATTAAATTTATCAACAAGACCTCTAAGGAAAGGAATATAATACCTTTCTCCATTAAAACTTTTAACAATTGCTATAATTGCAAATATATAGCAAACTGTTCCAAGAACCCAACCTAACCATGAGAAGAAAAACCAGCCTACATAAGGTATCATACCTAAAATAACTGAAATAACAACGAAACACAAAACTTCAATAATTCCTAGAATTAAAGCTTGGAGAGCATGAAATTTGACAAACTTATTTTCTTTCTCAATTAAAAAAATAATAAGCCCGCCTAACCAGCTAAAAAGATATGCTAAAAGACACGCAATCTTTGGTTCCATTCCGGTTGAGCTTTTTGTATTAAAATCAGCATCTACTACAGTTTGTTTTTGTTCAGCCATTACTTTAATCCCTCCTTTTCTTTTGTTTAATAATAAATAAATTAATAATATTCTTTATAAATTTAACGTTATTAAAAATGATATTAACCTCAAAACATTATTGAAAATAATATCAATATTACAATTAACTAAAATATTAACAAACTAATTTAAAACAAAACATATATTCTTCTTTACATATATTATTATTTAATCTTTAAAACTTTAAATCTGATTACTCTTAAAAATTATTATATTATGAATATCATATAATTAAAATAAAAATAGTAAAATAAATAAAGAAAAAAAGAGTTTGAAATATCAAAATTATAAAATTTTATTATCTATATTAAATATTGTAAAAATATTTTGAAAAAAGTTATGTTTAAAATGCTTAAATATGTTTAATTCGGGCTAAGTATGCTTACAAAAAATAGCAGTTATAAACTATAACTTTAAATAAAGTAAAGCGTTTAATTTAATCAAAGATTGAATTAAAGATTCAGCTTAATCTTCTGGAGCCGCAAAAGCAGTAGAAGCAACAAAATCTCCCGCTTCAAGATGCATTATTCTTACTCCCTGGCTGGCTCTTCCGTATCTTGATATGCTGCTGGCATTTACTCTTATCAGGATTCCGTTTGTAGACATTATCATAACATCATAATCTTCTCTTAATATTCCTGCCCCTGCAATTTTACCTTTCTTTTCGGTAATAATTATTGCCCTGACACCTTTTCCGCCTCTTCGAATTCTAGAAAAATCAGAAACTGGAGTTCTTTTACCATATCCATTATCTGTAAGTATAAACAAATCACTATTAAGGTCTCTTACAACAGCCATAGTTAAAATTTCATCTCCCTTAGCAAGTTTCATTCCAATAACTCCTTGTGCAGTTCTTCCCATTGGTCTGCAATCAGTTTCACTGAATCTTATTGCTTGCCCATTTTTGGTTATAAGCATAATATCATCTTTACCACTTGTTTTTTCTACTTTAATAAGCTCATCTTTATCTTTTAACGTTATAGCTGCTATACCTTCTTTACGTGAAGTATCATATTCCTTAATTGACGTTTTTTTAACAAAACCTTTCTTTGTTGCCATTATAAGATAATCATCTTCTCCAAATTCTTTTACTGCAATTACAGCCATTACCTTTTCATTAGGTTTAAATGGCAGGATATTTACTATAGCTTTACCTTTAGAAGTTTTACTTCCTTCCGGTATTTCATAAACTTTTAATCTGTATACTTTACCGTAATTGGAGAAAAACATTATATAATTATGGGTTGAAGAGATAAACAGATGCTCAACAAAATCTTCTTCCTTAAGATTCATGCCGGTTACCCCACGGCCACCTCTATTTTGCTTTCTATAAGTTGTTACAGGAAGTCTTTTAATATATCCGCTATGAGTAATTGAGATAACATTTTCTTCTTCTGCTATCAAGTCTTCTATTTCAAGATCAGATACTTCAGAAGTAATTTCAGTTCGTCTTTCATCATTATATTTTTTCTTAATTTCTTTTAATTCATCTTTAATTACTCCATATATCAGGGCATCACTTCCAAGTAATTCTTTTAAATATTTTATTCTATCAATTAGCTCTTTATGCTCAGTTTTAATTTTCTCCCTCTCAAGTGCAGTAAGTCTTTGAAGTCTCATATCAAGAATTGCTTGTGCCTGAATCTCTGTAAGCCCAAATTTATTCATTAAACCTTCTCTTGCTGTTGGTACATCTTTCGAAGATCTGATTAGTTTTATAACTGCATCAAGATTATCAAGAGCAATAAGTAAACCTTCTAATATATGAGCCCTTTCTTCAGCTTTTTTTAGCTCATATTTTGCCCTTTTTACTACAACATCATATCTATGTTTTACAAATTCAGAAATAAGCTCTTTTAAACTTAATGTTCTTGGGATTCCATTAACTAATGCAATCATGATGATTCCAAAAGTTGATTCAAGCTGCGAATGCTTATAAAGTTGATTAACGACAATATTAGGATCAGCTTCTCTTTTAACTTCGATGACTATTCGCATTCCGCTTTTATCTGATTCATCCCTTATATCACTTATGCCATCAATTTTCTTATCTTTAACAGTTTCTACAATTTTTTCTATTAAAGTTGTCTTGTTAACCTGATAAGGTATTTCACTTATTATTATCTGTTGTTTGCCTTTTTTAGTTTGTTCTATATGAACACGGCCACGAACCCTGATAATTCCCCTTCCAGTTGTATAAGCATCAACAATTCCCCTCATTCCCATTATCCTTCCACCTGTCGGAAAATCAGGACCCTTAATGTGTTTAAGAAGATCTGTTATTGATATATCTTTGTTATTAATATAAGCAATTACTCCATCAATAATTTCTCCCAGATTATGAGGTGGAACATTTGTAGCCATTCCAACTGCAATACCACTTGAACCATTTACTAAAAGATTTGGTATTTTTGCCGGTAAGATTGCAGGTTCTTTTAAAGAGCTGTCAAAGTTATCAATAAATTCAACAGTTTCTTTATCAAGATCAGCAAGTATTTCTTCAGCAAACTCAGAAAGCCTTGCTTCTGTATATCTCATTGCTGCTGGGCTGTCACCATCAATTGAGCCAAAGTTGCCATGTCCATCAATTAAAGGATATCTTATAGAAAAATCCTGAGCCATTCTTACCATCGAATCATAAACAGCAGTGTCACCATGGGGATGGTATTTACCTAAAACTTCTCCGACAATACGGGCACTTTTTTTATAAGGGGTATTGTGTCTCATACCCATATCAAGCATCGCATATAAAATACGGCGATGTACAGGTTTAAGTCCATCTCTGGCATCAGGAAGTGCCCGACCAATAATTACACTCATGGCATAACTAAGGTAGCTGTCCTGCATTTCTGCTTCCACGCCTCTATTTTTTATTTTTCCTCTAATTTCAAAAACCATTTATTTCCTTAATATTTCTTTTAATTATTAAATTTATTAAATATTAAATATCTATAAAAGCTACTCCTCTTGCATTCTTTTCTATAAATTCCCTTCTTGGTTCAACTTTATCTCCCATTAAAGTTGAAAAAATATCATCAGCTATTAATAAATCCTCAATTTCAACTTTTAGTAATGTTCTCTTTTCGGGGTCCATTGTAGTCTCCCAAAGCTGTTCAGGATCCATTTCTCCAAGACCTTTATATCTTTGCACAACAACTTTTTTATTACCAAGCTTTTCAAGAATTTTTTTCAACTCTTCATCTGAGTAAGCATAATACGCATCTTTGGAATCTTTAACCTGATAAAGTGGTGGTTGAGCAATATATACATAACCTTCTTCAATAAGTTTTGGCATATATCTGAATAAAAAAGTTAGAATAAGTGTTCTGATATGAGCACCATCAACATCAGCATCAGTCATTATTATTATCTTATTATAACGGGCACTTGCTAAATCAAATTCATCGCCAATCCCTGTGCCCATAGCTGTAATCATATACATTATTTCATCGCTAGACAAAATCTTATGAAGTCTTGCTTTTTCAACATTTAAAATTTTGCCCTTTAAGGGAAGTATAGCCTGAAATCTTCTGTCTCTTGCCTGTTTTGCACTTCCTCCAGCTGAATCACCTTCAACAAGAAAAAGCTCGCAAAATTCAGGTTCGTTCATTGAGCAATCAGCAAGTTTTCCTGGAAGTGATCCTGATTCAAGAATTGATTTTCTCCTTGTTAAATCACGAGCCTTTTTAGCTGCACTTCTTGCATGCGATGCATCAATGCACTTTGCAACTATTGCTCTTGCTGCATCAGGATTTTCTTCAAAAAATTCTGATAGTTTTGTATTTACTGTAGACTCTACAAAGCCCTTAATTTCACTATTACCTAGTTTTGTTTTTGTCTGGCCTTCAAATTGAGGATCTTTTAATCTCACACTTATAATAGCAGTTAAACCTTCTCTTACATCTTCGCCTTGTAGATTTTCATCTTTTTCTTTAAGAAAGTTTGAGTTGCGGGCATAATCATTTATTGTTCTGGTAATTGCTCCCTTAAAACCGCTTAAATGAGTCCCGCCTTCTGTAGTATTAATATTATTTGCAAACGAAAATATTGATTCTGCATAACCGTCAGTATATTGCATAGCTATTTCAACTTCATGATTATCTTCCTGATTTTTCATATAAATTATTTTTTTATGAATAACATCTTTCTTCTCACACAAATACTTAATAAAATCTATAATACCACCACTATATTGATACTCTTCTTTAGTTTCAGGTTCTTTTCTTCTGTCTATAAAAACAATCTTAAGCCCCTTATTAAGAAAGGCCATTTCTTTAAATCTTGTAGACAAAATTTCATCTTTATAATCAATTTCTTCAAAAATTTCAGGATCAGGCCAAAATGTAATTGCCGTACCATGCGAGCTTGTTGCTTCTCCCCTTATTAAATCAGTAACAGGATTGCCCCTATGATATTCTTGAGTAAATATATAGCCATCTCTTCTAACTTCAATAATTAACTTTTCTGATAACGCATTAACAACTGAAACACCGACGCCGTGGAGACCTCCAGATACTTTATACCCTTCCCCTCCAAACTTCCCACCTGCATGAAGTTTTGTCAGTACAATTTCAACTGCAGGTCTATTATATTTTTCAATATTTTTAACAGGAATTCCACGTCCATTATCAACAACAGTAACAGAATTATCCTTATTTAAAACAACAAGGATATTATCGCAATAGCCGGCCATAGCTTCATCTATGCTATTATCTACAACTTCATATATAAGGTGATGAAGCCCCCTGGTTCCTGTAGAACCTATATACATTCCAGGTCTTTTTCTTACCGCAGATAAACCTTCAAGTACAGTTATATCTTTAGCATCATAAGTTGACTCTAACAAAAAACACACCTGCCTTTTTACAAAATAAAAGGGTAACAAGCTTCGCTGCCTTATATGCTAAAAAATAAACTTATTACCCGATAAGAAAATAATATTATTTTATTCAAGCTTGAAACATTAAACTATTCATTAAATTATTTACATAAACATTATAGCAAACTTTAGAATGAATTTCACTTAATTTTAGAATTAAATATCTGAATTACTTATTTTAAATTTCACCAAAAGAAGCCTCACCTGAAAGAAGTTTTTAATTAAAGTGTTAATTAATTTATTTCTATTGAAGAACAGATTTAATTCTTAATGCACCAACAGTATCATCTTTTAAATAATCATTAATCTTATTTATTATGTTTTGGGACATTAAATTTAATTCACTTGCCCAGATTGGATTGACAGTTGAGATATATAAAACCTTATTTTTTAATTTTTCAGGTTTTGAATTTTTTGCAATTTCCTTTCCAACAATTTCTTCCCAATAATTAAAAATTTTACTACTATTTAATTTGCTTTTAAGTTTCTTCTCATTTATATAATTTTCAATTATATTTGATAACTTATCTACTCCAGTCATAATTTATATTAGATTTTAGTTTTAATTTTATAATCTTTAAAGGACAGTTTTTAATATCATTTTAATGATTATAATTATTATAGGAAGCTTGGTTTAAAATAAAATACTAATTATATAAAATAAAAAAATTTTTAAAATTAAACCATTACTGGAATGAACTTTCAACACTTTCTAATATTAGTTCAGAAATATCCATAACTTTTATTTTTGATTTTTCCTTCTTTAAAGCTCCAGCAATAGTTCTTTCACATTGTTGACATGCAGAAACAACAATATCGGCACCAGAACTTATTATCTCTTGAGCTCTTATTTTTGCTATATTTTCTGATAGTTGTGCATCAACTGCTTCGAGATTTCCTCCGCCCCCACAACATTTAGCATTTTCTTTTATATATTGAAGTTCAATAAAATCAACTCCTGGAATTAGTTTTATTAATTTGCGCGGTTCATCATAAATTCCAGAATTTCTACCTAAATCACATGGGTCATGATAGGTAATTTTCATCTTTATTGGATTTAATCTTAATTTACCTTCTTTTGCAAGTTCGTAAATAAACTGGACTATATGTAAAACTTTATATTCCACTTTTAATTCAGAAAAGATTTCTGAATAAACATACTTCCAGGTATGATAACAGGATGGACATGACGTAATTAAATATTTTGCATGAGTTTTATTAATTTTTTCTATATTATGTTTTGCAAGCTCTTTAAAATCTTCCTTAAAACCCGAAGTTAATAATGGAA
>JAMDEN010000142.1 GCA_023487035.1 Actinomycetota bacterium
ATTCTTCAACCTGTTTAAAATATGATCTTACTGCATCTGCAAAAAACTCAGAACGGTTCTTTTGTATTATTTTCTTATAATTATCAACTTTTTTAATAATATCCTCGGGTATTGAAATATTTATTATTGCCATTTTAAAACTCCATATTTATTTTTTATTAATAGTGAGTTGAATATTTTTCAAAAAACAGCCTAAATTATTATATCAATATTTAGGTAAAATTATAATTAAAATTTTATATAATTTTATTAATAAAAATTATTTGACAAATAATTAGCTTTATAATGTAAATTTATCTAGATATAATTATTCTTTTTATAACATAGAAATATTAATTTAAAAAAATTTATGAAGTGGATCCCCTGATATGTCCTGTATGTGGAGGAAACATGAGGATAATTGCCTTTATTGAAGATTATAAGGTGGTAAGGAAGATTCTTGATTATCTGGGAGTAGATGAGTTTAAAAGGGACAGACCCCCACCCAAAAGATTGGCAGTTGCAGATTCTTTTGATGAATATGCTTATGGTGATTATATAGATAAGTTAATTTTAATATTGCAATTTTTAAGATTTTAAATTAATATAATTGAATAATTATGCAATAAGGGCACAAATGTGCAATATTTAATGTTTAATAAAAATATATGAATAAATCAGAAGAACTTAAATTGTTATCCAAGATATCAAGACTCTATTATCTTGAAGATTTAAATCAGCAGATTATTGCTGATAAACTGAATATTTCCAGAACAAAGGTTTCCAGATATCTTTCCAAGGCAAGAAAAGAAGGAATAGTTGAAATAAAGGTATACTCTACGAGGGAAAAGTTTGAAGAGCTTGAAAGAAGCATTGAGAAAAAATTCGGAATAAAGGAATGTCTTATTGTAACCACATCTGAAGAAATACAGGAAACTTACAGACAAATGGCTGTATCTCTTACAAACCTTTTGGAAAGATTTTTAAATGACGGAGACATGCTTGGGGTAGGCTGGGGCACTACTTTAAAATCTGTTGCAGAATATATTGAACCAGATAAAGAGATAGCACTAAAAGTGGTTCCATTGCTTGGCGGGCTAGGAAAGACAGGAATCGAATTTCATACAAATTCAGTTGCTAAAGTACTTGCAGAAAAATTTAAAGGCATAAGTTATGTCCTGCATTCACCGGGAGTACTTGATAGTAAACAAACGAGGGAAATACTGGAAAAAGATTCTAGTGTCAGTGAAATAATAGAAATGTTCGGTAAATTGAAGACTGCAGTAATAGGTTTGAGCGATCTAGGTAAAGATTCTACAATGATTAAAACTGGAAACTTTACTATCCAGGATTTTGAATATCTTTCAAAGCTTGGAGCAGTTGGCGACGCCAATCTTATATTTATAGATAAGCATGGGCTACCTGTTCCAAACAGGTTGGATGAAAGGATTGTCAAAATACCGTTTGAGAAACTGAAAAGAATAAGCAATGTAATAGGTATAGCTTTTGGAGAAAAAAAACTTAATGTAATATTGGGTGCGCTTACAAATTGTATAGTCAATATCATGATAACAGATGAAATGACTGGTTTAAAGCTCCTTGAAAGCTGATATTGCCACAGATGTGAAAAGAAAAAAATTATAAAAATGAAGATAAAGATGTTGGCGACAGGAAAATTAAAGTCGTATGTAGCTTATATTCATTGATTAGTTTTTGTATTTGGCAATATTTTAAAAATGATAATTTTATTTGAATAATGACATTTAAAAAGACATTTATTATGACGGAAAATAAAAAAGTATTAAAAGAGAAACCAGTGGGTAAAAATTTTTTAACAATTGATGGACATGAAATAATCAACTCGTTTTCCTTTCTTGAGCCGGAAATAAAAATAGAGATGTTAAGAAGGCTTTATGAAATCAGGTATTTTGAGGCTGAAACAGAACAGTTTATTATCAAAGGCCAGATACATGGCACATGCCATCTTTATGTTGGCGAAGAAGCGACTGCTGTTGGTGCAATTTATGCTGTTGATAAAAAAGACTATATAACTTCAACCTATAGGGGTCATGGACATTGTATTGCAAAAGGTGCAGACATTGGCCTGATGATGGCAGAACTCCTTGGTAAAAAAACCGGCTATTGTAAAGGAAAGGGAGGTTCAATGCATATTGCGGATATAACCTCGGGAAACCTTGGCGCAAACGGGATAGTTGGAGGGAGCATAGATATAGCAAAAAGGATTATATAAAAATGGTACAAAAGTATGCTTCCCTTCTTTCAGCAGATGCTGCGAATTATGAAAAAACTATAAAAAGTCTCGAAGCCCAAGATTATAACGGAATACATTTTGATGTAATGGATGGTCATTTTGTTAAGAACTTTGCTTTCGGTCCAGACTTAATTAAATCCTTAAGAAAAATTACAAATCTGCTTTTTCAAGCACATCTTGAAATAGAAAATCCTGGTGAATATATAGATAGGTTCATAGAGGCTGGGTGCGATATGATAACACTTCATCCTCAAACTTGTAATATAAAAAAAGAACTAAGATATCTTAGGTCAAGAAATATAACTACCTCTGTAGCAATTGATCCAGATATTGAAATAGATGATGTTCTTGATTATTTGAATCTTATAGACAACATAATAATAATGTCTGTGTACCCTGGCTTTGGAAAGCAGGGTTTTAGAGAAAACTCAATTTTTAAAATCCAAAAATTAAAAGAAATTATTAGAGCCAGTAAACATAATATAACGATTTCTATTGATGGAGGTGTAGATAAAGATAAAGAAAAACAATTAATCGAAGTTGGCTGTGATATATTGATTTTTGGTTCAACTCTTTTTAAATAAAATTAATTTAATCTTTTTTAAAAAATATTTTTTCATTGTTTTTTTATAATAAATATTAAAAATATATTATCTGTTAGATTTAGTTCCTAACTTACATTAACATAGTCACATATAGTAGCAAATATATCTTAATTAAATATTAAAAAAGTCTTAATAATGTCCTCCAATTCCAATGTTCTAAGTTTTTACAGATTTTGATTGATGTTTAATTGAAATAAGTCTGAATAATAAAAAAGCGAAGACTAAACCCAGTAGAGCGCTGACAAGAGCAACGAGCATTATATAACTTCTATTAATATACTCTGCAATAACTCCAATTACTGGTTGTATTAAAAGTATTCCAAGGTAGCAAAAGGTAATGTTAAATCCCAATATTGTTCCGCTAAATTCAGGCATTTCTTTCACTGATAATGAACATGACATTGGGAATATACTTGTAAGAGAAATTGAGGTTAGAATAAGAAGCGCAACCTTAAGACCCTGGAAGGGAACAAGATTAAAGCATGTTAAAAATATAACTGCAAATACAGTAAAAATCGTAATTATTTTTACTTCACTAATTTTTTGTACCAGTTTACTAGAAATAACTAATCCAATTATTGATACTCCCCAATAAAGAGATACGACAAGGGATCCTAAAAATATTGGCAGATTAAATGTAGTACTATAAGTTGTATACCAAGTTGATGCTCCAAAAAGTGCCCCACTTGTAAAAAATATGACTATCCCGGCTAAAAGGATTATCTTGTTTTTTAAAACCTTAAAAATACTTATATTAGTTGATAACTTAGTTGGTGCCGCAGTTAAATCAATTAATCCAGGCATAACAATTTTCCGGTCTTTATTCCGTTTTACAATTATAAAAATAAATAAAGCAATAAAAAAAAGAATTGCAATAATTAAAAATATTAATTTATAGTCCAAATTGAAAAATAGTATTATGCCAATAATCAAGGGTGTTACTGCAGCTCCCAAATAATGAAAAATATCAAGCTTTACAAATACATTACTTATGTTCTCAAAGTATACTTTTGAGGTATATGCGTGTATAGCAGTATCTATTACTCCAAATCCTATCCGAAAAAATATTATAACAATTATAAAAATAAGAATGTTAACCGAAAATCCGATTGTTAAAAAACTGGAAAAAAATATTACTAATCCTATTAATATAATATTATCAATATTAAATTTATCGCTTAAGCGTCCTGAAATTATTGTAAAAAAAAGGGAAAAAACAGCACCAATTATAAATATATAACTAATCTTATCAAATCCTATTTCTAGATCTTTGGATATTTTTGGAATTAAAGGGTCAATGACAGTAATAGTGCTGCCAACCATGAAGAAAATAAAATATAGAGAATTAAGTATTTTTTTATTGCCTTTTTCAACTTAATATATATTTTTAAAAAAATTGCTGAAGAAGTAAATATTTAATCAAAATTTAAAAGTTTAGACTAGCTATTATATTGTAATCAATTTGTTTCAAACCTAATTTATCATTATAATGCTCCTGATATAGAGTAGTTGTTATCTACGACAACTTTAAAAAGGGGATAAATAAAAGCATAGAATTAAGGTGGGGAAATGTTAATGTGAGCCTTGATAATTTTAATTCATACCATATTGAGAGGCAGGCTGTATGCCTAAAGCAGGGGATCTTTAAAAAGATAAGAAAAACATTTTTACAAAAATTAACGAAAGTTTGATAAAAACTAAAATACAATAATCATTCCATTAAGCATTTATTTTAAGTAACATTAATCTGAGGCCCCATACCTATTAGTTTAAATCTTTTGGCAACTAATATGGGATAAAAGATTTTAAAAAAAAGATGTCACATAATTTTAGATGCTTACCAAATCTATTTTTTTATTGACAAGTAGCAATATTTTATGCATAATTCGGTCATTGCATAATTTTGCATTTTATGCACATGTGTGCATAAACAAAAGTATAAATAGTAATATCAGAAAAATAATTATAATTTATTAGGTAGGATATTATGAGTGAAAGCTCTGTTAAAGTTAAAAGTAATACAGAGGGGCTGGTATTTGATATTCAAAGATACTCAATACATGATGGACCTGGTATACGTAGCATAGTATTTTTTAAAGGATGTCCATTAAAGTGTAAGTGGTGTTCAAATCCTGAGTCCCAATCTTCTAATATACAATTATTTCATTCCCATAATAGATGTAAATTATGTGGTCGGTGTGTAGAAATGTGTCCAAAAAACGCGTTAACAATTACAAACAATGAGATAAATATCGATAGAAACTTGTGTGATCTTTGCGGTGCTTGCATAGATGTTTGTTTATACAACAATTGGAGAAATGTTGGCAAATGGTATACAGTGAAAGAAATAATGCGCGAGCTTTTAAAAGATGAAAAGTTTTTTGTAACATCAGGTGGAGGAATAACTATAAGTGGAGGAGAACCCTTCCAACAAAAGAAATTTTTAAAAGAATTATTAGAGGAATGCAATAATATGTGTTTAAATACTGCTGTAGAAACATGTGGATATGTAAATACTTCAGCATTAAAAAATACCTTACCATTTATCGATATACTTTTAATGGATTTAAAACATATGAATGAAAAAAAACACTTGGAGTGGACTGGAGTTTCAAATAAATTGATATTAAAAAACTGGGAAGTTGCTGCCAGTAATTGCAAAAATACAATATGTCGAATACCGGTATTAAATGGTTTTAATAATACTGAATCTGAAATAAAAGAAATATTAAATTTTATTGCTTCTGTTGGAATAAAAGAAGCTCATTTTATTCAATACCACAGAATGGGTGAAGGAAAATACAAGTCTCTTGGATTGGAGTATATGTATGATAATATTCCTGTCCCCACTTATAAACAAATAGAAAAATATTTAAAAATAGCAGAAGGTATAGGCTTAAAAGCTCAAATTGGTGGATGAAATATTGCTGAAGCTATATTATCCGTTATCATGACAAAGTATTTATTAATTCAATTATTGCAAATAGATTATTTTTAAAGGTAAAAAAGCCAAAGATTAAAATTATTTTATAAATTTTAAATTTATTTTTGAGATTATGAGTTAAATATTAAAATAAACAACTAAAAAGGGAAATAAATTAAAACAATTATTTGAATATTGTAATTCAATATACATTATTATATAAAAATTTTATTTTACAGATAATAATTGGTGATAAATAGTATTATAAAAGGAAGGCTTCTATGGAAAAAAAATCAATAGTTTCTCTTAGAAAAATAAAAGGGAATAATTTAAAAGTCGAGATAGAAAAAACTGTCGGTCTTATAGGGGGAATGAAAAAATTTGTTAATAAAGGCTCAAAAGTCCTTTTAAAACCTAATCTAGTATATCCATACCCACCCCCGATGATTACAAGCCCAGAGTTTATTAAAGCAGTAGCTGAATTAGTATTTGAAGCAGGAGCAAAAGAAGTATGGATTGGTGATAGCTCAAGTTATACTGGAAAGCCGCAATATGGTAATAGTAGATGGGAAAATAAAGATATATTTAAAATTCACGGCATAGATAAAATTGCTGAAACTACCGGTGCAAAAATATTGAACTTTGATGAGTGTGAAACAGTACGAGTAAAGATAAAAGATGGGATTATATTGAAAGAAGTAGATTTTTTTAAACCAGTATTAGATGCAGATATTATTATAAATTTACCTGCTTTAAAAATGCACTTTCAAACATTGGTAACACTTGGTATAAAAAATTATCATGGAATTATTACGGATTACTGGAAAATGCAATTTCATAAAGATGAAATCTCCCAAAAAATTGTTGATTTGCATAAAGTAATAAAAACCAATCTTACAATAATAGATGGTATAATTGCAATGCAGGGGTTAGGTCCAAGAACTGGAACCGATGTTAAAATGGATGTGATTCTTGCAAGCGAAGATATAGTTGCAGTTGATGCAGTTGCCTCAGAAGTTATGGGTTTAAGGGCAGATGAAGTTGAAACAACGAGACTTGCACATCAGCAAGGTATAGGTATTGGAGATATAGATAGCATTACTGTTTTAGGAGATAAGATAAAGGATGTTGCAAAAACACTTGATAGGCCTGACACTAGAATTGAAGGAATATTCCCAGGAATTAATGTTATAAAAGGAGGCGTCTGTATACATTGTTATGGAAGAGCTAGAATATTTTTAGATACTCTTTTAAAATCAGGCTTCTATGAAAAGGCAAATATAAAAACAGTAATTATAGGTGTTAAACCAAAAATACCAGAATTAAAAGATTTAAAAGGAAATGTATTAATAGTTGGGGATTGTGCTAATTTCGAAGCTTCTAACCTGAGAACCATGCTAAAAGATAGAATTTTTGTTGTGGAAGGATGCCCTCCATTAGTTTCAGTTCATAATGTATTAGATAAAATATACAAAAAATTTGCATAATCAAAAGACTTAAAAAAATAGGGCTTCAAGTCTTTTTTTCTGTATGCTTTTTATGCCCTTTTACAAGGTAGGATTTAGTTCTTTCTTTGTGGACAAGAAATAACTCTAATTTATCTCTTGACATATTAATCGTCTTAATGTGTCCAGCTAATTGGTATTTTACTATCACCAGATATTGTCTGTTATAGCATCATTTCTAAAGAGATAATTCCAAATAATTTTAAAAAATTTATTGTTATTTATAAAAAACTAATAAAATATTTAATGCTTCTGAAATATTGCATAATTTTGACATTTACAATTATTCTTGGTTGTGCCAAGCTGGAGGGATGAACCTAGTTTAAGTTTAATTAAGACAAAACCATTCCTTTTAATTTAAAAACCCTGATTAAATCAAGGATATGACTGAATTGAGTGATAATATAACTAAAAGAATAAATGCATTAAGAAAAAAAGTCCTTGATGTAAACCCTTCAATTTGTACAGAAAGAGCATTTATTTATACAGAAATATATAAAAAAAATGAATCAAAACCAGTCATTATAAGGCGAGCCCTTGCATTAAAAGAAGTACTAAAAAAAAATGGCCATCTCTCTCGAAGAAGGTGAATTACTGGTTGGCAATCATTCTTCAAAGCTAAAAGCAGCTCCAATATTTCCAGAATACGTAGTAAATTGGATACTGGATGAATTAGAAGAATTTCATATAAGACCTGGGGACAAATTCTACCTTTCACAAAATGATAAAGATGATATTAAAAAAATCTGTGAATACTGGAAAGGTAAAACTCTAATTGAAAAGGGATATGGGATAATGCCTGACTTTTACAGGGATATTCACGAAGCTGGTATTATCAGAGCTGAGGGAAATCTCACTTCAGGTGATGGATATATTATAATTAATTATGAAAAAATACTTAAAAAAGGAATTGTAAATTTCCTAAACCTTGTTGAAAAAAAACAGAAAAACCTGGATCTTTCAAAAAAGGACGAATTAAAAAAGAGTTTATTCTATGATTCTGTAAAGATAGCAATAGAAGGCATCCAGGTCTTTATTAAAAGGTATGAAGAACTGGCAAAAAAACTGCAAAAAAAAGAAAAGGATCCTATAAGAAAGCAGGAATTAAAAAAAATAGCTGATAATTGTTCAAATATTAAAAACAGTCCTCCAAAAAACTTTTATGAAGCAATTCAGTTGGTATTTTTTATACATTTAATCCTCCAGATTGAAAGTAATGGACATTCAGTATCCCTTGGGAGGCTTGACCAGTACTTGTACCCATTTTATAAAAATGATATTTCAGGCAATAAAATTGATAGCCTTTTTGTGACTGAAATACTTGATAATCTTTGCATAAAAATATATTCCTTAAATAAAATAAGACCCTGGTCCCATACAAAATATTCAGCAGGAAGCCCACTTTATCAGAACGTAACAATCGGAGGCCAAACTATAGACGGTAAGGATGCAGTAAATGAATTAAGCTACCTAATTTTGAATTCTGTAAAAAGAATGCATCTTCCTCAGCCAAATTTATCTGTCAGGTACCATAAAAATATTAATGAATCCTTTATGATGGAATGTATTAAAACCATAGAAAAAGGGTTTGGTATGCCTTCACTAAACAATGATGAAATCATAATTCCGTCATTAATAGATTTAGGAGTTAAGAGAAAAGATGCTTTTAATTATTCTGTTGTTGGATGTATTGAAGTCGCAGTGCCTGGTAAATGGGGATACAGATGCACTGGTATGAGTTTTTGAATTTTATGAGAGTATTTTTAGCTGCGCTCAGGGATGGCTATGATTCATCATCTGGTAAAGTATTTTGTAAGGGCAGCGGAAACTTTGAGGATTTCAAGTCATTTAATGAATTAATGGACGCATGGAAGCATCAGATAAGGTTTTATGCTAAAGCGTCTGTTGTTATTGATACCTCAGTGGATATTGCCTTAGAAGAGAGTGTACATGATATTGTTTGTTCTACTTTTGTTGATAATTGTATTCAAAGAGGTAAAACAATAAAGGAAAGTGGCGCCAAATATGACTATATTTCAGGTCTTCAGGTAGGAATTGCAAATCTTGGAAATTCTATAGCTGCAATAAAAAAACTGGTATTTGAAGATAAATTGATATCAAAATCTGAACTTATGAAAAACCTCGATAATAATTATAAAGGATTAGAGGGAGAAAAAATCAGGCAAATGATATTAAATAAAGCACCTAAATTTGGTAATGGAGATAAATATGTAGATGATTTATTATGCGAGGCATATAAATATTTCATAGATGAAATCGAGAAATTTCATAACACAAGATATGGCAAAGGGCCTAGTGGGGGAAAATATTTTGCTAGCACGTCCAGTATATCGTCAAACATCCCGATAGGCGCTGAATTACCTGCAACACCGGATGGCAGGAAAGCATTTACACCGGTTGCAGAAGGCGCATCACCCGCAGCCGGTACAGACACTAATGGACCTACAGCAGTATTTTATTCTATTTCTAAATTACCTTCAAACAGGATATTGGGCGGGGTATTATTAAATCAAAAATTATCACCATCGACCATAAAAGAAGAATCAAGTAAAAGAAAGTTAATTTCATTAATAGTTACACTTTTTAACGATCTTAAGGGATGGCATGTTCAGTTTAATATAGTCTCCAGGAAAATGCTGCTTGAAGCAAAAAAGAATCCAAATGCATACAGGGATTTAGTAGTAAGAGTTGCCGGTTATTCAGCGTTGTTTAATACATTATCACCTGATACCCAGGACGATATAATAAGCAGGACAGAACAGATATTATAATCAGAAAAGCATAACTTTTCTAATGAATATCTATGATAAACCTTTCCAAGAAATTGCTATAATCGTTTGTTCTAATTATTACCTTCTATAATGTAGTACGATATTATAATTATAATAGCAATAATCTGCTGCAGAAAAAATTGATAAGACATTGATGCTTATGTTAAATGCCGTAACTGTAACCATGAATACTTTCCCGTAAGCTACTGTAAATAATTACATTTCTGCAAACCATACTATAAAAAGACACACAGTTTTGGGAATTTACCCTTAATCCTCTATTGCTAAGCAGATATTCACTTTTAAATTTTAAATTTAATAAAAATAGTTCACTGTTAACTTTAAAAATACAAATCTATTTTTTTATTGACAATTAGCAATATTCTATGTAATAATGCACTTAATGCATAAAATTGCATTGAGTGCACAGAAGTGCAAAAACAAGTCTATAGATAAAAATAAATCGAAAAAAGCAGTAATTTCAATAAGTAATATTTGTAATCATATCAGTAAAGTTATGTTTTTTATGAAAACAAGACATCTAATATAGTTTTAGATAAAAGAATAATAATACTAATGTAATGGGGGTGATTAATAAAAAAGGTAAAAATAGTATGTTTAATAAGAAACAGCAAATGTCAAAAAGTGAAGAGAAGGGTAAAGAATGTCAAAAAAAGTGTTAGCGATTTTAGTGGTTGTAGTAATAGTAGGTATGGTTTTTGTTGGTTGTAAAGCAGTTAGTACTGCAGAGACAACCGCAGCTGCTGAAACAACTGCTGGTACTGTAGATATGAAAAAGTATGCAGGAACAGAGATAACGGTTTTGGGGCATCCCACCCATCATGTGGAAGGTGTTGTTCAATTTGTTGATAAATTTACCGAATTGACTGGGATTAAAGTAAATGTCGAATTATATGAAGAAGCAACCCAGAGGGAAAAACAGGTACTTGACTATACATCAGGACGAGGCGACTATGACGCTGCCTTCGTTCCTTTTATGTTTATGGTTGAGTATATGCAGGCAGGATACCTTGAGCCGCTTGATTCTTATATTGCAAATTCACCAGTTATGTTTGATAAGCCGTTTGAACTTAAAGATTATCCTCTTTGGGTCACAATTCCCTTTAGGCCAGGCTTTGATCCTGCTAACCCATTATATGCAATCGGGCAGTGTGCTTATATACCTCAGGTAACCTATAGGGCTGACTATATGGAACAAGTAGGTATAGATAAAGTTCCTACAACAGTTGATGAATATAATGCTTACTTAGCAGCTTACGATAAAGCAATGAAAGATGGAACACTAGATGTAAAAGATTTTTACCCTGCTGCTGTCAGAGCCTCATCATCGTTTGAGAGCTATTATTCCCTGGCCGGAATAACTAATGCTTTTGGAGATCCAACATTAGTAGACCTTACAACTAAAACACCATTTCCTGATAAACAGGCATGGATTGATGGTTTAACCTGGATATCTGGTGTTATTCAGAAATATGGACACCCTGGTCAAGCCACGATGACTTGGTATGATCTGGTTCCGTTTATGCAGGCTGGTCAAATAGGTTCCTGGTTAGATCACTCTGGATATCATGGAGTATGGCAATTAGCAAAGGAAAGCACGATTCCCAATGCTACAACTTATGGGCCACCTTTATTAGGTCCTAGTGGTCGAAGAATGTCTACTTGTCCTTATACTGATGGTTTTGCAATGAATGTTAATAGCAAGAATAAAGAAGCTACGTGGATGTTCATTGCATGGAGTGTTTCAAATATGAGATATCAGCTTGAGCTGGAGAAAAATATAAGGTTTGACCTGCCAAATTTTGTTACTATTAATTCAGATCTTTACAAATCAAAAATTGCTGAAAACAATCTGCAAAATTGGTATGATATGTGGACCTCGCCAGAATTGGGTGGTTTACTGTTAGATGATACAGATCAAATAATTAATAGTTTTAAGCACTATCCGCAAGACGTAAATTTCTTAGAGTTGGTTGAAGCATATCAGGTAGAAGCTTCAGAATGTATAGCTGGAAGGCAAACAGCTGAAGAAGCTGTTGAAAAAGCAGCAGCAAAAATAACAGAGATAATGAATAGGTAGTTAAGCATTAAGAAAACAAAATTACCTGCAACCTATAACTAGGTTGCAGGTAATTTAAAAAAAGTGCGCCCGGCATGGGCAGTAACTCGGTGGTGAAAGTCCACTATGGGGGTAGGCAAATGCCAACCATTAGCTTAAGACAAGGGTGTCTATCGTGAGGTGGAATCTGAAGGAAGTCGGCGGCAAAGCTCTGACCTTAGGAACACGAACCACATATAAGGCTGGCTATAATTGGATAAGTCTGCTTTTCAAGACGAAGTCCTAAGTTTGCCAAAATTAAGTCAGTAAATGTGGAG
>JAMDEN010000029.1 GCA_023487035.1 Actinomycetota bacterium
TTTGAAAATTATAAGAAATAAATAAAAAATTCAAATCATTAGCAAGCATTTTTCCTATAGTACTTTTTCCACATCCCATAAACCCGATTAAAGATAAATTTTTTAAGAGCATTGTCCTTCATCTTTCAGGAAAATTTTAGATTTTATATATTTTTTATATATTTCTTATAATTTTCAAAATTTTCAAGTATTTCACTTAAATTATCTCTTCCAAATTTATCCTGCAGCGCATCACATAAAATAATAGCAAGCATTGCTTCACCAACAACCGATGCAGCTGGAACAGCACAAACATCTGATCTTTCTTTAAGACTTATTTCATTTTCTTTAGTTTTAATGTTTACGGTTTTTAAACCTGTCATAGTTGTAGGTATTGGTTTCATATATGCTGATATTATCAAATCTTCTCCATTTGTAACTCCGCCTTCAAGACCACCGCAATTATTTGTTTTTCTATAAAAACCATTTTTTTTATTATAAAAAATCTCATCATGAAAATTAGTACCGCTTAAGCTTGAAGATAAAACTCCATTGCCTATTTCTACAGCTTTTATAGCAGGAATGCTTATAATTGCATGAGCAATTTTTGCATCAAGACGCCTGTCCCACTGACTGTATGAACCTAACCCTATTGGAAGCCCTTTTACAAATAATGTAAATTTTCCACCGATTGTATCTTTATTTTTAATTGCCGTGTTTATTTCATTTTTCATTTTATTTGAAATTTCTTCATCCGGACATCTTACATCAGAATTTTCTGCAAGAAAAAATAAATTTTCATCTAATTTATTTTGAGCAATTTCATAGTTTAACTTGATTTGTCCGATTTGTTCTACAAAACTGTAAACATAAATATCAAAAGCTTTTAATAAAATTTTTGCAAAACCACCTGCAGCGACCCTTATTGCTGTTTCACGGGCACTGCTTCTTTCTATAACATCTCTTATGTCATTAAGTCTATATTTTATAAATCCACCAAAATCTGCATGTCCTGGCCTTGGATTTAGAATTGCTGATTCTTCAAAATCATTTTCATTAATTTGTTTAGCTTCCAGAGACATTTTTTCTTTCCAGTTTTCCCAATCTTTATTAGAAATTAAAAAAGATATTGGAGAACCTGAAGTTTTCCCATGTCTTATACCCGAGATAATTTCAATTTTATCTTTTTCAATATCCATTCTTTTACCACGGCCATAACCTGATTGTCTTCTTTTTAGCTCATTATTAATAAAATCAATATCAATATTAACACCTGATGGAAAATCATCGATTATGCCAGCCAGTGCTTTGCCGTGGGATTCACCTGAACTTAAAAATCTCATAGTGTTTTATCAGTTTTCTTAGTTGTAATATTTTTATTAATCGTAATATACTTCATTCATATAAATTGTTATTAATTCATCGCCTTTTAAAAGCACGACAGAATCAGCATTTATAGCTTTAACCTGATATATTTTTCCAAACAAATCATCTTTTTTTAATTTATAAACTGCATCATTAAGATTTATTTCTGCATAGAATATTCCATCTTCACTATAAATTTTTTCAACAAAAAGTTTATTTTTACCAGTTTCACTTCCTTGCTGATTATTAAGATAAAAAGGCATGAACGGATCTCTTAATTTATCAGCTGTAATTTTAATTTCATTTGAAGTATCAATCTTTTCATTTACTGTTTTATTAGTTATATCAAGATTTTTCAGTTCATTTTCATCAATCTGTATTTTTGCTATTTCCGACGGAATAGTATCATTTATGATTAAATTATTTGAAAATCGTCCTGTAAAGGTACATCCACCTGATAAAATTATTATAATTAAAACACCAATTATCACTAAATAACTTAAATTTATTTTTATTTTTTTCATCTTAGCATTCATTAAATAAAATAAATATTATTTATTATAATTTGTTTTATCATAAAAAGTTCTAAAAGTAATTAATGATGTTAATACTATCTGGTTTGTTGAACTAGTACTTTCACTGCTTCCACCTGTTTCATTAAAAACTTTTGTTGAAATATTTTCTATTTTTATAAATCTTGGCATTATTTCAAGAGTATTAATAAAAGTTAAAATCTGATAATAAGTCCCCTTGATATTTAAATCAACAATAATATTTCCTATTACATCTTGTTCTTTATTGCCAGTATTATTAGTACTTTGAATATTTATATCTTTATAATTAATTGACTGTATTTTAACTCCTGAATATTTTTCTATTTCATATATCTGGTCAGTTAAATTTGGTATATTACTGCTTAATGGAATCTGGGTATTATATTTATCAAGCAATGCATTGTAAACATAAAAATCTGACTTTGCCTTCAGTAGTGATTTTATATCGTTTTCAAAACCATTTTTATTTTTATTGTTTTGATAAATTTTTGATATGAGATCGGAGTTAGTTTTATATAATGGGATTGTTAAAAAAACAAGTACTCCTATTATAATTAAAAATAATATAATAATTGTGCTAATTTTATAAACTTTTTTCATATTTTCTATATTTATATTTTATTTTTTTATTTTAACAGATTATTTATAGTTTGTTCTGAACTTGTATTATTAACATTTGTATTTGTACTTTGATTTTGATTAGCATTTGTACTGCTTTGTTTTTCAACTTTTATATCCTTTAAAAATAACGATAAATCCCAGTAAGTAATAATATTAAATTTTAAAAGTTTAACATTATTTACAACTTCATCACTTATACTTGTTATCCATGGGTCTGTTATTTGGGGAATTTCTTTAAGCCCTATTATAAATCTTGAAATTTCAAGATAATCTGTTGCATATCCATCAATTACAAAAGCTACAATTTTTGACTCTTCAGGCTGATTTCCGTTTTTAACCTGACTAATTATACTATACAAATTATCTGCTTTTGCATCTATGCTGGTAATAAATACTTTATCAGGAATAATTTTACTTAAATCATAAAATTTTTTTGACCATATAATATCTTCTTCTTTAATTTTTTTTACAAGTTCTGATTTATAATTAACATTTTCTTCAAAATTTTTATAAGCTTGAAGCTTATCATTATATGATTTTAACTGAAAATTTATTTTTTCAAGATTATCAAGTTTTGAAGATAAATCCTTTTTAGAATTAAAAGATAAATAAGTAAAGCCTGAGATTACAATAAGAATAACTATAAAAACAATAATAATGATATTTAAGATAATATTTACAGTATTTTTAGGTTTTACTATTTTAGGTAATAAATTTATATCTTTCATTATTTAATACCTCTTAATGCAAGCCCGAGGGATATAATCAATCTATCTGAATAATTATTAATATTTTCTGATTTAAATAAATTGTTTTTCTTAAATAAATCCGGATTAATTATTTTATCCATATTTATTCTTTCTACAGGAATTTTTAAGTTTTTCTCAATATATTTATCAAGGTTTACAAGGTTTTCACCACTAATTAATATTTTATTAATTTTTAAATCTCTGTTTTCCTGTAAAAAATGATCATTTGATCTTATTATTTCATTTACAAGTTGATTAGCAGAAACTTTTAATGAATCTTTTAAATTTGCCAAAGCATCTTCCTGTAACTCATTTGATTTTTCAATAAAATCCTTATTATCCTGATTTAAACTACTCGAATCTATATTTTTTATTTCTGCTTCATTATTTTTTATTGATTTATTCTCAAATAAATTAAAACTATTTTTATTAATATTATTAGAATCTGATAAATTGTTATTTTCAATTAAGGAATTTAAATTTTCCTCACTTGAAAATTTTTGTTCAATTTTCTTTTTTTTAGTTTCTTTATTTAATAATGTTTCAAAATCAAATTCCATTATTTTTCTTTTTAACTCTTCATTTGATAAATCCAGCTTTTTACTTAAATTTTCAATAAAAGAATTTAAAGATGAATTTATAAATCTTGGATATCTTAATTCATTTGTATCTGCAAATTCAATTATTGAAACTTCCTGTCCGAAATGCACAAGACAAAAGCTGCTTTGATTTTCTTTTGAAGTTATTTTTTTAAAATTATATAAAAAATTTACTGCTCTATAAAAAGCAAAGCAGTTTAAATCCACTGAATTCACTTTAAGACCTGCATCTTTAGTAGCCTCAACAAAGTTGTTTACTGCATTTTTCATTGCACCGATAACCATAACTTTTGAAGATTTTGAATTTTTTTCTATTACATAAAAATCAAATAAAATATTTTCTTTTGCAATAGGAATGTATTCATCAATTTGATAATTTATTGATTTTTCAATATCCTTATCATCCGTTACTGGAAGTTCAATTTCCTTTACAATCAGTTTTATTCCTGAAAGCCCAAGGTTAACTTCCTTTTTTTGAAATTTAAAATTTTTCCATAAATCTTTTAAACCACTTGTAAAAACAACTGAATCTATCAATTCTCCGCCAACTATTGCGTGAGATTCAATATCTATGGTACCGGCATTTTTTATGTAAATATCACCACGTTTTTTAAAAAGTTCTACTGCGCTAATTTTGTATGAACTTAAATCTAAACCAATCTCAAACATAATATTTATATCCGTTCTTTTATTAAATTAATTTAAAAAATAAAAATTCTTATAAATTTTTTATAAATATCCAAGATACCAGTTAATAATTTTATCACCAAAAAATAAAGCAACAATACATCCCAGTGAAATAAAAGGGCCAAAAGGAATAGTTTGTTTTATTTTTCTCTTCTTTATTAAAATCATTATTAATCCAAAAATTGAACCAGCTAAAAATCCTATAAATAATCCTGGAACTATTTTTTGAATTAAAAATGACCCAGCCATTAAACTTAATTTCACATCACCCATCCCCATACCCTTAGGATAAATTAAGCTTATTATCAGCATGAATAAAAATGCTCCAAAAGAAAATGCAAGTACTATCCACCATTTCTTTGGCATTAATAAAATATTTATTAATAAACCTGTTACAGTAAGAGGAAGAACTATAACATTTGGGATTAATCCATGTTCAATATCTATAAATGATATTGTTATTAATCCTGAAATCAAAATTAAGGATAATAATAAATTAAAGCTTATTCCCAAGAAATAATAACTTATTGCATAAAAAAAAGAAGTTAATGCTTCAACTAAAGGATATCTTATTTTTATTTTGGTTTTACAGTTTCTGCATCTTCCTTTTAAAATAATATAAGATAATAAAGGTATGTTATCATAAAATTTAATTTTAGAATGACAGACAGGACAAAAAGATGATGATTTTACAATGGAAATATTTTCAGGAAGCCTGTAAATTAAAACATTTAAAAAACTTCCAATAATAAGACCTGATATAATAAAAATTAAATAATAAAATATACTGCTCATTTCCCTCTTACTACAAATTTTTATATTTTATTGCTAACTTATATTAAAATTTATTTCTATAAATCATGCTGCATATAGGGAAATAAATATTTGCATTTTTGTATATTAACACACCTGATTTAATTAGTCAAAAAAATTTACTAAGAAGCAGAGGTTTTTAAGCCTCTGCTTCTTAAAATTTATTATAAATATATAATATAATTTAATAATAACAGCTTCATCTTATAAGAGTTGCTGCAAATATATTAATAAGCACCCATTCCGGTTTGCTGACCATTTGTCCATACAATATCATCTGTTCCACCAGATGCACCATCTTTCCCATAACTTGTTAAAGTATACCCTGTAGCAGTTCCCGAATAAATATAAGCATGGCCCCATTTATCTTTTTGAGGAACTGCAGTCATATATGCAGGAGCTGTTTGCAGTGCAGTTGTCATTGCAGCAAGATCACCAACAGGATATCCTCCCTTATCAGCGTTATATAATTCAAGTGCAGTTGCAATATTTGCCATTTCTGCCTCAGTTCCTGATTCTTTTGCTTTGCTTGTTATTGCCAGATAACTTGGAACTGCTATACCAGCAAGAACAGCCAGTATAATAACTACAATTAAAAGCTCAATTAATGTAAAACCCCTTTCCTTTTTTAAGATTCTTTCATATAACCATTTCATTTACCTGCCTCCTTTTTATTAATTTTTTTATAAAATAAATTTTAAATAATTATTATATTGAAATAAATATTTTATATAATTTATAAATTATATCATTATTAATATTTTATAACATATTTTATAAAAATTACAATACTTTTTTATAAATTTTATTTTAATATTTGTTAATATTAATTTAATTAATTAAATAATATTACATTTAATATATATTTATTACTTATTATTATTATTATATTAATACTTTTAAAATTAATTTAATAAAATATTTTAAATTTGTTTATAAAGTATAAAAAATTATTTATATGTATAAATATTTAATATTTTGCAAAATCAGAATTTAACTTATATATTGATAAATTCTAAACATAGGCAGATACATTGCAACCACTACTATAGCAATTATTGCAGCAACAACTAATAACATTAATGGCTCAAGAACAGTCATTAAAATATCTATTGAGCTTGCAATCTCATTATCATAAAAATCTGCAACTTTATTTAACATTACATCAAGTGTTCCTGATTTTTCTCCAACATTTACCATCTGGATAAACATTGGAGGAAAAATATTATACCTTGACAGCGGAATGGCAATATTTTCACCCGATCTTATGCTGTCTTTTATTTCATTAACAGCATTATCAATTATAATATTGTTAGAAACACCTTTTACTATCTCAAGACTTCTTAATATAGGAACTCCTGCTGATAACAATATTCCAAGAGTTCTTGCAAATCTTGACAGAGCTATCTTTCTTATTAAATCTCCAAATTTTGGTAAATGCATCTTTATATTATCAAAAAAATATTTACCTTTAGGGGTCCCAGCAGCTTTTCTTATTAAATACCTTCCTCCAAAAAAAACAATAATGGCTCCGATATAAAACCATATCGTTTTTAAAGCTTTTCCTAAATTAATTACAATCCTTGTTAAAAGAGGCAGTTGTGCTCCAAGACTTTCATAAGAACTTTGAAATATTGGTATAATAAAAATTATTAAAACAAGAACAACAACAAAAGCAAAGCTCATTACAAACTTTGGATATGCAGTTTTATTTCTAATTTTTATTTGAATATCATTTTCTTTTTCAAGAAAAATTGCCAAATCATTTAATGTTTTATCAAGAACTCCACCCATTTCTCCAGCATTTATCATTGAAACAAATAATTTTGAAAAAATATTTTTATGTTTTTGTAATGCTTCAGAAAGCGACAAACCAGATTCAATATTATTTCTAACATCTATTAAAATTGATTTAAATTTTTTATTAACTGTCTGGTCAATTAATACTCCAAGAGCTTCTATTAAACTCATGCCTGAATTTATTAATATTGAAAATTGTCTTGTAAATATTGTCAGATCCCTGGCAGTTACACGGTTAAATAAGCTAAAACCTGTTTTTAAAGAGAGATTTTTATCTAAAGCAGAAGGTTGAGTAATATCAATTATAAAATAATTTTTGTTTCTTAATTCTTTTATTACTTCTTCTTCATTATTAAATTCTAAAACACCAGTGATTAATTCACCATCAGAATTTTTTACTTTATAAGCAAATACAGGCATCTCTCCGAATTATAATAAATTATATTAATAATTTCTTATTTTATATTATATTTTTTTGATATTATTTTAAAATATATTTTTACATATTTTTAAAAAGCTGTTGAATTTATATACCTTGTGAGTTCTTCTTTGTTATGACATTTATCAAAAGCAACTTCTTTTGTTATTTTCCCCTGCTTATATAATTTTGCTAAAGACATATCCATCATAATCATCCCTTCTCTACCACCTGTTTGAATTGAAGAGTATATCTGATGAACCTTCATCTCTCTTATCATATTTTTAATTGCAGAATTTACAATCATAAGCTCACAAGCTACAACTCTTCCGTTATTATTTACATTTGGAAGAAGCTGCTGCACAAGAACAGCTTTTAATGTCCCGGCAAGCTGCATTCTTATTTGCTGTTGCTGATGTGTAGGAAAAATATCAATTATTCTGTCTATCGTTTGAGCAGCATCCTGAGTATGAAGTGTTGAAAAAACAAGATGTCCTGTTTCTGCCGCTGTTAAAGTACTTGAAATAGTTTCCAAATCACGCATTTCTCCAACCATTATTACATCAGGATCTTCTCTTAACACATGTTTTAATGCTTTAGCAAACGTCTTAGTATCAAAACCTAATTCTCTTTGACTTACTATACTTTTTTTATGATTATGTAAGTATTCTATAGGATCCTCAATAGTTATAATGTTTTCCATTCTATCATTATTAATTATATCTATAATTGATGCTAAAGTAGTAGATTTGCCACTTCCTGTGGGTCCGCAAACTAAAACAAGTCCTCTCGGATAAGTTGCAAACTCTCTTACTTTTTCCGGTAAGCCAAGTTCTTCAATACTTTTTATATTAGAATTTACAACCCGAAATGCTGCAGCAACACTTCCACGTTGAAAATAATAATTGCACCTGAATCTGCCTTTACCATAAATTGAATATGAAAAATCAAGCTCTAACCTGGTTTCAAAAATATTTTGTTTTTTTTCATCAATTATTTGAAAAAGTATTTCTTTTAATTGATTTGCGTTAAATTCCTTATATTCATCTAATTTTATTAATACTCCATTTACCCTTACAACTGGTTTGGAATTTGCAACTAAATGCAAATCTGATGCATTTAAATCAACAGCTTTTATTAATATCTCATTAATTATAGGTTCCATTTATTAAAAAAATCAAACAGTAAATAATACTTTTATAATATTTTTATAAAATCATTATTATTTATAATAATTAATTTTAATTATTTATTAATTATTTAATATACTTATTTAATTATACTATTAAAAATATTTTTTTAAAACAGTATTAATATTTTATTTAAAACTATTTTTAAAATATTTTTTTAAATATCTTGAATCAGGAAAAAATCCCTTCCATATTTCAAATGAAAAAGCAGCCTGATTTAAAAGCATTTCTGTTCCAAAAATTATTTTTGCCCCGTCTTTAATTGATTTTTTTACTAATGGTGTATATACAGGTTTATAAACCATTTCAAATATATATTTCCTGTTTAAATTCCAATCTAATGGTATGGGTATAGTATTATCATCTGAAATATTATTTTCCCCCATGCCGATAGGAGTACAATTAACTATTAAATTTATTTCATTAATCGGGACAATATTTAATTCTTTTAAAATAACTAATTTATTATTTTCAATTTCATTAAACAAAGATTTAATTTCATAAGCCCTATCAATAGTTCTATTATAAATATAAATTGACTTGACTTTCTTTTTTATTAAAGCATATATTGAACTTTTTGCTGCACCACCTGCACCAATAACCAGGCAGTTACTTTCATCCCATTTAAACCAGTTATCATCAAGGGATTTCATAAACCCGTTTATATCTGTATTAAATCCTTTAATTGTTTTTTTTTCTTTATCAAATTTGATTGTATTTACAGCTCTAATTGTTTTTGCATCTTCATCAAGTTCTTCAATATAATTTAAAACTTCTTCTTTAAAAGGCATTGTTAAATTTATACCTGAAAAACCTAATTTGTGTGCACCTGAAAAAGCAGTTTTAAAATCAATAGGTAAAATTTCAAAACTTAAATAAACAGAGTTTATTTTATATTTATTAAAAAAATAATTATGTATAAAAGGAGAAAAACTATGTCTGGCAGGATAACCCATTAAAGCATATAAGTCTGTATAACCGTTTATTTTATGTGTTTTATTCATTTATCTTTAAAGTAAATTAATAATTTTAGTTAGAATTTTAAAGTTACTTATATTTTAAATAAACTAAACTATATTTTTATACTTAATATCTTATCTTTAATACCTTATTTCAAAATTTTTAAATTCATAACCATCTGAAGATAACTCATTAATTTTAAAAGATGAAATATAAGAAAAAGATGGTCCTTTTTTCATTTTACTTATAAATTTATCAAGATCCTGTTTCTCACCACTGCAAACAATTTCAACATTTCCATCAGGCAAATTTTTTACATATCCAGTTATATTATGCTTTAATGCATTATTAAAAGCAAAATATCTAAAACCAACTCCTTGAACTCGGCCTTCAATTATTAATTCAAAGCATTTTTTCATATTTAAAAACCTTTTAATTAAATACTTTATGAATTTTTATTTTTTTATTTTAAATTATTAGTAAAAAAATTTTAAAAATAATATTATTTTTAAAATTTTTTAAAATATTATACTTTTATTCTTAATATAGCATAAGGATTAATATTTCCAATATCCTTTAAAATAACAATATCATTAGGATTTGCTGTATTTGACATAAAATCATTATTATTCTTAATTATTATGATTTCATTAATTTTTACTTTTACAGGCATTTTTAACGGTTCAAGTATTTCCATATACTCTCCTGTTTTAAACTGGTTTTTTACAAGTATTTCCGGTTTATTATATTTTTCATTTATACCATTATACAGACCGACAAATCTGTAATTTTTAACATAACCAACATCTCCATTATCTTCAAGCTCTTTATAGTCATTTAGAAACATAAAACCTAAAGTATAATTTCTGTGACTGCATTTGGATAATTCTTCCATTAAAATATTTTTTTTATTTTCATCAAACTCATTATTTTTAATATATTCAAGTGCCTTTTTATATACCCATACTGTCTGTGCTATATAGTTTTCTGTCTTCATTCTTCCTTCAATCTTAAATGCTGACACTCCTGCATTAACTAACATATCTAATTTGGGAAGAAGACATAAATCTCTTGAATTATAAATAAAAGTACCTTTATTATCCTGAACTATATTAAAAAATAAATTAGGCCTTTCCTCCTCCATAAGGTAATACTTCCATCTGCAGCTATGAGCACATTCTCCTTTATTAGCATCTCTTCCAGCCATATATTTACTTAACATACATCTTCCCGAATAAGAGATGCATAATGCACCATGTATAAATACTTCTATTTCAATATCAGTGTTTTTTATTATTTTTTTTAAATCTTCAAATTTAATTTCCCTTGCAATATTTACTCTTTTTGCACCAAGCTCTTTATATAAATTAACACCAAAGCTGTTTGTAACATTTACCTGAGTGCTTATATGTATATTCGGATTTTTAAAATAAATTTTAATTAATTTGATAACTGCAGGATCTGAAATGATAAAACCATCAAAATTTATATGGTTTATTTCGCTAAGGTATTTTTTTAAAGTTTTTATTTCATTTTCGAAAATTATTGAATTTAATGTGATATATGCTTTTACATTTTTATCATGGCAATAATTTACTGCTTCTTCAAGTTCACCAACAGAAAAATTATTTCCAAGACTTCTTAAATTAAACTTTTTACCACCAATATATACTGCATCTGCACCGTATTCAACAGCATATTTTAAAGTTTTTAAATTTCCCGCCGGAACAAGAAGTTCTGGCATTTTTTTTGTTTTATTCATATTTTATTTATAAAATTACCCGATAATTTCATTAATTTTTTATTAATTATTAAAAATAATATTTTTTATTTATACATTTATTTATGTATAATCTCAGAAACTTACTAATTTTTTATTTTTTTTATAATTCTTAATAATTTTAATTTTATTGTTTATAAATTGATATTGAAATTCCATCGCCAATATCAATAAATTTTGTATCAAAAATTTTTTCATTACTGATTAATTTTATAAATTTTTTTAAACCTTTCAGACTGTTTTTATCATGATCTTTTACATAACGTGCAAATATTTTTTCATCATAAAATATATTATCAGCCACTATCACAGCATTTTTATTAAGTTTTTCTGACAATACTTCGATATAATCAGGGTATTCAAATTTAGCACCGTCAATAAAAACAAAGTCAAATTTAAAGTTTAAAGCAGGAATTATTTTTAAAGCATTACCACAATAAAAATTTGCAGTTATATCAGGAAAACTTGAAGAAATAAATTCTTTTGCTTTTTGCAATCTTCTGCAGTTTAAATCAATTCCTGTAAAAATAGCTTTTTTTAAATTTTTTATTATAAAATAAGAAGAATAACCTTCCCCGCACCCTATTTCAAGAACATACTCAGGATTTTTTATAAATATTACAGTTTCAAGTAGTCTTCCAACTTCATAACTGATTACCGGTACTTTATTTTCTGCTGAAATTTTACTTAAATCATGAAGATATTCTTTTTCATCAAGTATATTTTTTAAATCTTTCATTTTGTTGTTGTAGTGCTGTTTACAATTTCATTATGCTCTTTAAGAGTTTTTGAAAAAGTGTGCTTGTGGTTTACAGGATCAGTAACAACATAATATAAATAATCCACATTAGCAGGATTTAATGCAGCATTAATTGAATCCAGTCCAGGATTACAAATTGGAGTAGGTGGAAGTCCTGTATACAAA
>JAMDEN010000052.1 GCA_023487035.1 Actinomycetota bacterium
ATTAATATTTTTGGAGGTACAATGTTAATTGTATTTTTTAATACATCTGATATATCTTTTAACAAATCAGGACTATTATTTTCCTTATTTGCATTATCTGATTTATTGCTATTATTATTGTTACTGGAATTATTTTCTGTATTATTAGCAGGATCTACAGAGCTTGGATCATCTTTATCAGGATTATTATATTTATTATCAGTACCATTAGAATCCTGATTAATATCTGACTCAGGATTCGTTATCGTATTATTACCAGTAACAGATTTAGAAATATTTTCTTTTAAATTTTTATTGTTTGATGCATGATTTATACAGCCTGAAAATACTAATATAAGCATTAATATCATGCTTAAAATTAATATACTTATAAATATTTTTAAATTAATAAATTTATTCATTTAAATTATAATTTAATTTGAAATAATTATATGTTTTTCTATTATTACACATTTGCATAAATACTTAAATACCTATTTTAATTATTAAAAATTTATGATAGATCTCAAATATTTTTTATACTAAATTATTTATAAACATTTATTTACTTTAAAATACTATTATCTATCATGTTATTTAATTTTTGTCTGTAATATTTAAAATTTTCCCAGGAAACTTCCGGTGGAATAAGATGGTCACCAAAAGGGATATACCCACCTTGTTTTAAAAGCCACTGGACAGGTTCAAGAAACTTTTCAATTCTTTCTTTTCCATACTTTATTTCAAGTTTAGGTATTCCGCCCATTAATAAAAATTTTGGATATTTCTTCCTTAAAGAAACAACATCCATTCCTGCACTTACTTCCATAGGATACATTCCAGTCACTCCTGCTTCCATAAATAATGGTACAAGCTCATTGCAATCGCCATCAGTATCAACAAGAAAAGTTTTTATTTTTTTGCTTTTTAAGAAACCTGATATTTTTTTGTAATATGGAAGAACAAATTCTTTAATAATTGCAGGCGAAATCATTGAACCTTTTCCTGAAGAAATATCTTCCCAAAGATTACACAAATCAACATCAGTATATGGTAAAATTTCTTCCCAAAGTGCTATCCATATATCTGTTAATCTGTCTAAAATATCTTTAACCAAATCAGGCTGATCATAATAAAAAAGAAATAAATTTTCATATCCGATAAGATGTGTAAGTGTTCCAAATATACCTAAAGGATAACCACCAAAAGCAAGTGGATAGTCTCTATCTCTATATTCCTTTGCAAGTTCAGGCCAGTTGGAAGGAAGTCTGTCTTTAATATTGTCAAGCTTCATTCTTTCATTTTTAATTTCATTCCAGCTATCCCAGTCTTTAATTGGCCAATCAAGTCCTGATGGTATTACTTGCTGTTGTTTGGAAAATCTTCTTTTACATCCATCTAAATCAATATAATCTATGTATTTTTCATCTTCATAAGTTATCTCAGGTTTAAATTGAGGCCACATCAGATGTTCGGCACAAACAACATTTTGTTGCTTATCCATATTAAAATATTCTCTTACATCATAATCAAGTGCAAAACCCTGGGATGGAAAATAAATTCCACCACCCAGTACTGCAATTCCATCAGGAAGAGTTAATCTGGTTTCAGGTTCATTATAAACTTTTTCAAAAATACTTTTATTTTGCATTAAAAAATGTTTCCAGACTGAAGTATATAATGAAGCTGTTGTATTAATTACATTAGTTGGAATTGTCGGATATTTTTTAACTGGCAAACCTTCTTCATACCATCTTTTAACAGCACTTCCCCAATACCCGAACTCCCATTTTACTGCAGGAACTTTTTTATTAAAATTTGTAAATTCAATAAATTTTTCTCTTGCATTCATAATCAGCCCCTTTTTGTTAAATAAAACATTATTTTAGTTTATAAGAATTATTGATCCATACTTAAACCAGTATATTTTGCTTGCTTAAAATTATTATTTTTATCAAAAATAATAAAAATAATAAAAGATTAAATTTCTTTTTTATCCTTACCAAGGTTATCTTTATTAAGGTTCATCAAAATCTTTCCAAGAATGCCATTTACAAATTTAGGCGTTTCTTCTTTTTGGCCAAATATTTTTGCAATTTCTATTGCTTCATCTACAGATACTTTTAAAGGAATTTCATCTTCAAAAAGCATTTCATAAATAGCCATTCTTAAAATATTTCTATCAATAATGGCAATTCTGTCTAAAGTCCAGTTCTCAACAACATGTCTGATTTGATTATCTATTTCGGCCTTATTTTTTTCAACACCCATAACAAGTTTTAGGGTAAATTCATCAATATGTTTTTTAAAATCCATTTCTGAATTAATAATACTGCTTATTCGCTTATTAAGCAGGTCACTTTGGTATAGCATAATAACAGCTTTAATTCTTGATCTTCTTCTTTTTGTTGTTTTTGCCATTTTTATATTTTAATTTTTTAAAAGAGCTTCAAATAGCTGTAAATTTATTAATTTTAATTAAACTCGTGTTATGTATTCTCCAGTTCTTGTATCAACCTTAATAATATCGCCATTTTCAATAAAAAGAGGAACTTGAACTTTTGCACCTGTTTCTATTTCCGCAGGCTTAAATGAGCTGCTAACTGTATCTCCTTTTATTCCAGGCTCAGTTTTAACAACCTTTGCTTCAATAAAAGTCGGCAGTTCAATTGAAATGGCATTTCCTTTATAAAAAACAAGCGTTGCTTCCATATTTTCCTTTAAAAAATACTTTTTATCGCCAATTTGTTTTTCATCAAGTGAAAATTGTTCAAAAGTTAAATTATCCATAAAAATATAATGCTCATCCTTGTATAAATACTGCATTTTTCTGGTTTCAAGAATTGCCTGCTCTATTTTTTCTCCAGCTCTAAATGTTTTCTCAAAAATTGCTCCGGTTAATAAATTTTTTAATTTAGTTCTGACAAATGCACCACCCTTGCCAGGTTTTACATGTTGAAAATAAATTATTTCTAAAAGTTCTCCATCATATTCTATTGCCATCCCGTTTTTAAAATCATTACTGCTAATCATATATCAGATACCCTTTCTTAAATGTTTAAAAAAATAATTTTAAAATAAATTTTATAATTAAAAAATATAAAAATAATTTAAAATAAAAAAAGTTGCATATTTTTTAAAAAAACTTTTTTTATTATAACACAACTGCAGACTTAAAAGGTTTTATCAATTTATTAATTATTAATATATCTGTATAATTTCCTTTGATGATTTATATAAATTTTCACACCCGTTTTTTCTGACAATAACCATATCTTCAATTCTTACTCCTCCCAGATTTTCAATATAAATTCCTGGTTCAATTGTTATTACCATACCTTCTCTTAAAACTTCTTCATTTTTTTCATTAATCCAGGGGGGTTCATGAATTTCTATTCCTACTCCATGACCAAGTGAATGTCCGAAATTTTCTTTATATCCTTTTTCTGAAATATAATTTCTGGTGATTTTATCAAGCTCACAAGCTTTTATTCCTTCTTTGCAATAATTTAGCGCCAGTAACTGAGCTTCACTTACTATTTTATAAATTTCTTTTAATTTACTATTTATTTTTTTTCCGATAAATACAGTTCTTGTTATATCAGAGCAATAATTATTATATAAGACACCATAATCCATCAATAATAATCCATCTTTTATATAGTTATATTGTGCTGAGTAATGAGGTTTGGAGGAATTTGAATTATTTGCAATTATGAAATCAAAAGATTTTCCAGTCCCGCCTGAATTTAATAAAAATTTCTCTAATTCAATAGCAAGCACTGATTCCTTTAATGATATTATTTCTTCATATTTCTTACTGCAAATATAGCTAAAAGACTCATCAGTTAATTTACAAGCCATTCTTAAAATATCCTGTTCGGATTTCTCTTTAATTAATCTGAATTTTCCTACAGGATTATTAATACTTTTTGATTTTATACCTGATTCTTTTAATAAATTTTCGAGCTGTGCGTAATCATAATAAGATATAAAATTACTTTGCATTAATAATTCATTAATACTATTTTCTTTTAAAACTTCCAGAATATATTTGTTTTTATCACCTTTATAAAGAATTATCTCAATGTTTAAATCACCTTGAGAATTTTTTGCTTCTTCAAAATAAATAAAATTTACAAAAAGATAATTTTTATTTTCAGTAATTAAAAAAGCAGAATTCGAATTTTTACCATAAAAATTTGTTAAATAAAAAATATCTTCATCTTTAAAGATTAAAATATTTGAAATATTAAAGGAACTTTCAATTTCATTTTTTAAATTTTTAATTCTTTTAGAACTTATTGAATTTTCCATAATTATAGTATTCACATTTAAAAATAATAAAATTAATAAACAAATTATCTTAATTTTAAAAAAACATAATACATTAAATGATATGAACCCCAAAAGCTGGACACAAATATATCTAAGTTAAAACCAGCTGACGAGTCCTTATTTTATTATTAAATTTATTTTCAAATTCTTCAGGGCTTAAATAGCCCAGTGAAGAATGAAGCCTTTTACTATTATAAACTTCTTTGATAAAATGACCTATCCCCTGAGCTGCTTCCTCAAAATCATTGTATTCAAACATGTATACTTCTTCAACTTTAAATGTTCTAAAAAATGATTCCATCTTAGCATTATCATAAGGATTTGCACGCTCTGACATTGATATTTTTATATTATTTTTTTTAAGGATATTTACATACTCATAAGAGCAGTACTGTACTCCCTGATCAGAATGATGAATTAGTTTGCCACTTATATTTCTGTTTGATAATGCATCAAGAAGTGCCTGGATGGTTAACTCAGCTGACAATGTTCTTCCCGGGGCGTAACCTACTACTTTTCTTGAATATCCATCTATTAATGCTGCAAGATAAGCAAATGAGGTTATATAGATAATATCAGCATGCCATATTTCATTTACTTTTAAAGGTATGACTTTCTTTATGAGATTTGGATATCTTAGAAAACTATGGCTTGAATTTGTTGTTTTCTTAAATGATCTTCTAATACAACAGAGAATATTTTCACTTTTCATTATCCTATATACCTTTTTATGGTTTACAATAATATCTTGTGCTCTTAGTGCTGCTGTTACTCTTCTGTAACCATAGAATGGAAACCGAGTAGCTATTTCGTTTATTTTATCTGCTAAATCTGTATCAGATACTTTATTAAGCCTGGATTTATAGTAAAAAGATGACCTTGGTGTTTTCATTATTTGGCACCTCTTTTTAACATTTTGTAGTCTTGAGAGGTTACTATCAATGATTGCTCTTTTTTTTCCTTCTCAACCAGATCTATTGCCTGACGTAGCATTCTGTTTTCCATTGTAAGCTCCCCAATAACTCTTTCAAGCTCGTGAAGTTTTAGTTCAAATCTAGTAATATCCATATTATTTTCAAAGAACTTGCCTGACTTGTACTGGCTTTTCCATCTTGAAATCAGTAGTGGAGATATTGCATACTTACGTGCAAGCTAAGCCTGGCTAATACTTCCACAAAGAACTGACTCCACAACTTGTCTTTTAAACTTTTCATCAAATGTTCTTCTTGTTCTCATGGCTTATGAGACCTTCCTTTCTTTTTTTAAGGTTCTCATTTTGCCTATTTTAACTTAATTTATTTTAGTATACAATGTGTCCAAGGTTGTGGGTTCACCCCGGTTTTTAATTTCATTAATAACTTATGTATACTAATCTTTTTTTCTAGTTCTTCAACAAAATCCATACATTCAACATCTAAATTACCAGGCAAAGAATCTTTATAAAAATCAAGACTTAACGTTGTAGTATTTTCTAAAAATATATCTCCTATAGATAGGTGAAAATTATTATATTACTATAGAAAATTTATGGTTTTATAAACAATATTTAAATTTAAATATAAAAATTTTACTAAGTTGATTTTAATTATAATATTTATTTTAATAAGTAGGATTTAATACTTATGAAATCCTGATAGTATCCAAAGAAATTTATTTTTTTTCTTATTAATATATTTATAAAGTTTGTCTTTTTTAATTCATGCCAGACATAAGGGTATTTTTTATCATCAAAAATTATACAAAAAGAATTTTTAAAAGATTTTAAATCTAAAAAATCAGCATAAGAAATTTTTATAAAATTTTTTACATCCGAAATTTTAGGATTTGAAATAAGATTAATAACTAATTGTCTTAAATATGATTTAATTTTCCCAAGATCGCTAATAATTATCTTTTCAGGTTCTTTGAAAAAAATACCTATTTCTATTAAATTATTTTCATTGTCAATAAAGGGTGTAATCAGTATCAAATCATTTTTTTTAACTCAAGTAAACTAAACTCAAACTCTTCGCCATAA
The DNA here is from genome assembly GCA_023487035.1 of Actinomycetota bacterium. Classification (GTDB taxonomy): domain Bacteria; phylum Actinomycetota; class Humimicrobiia; order Humimicrobiales; family Humimicrobiaceae; genus JAMDDL01. The sequence goes on from JAMDEN010000052.1 coordinate 6,335, forward strand.
ATAGATTTTATTTTATCTTTTATAATTTCTTTAAGTTCTGAAGCTTCCACAATTCAAAACCTTCTGATATAGCGGATGTTAAATTTGTTAATATTCAAATATATCTTTCAGCAATTTATTTAATACTATAACTTTTTTTAATTCCTTAAATTCTTTTCTATTTTTTTACAATTTTTTATTGCTATATTTATAATTTTAATAAGGCTTTTATAATCATCTGTAGTCTTATATATTTTTATCAACAACTGATAAGTTTTATCACTTGAACTTTGATTCTTAACATTCGACAATAATAATTCTTCAGCCTCAGTAAATTTACCTTCTCTTATTTTTATTTCAGCGTTGTTTTCATTTTTTTTAAAAAATTTTCCATGTTCATAATATTTTATAAATTTATTATAATATTATTGTTTATAATTACTAAATTTTTTAAATTTGGAATTGAATAAAATATTTTTAAACTAAAATTATCTAATAAAAGTTTTTTAATTAAATTATTTTAAATTTACAATTATTTTTATATTTATTTAAATAGTATAAATTATTTTAAAGAATTAAATTTAAAAAATTTATAAATTAATTAGTAAATAAGGTTTTTTAAAAAACTAAGGGGCAATTTCATTCCACCCTATCTGAGTAAATGTTAGATTTCCACTACCTGAAGAACCACTAGATAGCTCAAATGGCAAATATTTTGATATATCTTTCTGGTAACAAATTTTTGAGAAATCTTTATTTGGATAAAGGTAGCCTCCCGCAATTAATGTACCTTTTACTGTTCCTTTTTCAACAGTTATATCTTTTTTTGCAACTGCTACGATGTATATATCGGGATTTTGACAATCAGGCTTATCATAATCAAAATTAAAAATATCAAATGTAATATTTCCATTTGAAATAAGAGTTAATAAAGTATTTTCAGGAAAATCACTTATGTTTAAAGGAATAAATTTTGTTAGAGTATTAATATTTCCGGTAGTATATATGATTCCCTTACCAGTATAATATGTAATATTAGAAGCAAGCGGCCACCATTGCTCTTTTCCGATAGTAAGATTACCATTGATAATAACATTACCATGTATTTCCAAAACACATTTTCCGCTAATATCTTTTGTAAAACTTAAACTGTTAGTTCCAAAAGACTTGCTATAAGTTACACCATCTGCTAATAATAAATCCCCATTAATTATTAAAGCACTGCTTTGTACATTAGAAATATATTTATTTATTAAATCTACTACATTATAATTCGGGTCATTGTAAGTAAATGTTAAAGTATCATCACGAACAGCATATATAGGAGCCCATGGTGGATTTGTAACAGTTCCCTGACATGACAATACTAAATCCTGTCCAGGCATACCTATTTGTGAACTACCGCTCATATTAATATCGCCCATTACAATCATAGGGCTTATTAAAGGATTACCTATCAGGCTTGCGCCTGACATAGTTAAACTGCCTGCTATATTAACAGGACCTCCTTTTATATTTGCACTTCCATCCATTAAAACATTTCCACCAATATTTAAACTACCTGAACTAATATTATTTGCATCACCTGACATATTTAAATTTCCTTCTATAAATATGGGACCCGTATTATATATCTGCACCATTCCAGCGCTCCCTCCCAGGTTAAGATCACCTTCCGTATAAAAAGGACCGTCTATGACATTTCCATTGCTACCAAAAGTAATAGTTTCTCCTGTATAAATATAATCAAAAATATTTGAAGAAGATGAGGTACTTACTGATAATTTTACTTTTATTTTTCTTTCTACCCCACTTTTATCAACACCTAGAGATGTTATAATATAACCTGCAAATTCGTTATTATTATAATATTTTTCATAGCTTACAGTATAGCTTCCAATTATTTTATCTCCATCAACTAAATTTCCAGTATATGGACTTGCTGGAAGAGGAATGTTTTCACCGTAAAATTTATTCAGATTAAGGTACATATTTGATATACCTGCTTCAGCAATATTTAATGCCTGAAGTTTCTGTTCATCCATCTTTGTAAATTTAACATCTCTAATCATAAAACTTGAAAGTGTGCTTACAGCAAGAAGTACTACGATACCTATAATTAAAACAACCACAGCAATACTTCCGCGGGATTGAATCAATTTGTTAAATTTATAATTTAAAATATTTTTCTTATAATTTTTCTTATATTTATTAAAGTTTTTCATAATTTTTAACATATTATTATTTTATCATATCAGCATTTTATTACCTGTTTCTCAAAGATACAACTGTAGAGAAATTTACTGCTTTTGAAGGATTTGAAGGTTCTTTGTTAACAGTAAAATTTATTTTTATCAGTTTAAAAGATAATAAATCCTGACTGCTTAATGGAGTTTGAAGTGCTGAACCGGAACTATCTTTATAATAACTGAAAATATCATTATTTGTGATATTGCTTAAAATAAATATGTTATTTCCATTATTTATTTTTTTATTTAAAGTAAAATTATTATTTGAACCTGTTAAAACATATTCAACATCTTCAACTGTTGAATCATTATTTATATCTGCACTAAATTTAATCTGATTACTTGCAGCTATGGAAAAACCTGAAGCCTCTCTTATCTCCTTGGTAATGGTATATAATGCAGTTCTTATATTTATTTCTGCTCCTGCCTTGTTTAATAAATCTTTTTGAGATTTAACTGAATTAATATAAACTACGCTTATTACACCTGCAATAATTGCAATTATTAAAACTACGATAAGCATTTCAACAATGCTAAAACCTTTATTATTTTTAAAAACATTATTAATTTTATTACTAATAATTTTATTTATCATATAAATTACAGGTTTGAAGGAACAGTTGTTACAATATTACTTGGAGAACTTTCAGAACCATTAGAATACAGAACAGTGACATAATAGCTATGTTTAGTATAATCTTTTAAAAGGCTGTCTGTAGTTTTAGTACTATTTTTATTAACATTTTTTAAAAAAACACCATCTCTATAAACTTTATATGAGCTTATGCCATATGGAGGATTTAATGGAGCATCCCAGTCAAGAGTTACTATTCTATTTTTCTTGGAATTAATTAAATCAGATACAACTATAAGATTACGAGGAGCAGGTAATCCTATTGTAGTTGAAGTCGGGGGGACTGTTGTTGTAGTAGAAGATGGTGGAGTTGTGGTTGTTGCAGGTATAGTAGTTGTCGTACTTGATGATGTGGTTGTTTCTGATGTAGTTGTTGTGGTACTTGAAGAAACAACTATTTGTCCTGCTTGTATAATTTCAGATATTAACTCAAATTTGTTTTGCATGGGAGCTTTAAAAACTGATATTTTAACTTGTTTAACTTTATTCCCAGAATCTGGAACCCATTTAACATTATATTCCACAGTATAACCATCTGATGTAGTCTTCTGGGGAGATAGTGTGCCTGCAGGATCTCCGTTTATTATTCCTATATCGTTCCAAGCCATTGACCTTATTTTTTCAATCTCTTCATTAGCTATCTGGCTTGCTTGTGTTTTTGTTTTATTTATATTATATGCAACACGAGACATTCTTACACCTTCGACTGTCATAACAGAAATGAGTGCAAGAATAACTACAGCAATTAATACCTCTATTAAAGTAAATCCTTTATTTTTTTTAAAATAATTAAAATTTACAATTTTCATTTTTATATTTATTTAATCTATCTGTTATAAGCTTCGAGGTTATAATTATCGTTTAATTAAAGTAACTAAAGTTTAAGTAATTTACTTATATTTTTATAATAAATCTTTATATAATTTTAAATATTTTAAATATTTTAAAATTATATATTTTTTAATTTTTTATACATGAAAATATAACTGATTTAATGCTACAAAATAAAATCATTAAAATAAATTAATGATATAATTAAACTTCAATATTTTTTAGCATAAATATTCTAAAACATATTGCAGAGCTAGTTTATAACCCGCAAGTCCAAATCCGCTAATTATCCCGATAACCACGGGTGATATTACAGATGAACTCCTCCATTTTTCTCTTGAAAAAATATTTGAAATATGTACCTCTATTGCAGGAATTTTACTTGCAGCAATTGCATCATGAATAGCATAGCTATAATGAGTTAAAGCTCCAGGATTTATTATTATAAAATTTTTTTCTCCTATGCTGGAATGAATTTTATCAATAATATCTCCTTCATGGTTAGATTGAAAATATTCAAGCTTTAAATTGTTTTTTTCTGCAAAGGTTAAAAGTTCTTCATTATAAAAATCTTCAAAACTTTTTTTACCATAAACAGACTGCTCTCTTGTGCCCGTTAAATTTAAATTCGGACCATTTATTATTATAACTTTTATTTCCATGATTATTTCTTTTTAACTAAATAATTTATTTTTTTATTAATAGTTTATTTTATATTATTTTATAAGATTTATTATACTATTTTTTATTAATTTTTCATCAATATCTGTATAAATTACTGGTTTATTTAACTCTTCAAGAAGAATAAATTTATTTTTACCAGAAACAAACTTTTTATCAAATTTTAAAGCATTCAGTATTTCATCAACATCACATTTATCAATAAATTTTGGAAGCTTTAAAATATCATATAAATCAAGTATACTTTTCTTTATTTCTTTATTTAAATAACCCATGCTTAAAGATAAATCCAATGCACAAAGAATCCCGAGAGCTACTGCCTGACCATGATTTAAGTTTTTAAAACCAACAACTTTTTCAAGAGCATGACCAATTGTATGGCCAAAATTTAATAAATTTCTTTTGTTTAAATCAAATTCATCTTCTTCAACAATTTTTGATTTTATCCTGGCACATTTATAAATGATATTTTTAAATTTTTCATCACTAATAATTTTAAACAGTCTGTTTTCATCATTTTTGTAAGTATTTATTAAACTTAAAACATCATTTATTATCTGATAATCAAAAACAAGCCCATATTTTACTATTTCTCCTAAACCATTTGTTATTTCATTTTCATTCAAAGTTTTTAGAAGCTGGGGATCGCAAATTATAAGGTGCGGTTGATAAAAACATCCTATTATATTTTTTGTATTTTCAAAATTTACAGCAACTTTACCACCAATACTGCTGTCAACTTGAGCAATTATCGTGGTGGGATATTGTATTAATTTCATCCCTCTATTAAATGTTGCAGCTGCAAACCCTGCAGTATCTCCAATAACTCCTCCCCCAAAAGATATTATAACGTCGTTTCTATGAGCGTTTATTTTTAATAACTCTGAATATATAAATTTTAAAGAATCTATATTTTTATATTCTTCACCATCTTTTAAAATAATTTTTTTAAAATCAAAATCTTCTTTAATTATTTTTTCAATTTTATTTTTATATATTCCAAATATTTTTTCATTTGATATAAGAATGACATTTTTTACATCCTTAATATTTTCCTTTAAATATTCATTTAATTTTTCAGTTATATTATTTCCAATATATATGCTATAAATTCGGTTTAAGGTTTTTACTTTTATTATTTCCATATTTTTTACACATTTTATTAATCTTAAATAAAATAAAAATTTTTTTATTTTAAATTAATTGATTTTTAAATAAAAAAATATATACAAAAGTGCAATATTTATCTTAATTATTTTTTAAGTAGTTTAAAATCTCTTCTTTTAAGCTATTTGGAGATTTTTCATCAACATTTATTTTTAAATCACAATTATTATCATATATATCCTGTCTTTGCTGCATGATTTGTGCAATTTTTTGCTTTAAACCTTCATCTTTAACTTTAAGTAAAGGTCTGTCATTTGAATCTTTTAATCTTTCATAAGCTTCTTCTAATGAT
>JAMDEN010000096.1 GCA_023487035.1 Actinomycetota bacterium
CATTTCAATATCCCATCCACAAATACTTGCTGATTTTACTTTTAAAAGAATATCATTTGGACCAATTTCAGGTATAGGTATATTTTGCATTTCAACTTGTCCATCTTTATTTCCAAATTTGACTAATGCCATCATGTTGTATACTCCCAGTTTTTTAAGGTTTTAAAATTATTTTTAATAATCCCGGTTCCGGTTTATACAATTTATTAAACCAAATTGGACCTTCTTTCAAAGGTACTATTTTGCTTATTAATGCATCTAAGTTTATAACTCCTCTTGCAATCATTTCTATACAAGCATCATATTCTCCAGAAGAAGCACATGAACCCTTTATTTCTATTTCTCTAGTCACTAAAAACTGTAAAGGAATTTTAACCTCAGGAGATAAATTTCCAATCAATGTGAGTGATCCTCCTTTTTTTAAACATTCAATTGCAATTTTAATAGTTTGAGATATTCCAACTATCTCGAATGAAATATCTGCACCTTTATTATTAGTCAAATTCAATATCTTAATTTGGGGATCAACTTCATCTGCTTTTATTGTGCTATCAGCACCTAATCTTAATGCTAATTCCATCTTAAGCTGATCAATATCTATTGCTATTATCTTTCCGCATCCAGCAATTTTCAGCAACTGAATAATAAGAAGCCCTATCATTCCAATACCTACTACAACAGCAGTGCCATTTATTTTAATAGATATATTATTTATGGCATGCAGAGCTACAGACAGCGGCTCAATGAAAGTCGCATGTTCGTAAGAAACATTATCTGGCAATCGATATAATATATGCTGAGGAACTGCAATATATTCAGCAAAAGCTCCATCTTGATGATATTCATTACATGAAACTCCTAAAACTCTTCTATTTTCACATAAGTTTATTTTTCCCAAATTACAGTAATAACAATTACCACAATATATTGTTGAATCAAAAGTAACTCTATCCCCTTTTTTAAAGTTTTTCACTTGCTTTCCTATTTCCTCAATTATACCTGCAGCTTCATGACCCATTATTATAGGTGGAATCCTTCGTCCAGTACTGCCATCCATACCATGAACATCGCTGCCACAAATAGCACAAGCTTTTACTCTTATTAATACTTCGTTTGATTTAATCTTCGGTATTGGCACATTTTTTAATGAAAACTTATTATACTCTTCCAAAACTAATGCTTTCATAATGATAGCCTCATTCCTTTGATAATTGTGAATCCGAATTTAGTTTCCTTGCTATTTTATCAATCGTGGTTTTGATTAATTTTAGATCTAAAGGATATTTACCATATTTTTTAGCAGTTTCAACCATAATTTTAATATTTTTATATGGTGTATTTATTGGTACCTGATCTCCGCTTGATAATATAAAACCTCCATCCTGTCCTGCATCATGAATACAATTAAGGGATTCTAATTTTACTTCTAAAGAACTTCCAGATCCGAGTGTTTCAAATGTGTTCACATTACCTTTTAAGCATAACTTTTTCCCATATTTTTTCTTCACCTCCGCTAAATTTATATTGCCGGATGGTGGTCTTTCCAAAGGTTCGATTACATCTAAGTCTGTATGTTGGATCATTTCCAAAATTTCTTTTGACCTACCACCTACATGCATTCTAGAAACCACTTTATTTTTTTTACATATCATTGTTGCTTCCTCTATAAAAGGTAGATTGAATTCTCTATACATTTTTGGAGATATAACACTCATTGAAGCATTGCAACCACCAAAAACAACCGCATCTGCACCAAGAAGCTCACAACAAGCCTTGACTTCTTCAATTGCATACTCTCTGTAGGCATTCATTATTTTTCTTAATTGAACTTCATAATCATAATAATCCATAATTGATCTTGTCATATCCACTCTATTAAAAAACCACCAACTAGTTGGAACCTGAATTCTTGTTTCTACAATACCTCTATCTCCAACCTTGTTATAAATATCCTTGAAATAATTTGGTGACTTATTAAAAGGATCAATAGTAATTATTTCAAATAATTTTTTTAAATCATTGCCTATATCCTTTACTAAAGGTTCAATATGCCAAGGAGGATTATCAACAGGAAATCTTATAGTCTCAAACAAATCTCCTTTTTTTGTATGATGGGAATATTTTATATCCATCATTTTTTCATTCTTAATCAACACTTGATTGCTGACATCTACATTTCCAATAGTATTAATTAAAAGACCTCCACAGTATAAATTATTTATCTCTGTCCCTAGTAAACCTGGAGCTTCCAGACAAACTTCAAAATCAAAATTATCTGAAACATCTAAATATGCATCCCATATAGGTGGATTTTTTTCATAGAAAATTTCCCAAAAATTTTTTTTTGAATACCTTGCAGGTATACCATTTGAGATATCTGGCGACACTGGAACTCGATCTGGTACATTTGTATTTCTGAAAGCTTTAAGCATTCTATCTTTCTTAGTCAATTTAGTATCCTTTTGTAGCTCATTTATTTCCATATTTTCTCAATAATTTTTAAATATTCTTTTGGTTTTAAAAAAAAGTTATGATATTTTAAGAACAAATATTCTATTTCCAACCATCTATAAGTGCTTCAATATTATCCTCGGCAGTACCAGCAGGAATCTCACCTCCAACTGATAAAACATACCCAACTGTTTTATTCATTACTTCAATCTGTCGTTTGCATTCCTTAATAACCATATCAGGAGTCCCATTCTTTAATATTTTTATTGGATGTACATTACCAATCAAACAAATTTTCCCTCCTATTTTTTCTCTAAACTTACTTATATCATTATTTGGATCAAAAAAATTCAAGGAATTTATCTTTAAGTCAATGATATTTTCAATATGGTTAAAAAGTGGTCCATCGCTATGCCACATTCTATAAGCATTCCCTCTGCCAATCTCACAAAATATTTCTTCACAAAAAGGATTTACAAATATTTTAAACTGTTGTGGAGATAGATAAGAAGATTGGTCATCTTTCATATATATCACATCATAATTAAACCCAAAAAAATCTTGTAAAAATTTCATATGCTTAATCAAATAGTTTTTTAATTTTTCCAGTAACCTCAAAACCAAGCCAGGACAATCCATTACCCATTTATATAAATTTACTGAACCACAAAGATAATCAGCAAAACAATATGGTGAATTAGTAGAAGTCGGAAACGAAAGTAAATCACCTAATTCTTTTTTCATAAAAGAATAAGAAGAAATAAAAGCAGGCATTAAACCAGAGTAAGCTGGTTCAGGGAGCTCTTTTATATCAACAAACTCATTTAGATCCTTAACACTTTTTATTAATGGTTCAACCCAAGGTACATCATTTACTTTCCACATAATATCTGCACCAAATATTGAAGGTAGTAGCGCTATACCATAATCAGGTCCGATTACTCCCTTTATTCCATGAAATCTTTCAATAAACTTTATTTGCGATTTTAGAGTGATAATTGGATTTAAGATATATTCTTTTGCTGTGATACCTAACCAATTAATAAGAAAATGTCCATGTGCAGGCAAGTAAATAGGTATACTATTTGTTTTTTGTAAATTTAATGCTTTTTGAAAATTATCTTCATTCTCTTTGTTAATAAACATAATCCTTTCATTCCTTAAAAGAATAATTTGTCATATTTAATTACCTAACTAATGCAAAGAAATATATTTTATATTTTTTATATTTTTATATTTACTAATAAAAAATTTTTAAAGCTTACCATATTTATCTCTCGCTTCTAACATATAGAGTAAATTTTTTGTTGGAACACCATTATGAATTGAATTACTTGAACTAAGTATAAAACCTCCATCTTTATTAAGATTCCTTATTAAGAATTTCACCTGATTATATATTTCCTGTTTTTTCCCAAATACTAATAATTTTGAACAATCAATATTTCCAATTAAAGTTAATTTATTCCCATATCTTTTTTTTATATTAAGAATATCTACACCCGCTGAAGGTTCAATAGCGTGCAGCCCATCAATTCCTACTTCTTCTATAAGAAGCGGTAACATTGAATTAATATTGCCATCTAAATGTTTAATATAATATATTTTGTTATCATGACAAAAACTAACTATCTTACGTAAATATGGTATTATGTATCTTTTAACAAAATGTGGAGAAAACATTGGTCCGGTATTATAGCACCAATCCGTAACATCGATTACACTATTTATTTTGTGTTTAATTAAAATTCTTAAAATATTCATCACTTCACACGTAGAAATTTCCATAAAATTATCAATTATATTTGGATCTGTTATCATACATTCTAGAAAAAGTGAGTGGAAGGTTGAATTACTCGGGTATGGAATACTCGCATAACCGACATTAAAAAAATTCCCTTCCAAACTAGATTCTGAGACTTTTTGGTAGTAATAATCTAATATTGAATACTGGTATTCATTATCTTCCATGCTAAAATTTTTAATTTTAGATATTTCGGGGAATATTTTTCTTAAATAATCTATATATCTAATTAACTCTTTTCTCCCATTCTCTTTTATGCAATCATTAACCATAAATACTGTATCTTGTTTTTTTTCAAATCTATATTTTGCCCAAAAACCCTCACCATTTCTAATAATCCATTCAATATTTCCACAATCATTTTTGTTAAATTCAATAGTAATATTATGAAGATTCTCATGAAAACCTAAATAAATTCCATAAAACGGGGAAATTAAAAAATCATATGGCCTAAAAGGAATCATTTCTATTTTTAATTTAGAATATAGGTTTATGATATTGCTAATTGAATCAATTATAAAATTACTAAAAAATTTTTTGTTTATATCAGATAATTTAAAAATTTTATTATCTCTTTTATTTATTTTGATCCCTATCTTATTAAACAATTGCATTTTTGTTATACCAGAACCATTTGGAATAACCTTATTTTCATTAAAAATATCCCTATAAATATTGCTATTTAAAGCTAGCTCGAAAAAAGGAACTGTATCACTTTTTTTCTTTTCAAATACACTTTTTACTCTTTCAAAATTATTCACGTATGTTTCCTCTAATATTCATTAATTTAATGAAGAATATATCTATTTTTTATTGCGATTTTTCTAAAATTTCCAATAAGATATTGTTATTTATAGGTCTTGGGTTATATATTAAGTGGGATGTTGTATTTTTTGCATTTTCTATAATTTCAGGAAATAAAATTGGATCAATATTATAACTCTTAAAAGATGCATTGATATTCAAATCATAAAACATTTTCTCAATTAGCTCTACAGTTTTATTTGAGGCTTGATCTAAATTCATTTCACATATATTTACTCCTAATAAAGATGCAATATCTCTGAACTTTTCTTTACAAAACTCACGATTTATTTTCAACACATTGATTAGAACAACAGAAACAGCCTCTGAATGTGACAATCCGGTTACTGAACTAATTGGCTGTGCTAAACGATGTGCTGCACCAACTGAAGCTATAAGAGATAAACCACTTAAATAACTAGCAATAAGCATATTCATCCTAGCTTCTAAATTATCAGGATTTTTATAACTCTCAACTAGATTTTTACTAATTAATTCTATAGATTTTAAAGCTGTTGCTTTAGCAAAGGGTATTTCAAATAAGGACACATAAGCTTCAATTGCATGAGATAATGCATCAATACCGGTCAGTGCTGTCAATTTAGGAGGTAATGATTTAGTTAAATTTGGGTCTAATATTACCAAATTCGGAACAAGATAAGGATGAATTATGCTTTTTTTAATCTTCTTCTCTTTGTTTGCAATAACAGCAACCTTTGTAACTTCCGCTCCTGTACCTGAAGTAGTAGGAATAGCAATTATATCTATTCCTCTTTTTTTAATTTCCTTTTTTCCTATTTGATACTCTGTGACAGAACCAGGATTTGTAAGCAGAAAAGAAACTGCTTTCGCAGTATCAATTACACTACCGCCACCTACGGCTAAAATTATTCCTATATTATTTTCTTTTGCATATTTAACCGCTAGATCTACATCTTGTGCTGATGGTTCTGATTCTATCTCATCAAAAATAAACACTTTATTAGATATAGAATCTAATATATTCATTATATAAAAGTGAAAAGGCAAGTATTTTCCATTATTTTTACAAGTTAAATATAGTATATTTTTTTTATTATCTACTATTTCATTTTTCAATTTCTTTACAGAATTTAAGCCATAAATCGTTCTTTTAGGCATACAATAATCAACTATTTCTAAAACTTTTCCCTTCTTATTCATATTCATCACACTAATTCTCTTTCCGAAAGATTTAAAATTAATAATACTGAATTCTTCCGATATAAATTTAATATCTAAATATAATAAAGTTTTTAAGGTTAACCACATAAAAATATTTATTTCTTTTATAGATTTCTGCACCCTTCAATAAATTCTTTTGTTGTAACTGTATGCCCAATGAATTTTTCTATAAATTCGACAGAGTGTTTAGTTTTTAACAGGTTTCTGGTATGCTCCTTTGTTGGTTCAAAAGCCAAAGTAGCATCCCTTAACAGCACAACTTTATAATTGTGAGTCCACGCTTCATATAATGTAAAAAATAAACAAATATCAGCAGTAAAACCAACACTTATTAAATTCTTAACCTTAATATTTTTTAATAAATAATCCAGTTCGGTATTTGTGAATGCACCATAAAATCTTTTTTGTATAATGAAATCATTTTCTCTGGGAGCCACGATTTCAGAATATTGTAGCAATCCCCCATCTCCACTAAAATATTCCTTAACACTCAATCCCCAAAATCTTTTGGTATACTTGCCATATTCACTATTTTCATCAACCAAGTATGGCTCAAATCTATTTTCTATATAAATTATCTTTAAATTCTTCTCCCTGGCCATATCAAGTGCTGGTTTTATTTTTTTATTTATTATTTCCTTCTCAATTAGAAATAGTTCAGCGGTTCCAAATGTTGGACTTTCAGGAAGGGGGTCTTCATTATTATATCCTTTACCATAAACATCAACTACTAATAAAGCAGTTTCATCGAAGTTAAGCTCTAAATCTTCATATCTATAACCAAATAATTTAGGGTCAATTGTACCATCAGGCTTTCTATTTAAACTCCAATATCTACCTTTAATTTTAATTTTCTTATTCTCCATCTTTTGTCCTCTCATATAAATAATATTATTAATAAATATTCAAAATTACAAAGTTATTATTAAAATTATTATATAATATATTTTAACTAATGATACTATCCCTTAATAGCACCCATTGTAATTCCTCTTATAAACCACTTTTGAAAAATCAAAAATACTATTACCACAGGAATTGTTGATATAACTATTGCAGCACCATAAATTCCCCAAGGAATAATATAGGCACCTCCACCAATTTTAGCTACAGTAACAGGAACTGTTTGTATTAAATCATTTCTTAAAAATACCAATGCTAATAAAAACTCATTCCATGTCTGCAAAAATAAGAAAATAATACATGCAGCAATTGCAGGCTTTGAAATTGGTAATACAATTTTTATAAAATATAAAAGATCGCCTGCACCATCAACTTTTGATGCATCTCTCAACTCTTTTGGAATCTGTTCAAAAAACCCTCTTAAAATAAGCACAGATATAGGAATACCAAAAGTTATATAAGGCAGTATTACAGCTGCATATGTATTTATTAGCCCCATTTTACCCAGCAATAAAAAAAGTGGAATCAATAAAACTTGAGCTGGTATCATGAAGGATATAATTATTAAAGTATATAACTCTTCTTTGCCTTTGAACTTGTAGCTAGCAAAACCAAATGCAGCAAATGATGAAATAACTATAGCTATACCAATAGAAATAACAGTAACTAATATTGAATTAAAAAACATTCTTTGATATGTTATTCCTAACCATTTATGAATAAATTCAACAGATTTACTATAATTTTCAAATGTAAATTTTTTTGGAATAATTAATAACCAGGAGTCATTAACATTACCACCTTCTCTAAATGAAATAGAAATTATCCATAATACTGGAAACAATACAATTATCAATTCCAATGCAATAATTATCCTCGTGAAAATATACCCACCTAAAGACATTCTTTTATTCATTATTTAAATCTTTCTTGTAAACATTATTCTCATCCTGATAGATGCAAAAACAATAGCGATAAAAAGTGAGAAAATAACCACTGTAGCTGCATATCCCATTCTATTAGGTCCAGTAGCATCAAATGAGAGCCAATACATATATGAAGTTATTACTTCAGATTGATGTGCTGGGCCTCCTTTTGTCATAATGTAGACTAAATCAAAGACTTTAAAACCTCCCAGCACTGTTAAAATAGATGCTATTGTTATAGTAGGTATTAAGAAAGGTATAACTATTTTAGCAACTATTCCAGCCCAATTTGCTCCGTCTATCATAGCTGCTTCAACCAATTGATAATCAAGTGATTGAAGTCCAGCATAATATAAAACCATATTATAACCACTCCATTGCCAAATATTTACAAAAGCTACTATCCAGATACCAGCATAAAGACCGCCTAGCCAAGCAATATCCAAATGTAAAATAGTATTTAATAATCCATCTGATATGAAAATTTTTTTCCAAACTAATGAAACAATAACAGGTGATAAAATAGTTGGAAAAAATATTATTGATCTTAATATATTTCCATATTTAAAATTCCCAAAAAATAAAATATGTGCTAAAAATAAACCTATTAAATTCTGAACAATAACAGTAGAGATTACAAAATATATAGTATTTCTAAAGGCTAGCCAGAAAACTTTATCTAAAATTAAATTTTTATAATTTTCAAAAGCTACAAAATCCTTAAAAATATTAGGATTAATACCATTCCAATTAAAAAACGATAATATTACATTAAAGAAAATCGGATAGAACAAAAAAACTAAATAAAATAATATAACAGGTAAAGTATAATATAGAGGAAAAAACTTTTCTTTTAATCTCATACCTATTAATTTGAAATTTATTATATCTTAATAATCATTAATTATTACAACTAGATTTATAAATTTGCATTTTCGTTATCTATCTACTGACTTTAAAAAACTCTTAGATAAAATTACACATAGATTTTTGCATGTAGAGGAAATATTCCCTCTACATGCATTTTCTATTATTTCATCGCTTTATCAATTGAGTTCAGAAATTCTTCTACCGTAATTTTACCAAGTATATAATTAGCCAATCCATCAGTAATAGCTGTAGATACCTTTGAATTATAAACCCAAGGATTAGCTTCTCTGTAATTAGATGCTGTAGATATTATTTGCTTAAGCAGTGGATTCTTAATTTCAACACCTTCTGGAACTTTAGCTGCAGGATGTATGGAATTTTCAACAAATATTTTTGATACTTCTGGAGATGATAAAAATTTCATGAAATCTAATGAAACCTGTAGATCTGGATTTTCTGGATATGTGGCATATGCTAATCCATTGCTAGCCAGATAAGTAGGTGTTGCGCCTTCCTTTATTAATGGAAACGGTATTGCTGTAGCATCTATACCTGCATCAACAACAGTTCCAGTATACCAATCACCACCTGCCCAAAGACCCATACACTTTTTGTCAGTAAATTCAGCTATTCCATCAATATTATATGCTCTTGCAAAAGCATCTTTTCTAAAAACATTTTTATCCCACATCTTTTTAATTCCCTCACATGCCTCCACGAAAGTAGGGTTATTCCAACTAATCTCGCCCTTTTCTGCTTGCATCTGCATTTCAGTACCTTTTGGCTCTAATTGATGTATAAATACCGTGAAAATAAATTGCGCTGTCCATACATCTTGGAAGTTTGATGATAATGGCTTTATGTTATCAACACCTAGAACCGGAACCATATTAATTAAGTCATCAATTGTATTTGGAAGCTTCAGACTATAGTCATTTAATATCTTATTATTGCAATAAACTCCAACATCCCACATATCAATTGGGACAAGATAAGTTTTTCCTTCAAATTGAACATCTAATTGTGAAGCTTGTTTTCCAACCCAATCACTCCATTCTGGATCTTTAAGTATAATGTCGGTTAGGTCTAATAATGCAGAATGATAATCTGCCATTTGCATTCCGGTCCATACTTCAAATATTTGAGGTAATTCATTACCGGTAATGGCAGCTTTTAACATTTGCATATAGTCGGTTGAAGTTACAACTTTATGGTCAAAATCAACATTGGGATGATCCTTTTTATACAAAGCAAATATCTCGTCAAATGCTTTTAAATAATTTTCTACATTTTGCCAATCCCAAATCGTTAAAGTTACGGGTTTTGCTGCTGTTGTTTCTACAGCGGTTGTTTCTGCAACTGCAGTTTCTGCTGTTGTAGTTTCAGCGGCTGTTGTCTCTGCTACCGTTGTCTCAGCTACCGTTTTTGTTTTACAACCTGCAAATGATAGTATCATAACCAATGATGTTATCAGTGCTACCACTAAAAACATTAAAAATATTTTTTTCATTTTTACACCCTTTTTTATGTATTTTTGATAAAATTTAAATAGAGATTTGTTTGGTTAAGGGGGTATGAGACACTATTTATTCCACTTATCCAACAAATCTCATTTTTGTTTCATATTGCATTAACACCTCCTTTTATGAGTTTATTTTAAAAAAATACTTGTTATATTTTTCTACCCTCCCTTCTATTGATAAAATTGTTACTTTCAACTAACTATCAAACTAAAGGTTTCATTAAATCCGTTTTTATCTTTAAAAAAGTGGATTTGGATTATAATTTTACCTTTTAAATTTTTTTGTTTTAATCTAAACTATTTATATAATCTTCAATTTCTTTCCTTCTTTTTAATAATTATTTAGTATATAATATTTGTAGAATTTCTGATTATTAATTTACGCTTAAATGAAATTTTATTTGGTTTATTATTATAATGTTTTTTACTTTCAATCTTATCTATAACCAGCTCAGCTGCTTTATTGCCCATTTCAAACATGGGTACTGTATTAACTGTTAGGGGTGGATTAAGATATCTAACCCAAGGAAGATCATCAAATCCTATCAAACCAATATCTTTTGGTATCTTTATGTTATGATCGTCAAGATAATTTAAAACACCTATTAATTCTAAGTGGCTAGATGCAACTATAATAGAATCTGGTTTTATTTTAGATTCTCTAAAAATATCTTCACAGTTTAAATATCCTTCTTTACTGCTGAAACCACCACTTTTAATATATTCCTCTTTAATCTCAATTTTATTTTCTTTTAACGATTTGATATAACCTTCTAACCTCTTTTTCCCTGGAGTTATATCTTCACTATGTGTAATAATAGCAATATTTTTATATCCATTTTTAAATAAAAAGTTTGTTGTCTCATAAGCTCCAACAATATTTTCGCTAACTACAACATCTGCCTCTATTCCATTTATCTCCCTGTCTAAAAATACAATTGGTTTCTTAGATTTAATAACATTTTTAAAAATATAGTCTTTATTTTTACTACCAGTTGGAATCATAATAAGACCATCAACGCTTTTTCCTAAAAGCACATCTAAGATATCTCTTTCTTTTTCCGAATTTTCATCGCTATTGCATAAAATTATGTTATATCCATTTTTATTTGAAAAACTTTCTATTCCTTCAACTAAAAAAGAAAAAAATGGACTGCCTATATTCGGTATAACTAAGCCAATAGTTTTTGTATATTTTGTTTTTAAGCTTCTAGCAATAGCGTTTGGTTTATAATTAAGTTTCTTTATTGCATTTAATACTCTTTTTTCTAATTCTTTGCTTACATATCTATTTCTATTTATTACCGCAGAAACCGTGGCTCTTGAAACTTTTGCAAGCTTAGCGACATCTACACTTGTAACCAATTAAACCTCATCTCTATAAAATTACTAATAGTATGTACACGTTTAGCTACACGAGTACATATTATAGATAAAATTATAAAAAGTCAATAGAAAATTACAAATATGTTATTTAAAAATTAAAAGTGCACAGCATAATCATTATCTAATTAATCATCCCAGCATATTCATTAAAAGATTCTGCCTGTTAAAAGAATCGACAATTTTGAAATTAAAAATGAAATACCAGGCAGAATAACCAGCATGCTT
>JAMDEN010000118.1 GCA_023487035.1 Actinomycetota bacterium
TTACTGGGATTACGGCACCAATTACCAGGCATTTTAACAACATTTTTGAGCCATTAATCTTGCCCATTATATCTCCTATGTTCTCAATTATTTCTATTTTTATTAAATTTTAAATCAAATTATAATTATTTTATATTTATAATTATTTTATATTTACAAAAAAATATTAAATTAAATTTTATTTACAATTTTATTATATATTTTTTAATATATTTTTTTAAAAAACTTAAAAAAATTTATTTTTCTTTTAAGTTTACTTTTAAATTTTAATCAAATTTAAAATTAATTTATTTAAGCACCGCACCTCTTGAAGCAGATGTCACGAGTTTTGCATATCTACTTAAATAACCTTCCTTAACCTTAGCTTCAGGAGCTTTCCAGTTTTTAAGCCTTTCTTTAATTTCCTGATCAGAAACAAGCAGATTAATCTTATTATTAATAATATCTATTTCGATATTATCCCCTTCATTTATAATGGCAATTGGACCTCCAGCCATAGCTTCAGGAGAAATATGACCAATTGAAGCACCTTTCGTGGCACCTGAAAATCTACCATCAGTGATTAATGCAACTTTTTTATCAAGACCAATTCCAGCAATTGCTGAAGTAGGTGCAAGCATCTCTCGCATACCAGGTCCACCTTTAGGACCTTCATATCTGATTACAATTACATCACCTGGATTTATTTTCCCGTTCATTATAGCTGCAACTGATTCTTCTTCACTATTAAAAACTCTTGCTTTACCTGTATGTTTATACATTGAAGGATCAACAGCAGATTTTTTTACTACACCACCTTCTGGAGCAATATTTCCATATAATATTTTAAGTCCACCATCAGGAAGATAAGCATTATCTACTGTTCTAATAACTTCTTTATTAGTTATTTCCTTATTATTTATATTTTCTTTTACTCTTTTCTCAGTAACTGTTAATAACTCTCCATCAATTAACTTGTTTTTAAGTAATTCATTCATTAATGCTTCAATCCCGCCAGCCATGTACAAATCAAAAATATGGTATTGGCCTGCGGGGCTTAATCTGCATAAATTAGGTGTTTTTGAACTTATTTCATTAACTGATTCTAATGAAAAATCAATTTTAGCTTCATTTGCAATTGCAGGTAAATGAAGTATCGTATTTGTTGAACCCCCAAGTGCCATATCAACTGCTAAAGCATTTTTTATTGAATTTATATTTACTATATCACGCGGCTTTATGTCATTTTTAACTAAATTTAAAATTTGCATCCCGGCAGTTTTTGCAAGTCTTATTCTTTTTGAATATACTGCAGGAATTGTACCATTGCCTGGAAGACCGATGCCTAAAGCTTCTGTTAAACAATTCATAGTATTTGCAGTAAACATACCTGAACAACTTCCACAGGTCGGACATGCTTCGTTTTCAATAAAATCTAAATCATTCTGTGAATATATTCCTTTGCTAAATTTACCTATTGCTTCATAACAAGTGCTGTAATCTATATCCATTTCATTATATTTCCCGGTAAGCATTGGCCCGCCGCTTATTACAATTGAAGGTATATTTAATCTTAAAGCAGCCATTATCATGCCCGGTATTATTTTGTCACAATTAGGAATTAAAACAAGACCATCAAAAGGATGTGCCATGCATACAGTTTCAATGCTGTCTGCTATTAATTCTCTTGACCCAAGTGAATATTTCATACCAGGATGATTCATTGCAACTCCATCACAAACTCCGATTGTTGAAAATACCTGTGGAGTTCCTCCAGCTGCATAAATTCCAGCTTTAACAGCTTCAACTATATTATTTAAATGTATATGTCCTGGAATTAATTCATTAAATGAATTTGCTATCCCGATTATTGGCTTTCTTATTTCTTCATTTGTAAAACCTAAAGATTTCAAAATCGAACGGTGTGGTAATCTTGCCACTCCTTCTTTCATTAAATCACTTCTCACAATTCCTCCTGTCAGTAAATAATTTTATTAAACTAAATTTTTATATTTTTTTAAATTAACTGCTAATTATATTTTTATTCTTTTTATTTTATTACCAATAACTTTTAAATACTAAATAAATATGAATAATAATATTAATAATTTAACGGACATAAAAAATGAAAAATTTCAGATTCTTTGGGTAATTATATCCGTAAATTAAGATAAAATACCCTGGAGAATGAGGCTGACGAGCACAATAATGACAATAGAAATTATTCCGGTTATTTTAACCGTAAGAATATTTTGAGCTAATACTATTGAGTTTAATTTAAAATTACTCATTAAATTAATAATTTCTATTTGTTAATTTTATTGGAAAAGAATTTTAACACACAAATATAATAAATACAATAATTTAAAACAATAAAAATTAAGAGAACTATAGAATTTCTTTAGTTCTCTTAATTTAATATTTATATCTGAAATTATATCTGAAATATTAGCAAAAACATTATATAAATTTAAAATCAATTAAATTTTAAATTCATTTATATTTTATTATTTCATATCAATCATTAATTAACTTTAACTATTTTAATTTTGTGCCACATTTTGCACAAAATACCTGATCAGGCTCAACTTTTGCTCCGCAATTTGGACAAAATTTTATCTCTTCTTCTTTTTCTTCCTTTTTCTCTTCTGCTTTCCCCTGTTCAGCTTTTTCTGTTACTTGCTGAGGTACAGGTTGTTTATACACTGGTGTTTCCTGAACCGGAGGAACATTCCTTCTTCTTGTAAGAACAAGAACAACTATAACTACGATTACTATAATTAAAATTAAAGGAATAACAATAATTAATACTAATACAATTGTTGTAAGCTTGGAGCTAACTTTTGTAGTAGCAGTTGGCAGTGTACTTTCTGTTGCAGCAGTTATTGTTACCTCGGAAGTATTTTGTGAAACAGTAGTAGTTTCCTGAACAAGAGGTTTATCCTGACCAATATTAGCTTGAGCTTTTGCTTTATATTCCTGAGCAAGAAGATGTCCGGCACTTAAATTAAGCACTGCATCAAAATGTTTAATTGCTTCGCTGTAATGCTGGAGTCTATACATTATTAAACCTGTTTTCCACTCATTATCAACCATACCAAGCTTGTTTTCTACATTTAATAACGTTTTAATATCATTGCCTGGTCTTATATAATTATTTGTATTATCTGTGCCGGCAGATAAAATACCTATTACATTGCCATTTTTATCAAGAACAGGTCCTCCACTATTTCCAGGTCTTGCATCACTTTGAATTTGAATCCATTCTGTCCCGCCAACCATTTGCTTCCCGCTTATGGTACCATTGGTTACAGTTGGATTTAAAGTGTTTTCCTGTCCTATTTCAGATGTTCCGGGATAGCCAATTACCGTAACAGGATCTTGAATTTCTATCATTGAAGAATCTCCAAATAATAGCACTTGATAATGCTCTCCCTGTTTGAGGAGTAATTCTTAAGATACCTATATCTCTTTGATCAAACGGGCTTTTTGATATAATTTCTGCTCTTAAATAAGAACTTTTCCCTGGTCCCTCAGGTTGAGAAGCTGTTGCTGTGTTAAATTGAATATAAACTTCAAGATCATAAGGGGTAGTAGTTTGATGGCCTGAACCCTCAACTTTAATATTTTCATATGCCCAATTCCAGTCTGCATCAGTCCAGGAATCAAGTTGTCCATTAACTCCATAAGTATCCTGCAGATACTGATAAATTAAATCATACTTAAATTGAGCAGCATCTATATCAATAACATGGCCAGCTGTGACAATAGTTCCTGTATCCGGATTTACAACAAAACCTGTACCTGCAAAAGCTTCATAATAATAATTACTCCAGGTGTTTGTCCATGGGTCAAGTACATATCCATAGAATATAGATGTTATATAACACACTGAAGGTTCAACAAGGAGAACCTTGTCAGCAGCGGTAAGCTGATAATTTTGCACATCAGCGGGTATATTAGATAAAGAGGTTGTATCATCAGCAAATAAAAGTGTGGTAAAACTTGATAAAAGGGTAAATATTGTTATAAACAGTAATACTTTAAAAAAGTTTTTCCGCATTTTTTTCTCCTAAGATAATAATTTGATTGGTATTTTTTAGAAATATTTATAAAAATTATTATAAATAATTTTTATATTGTGTCAATTTCATATTAATACTTTTTTCATATTAATATTTATAATATCTAAGAATTAATAATTTTTTTATAATATTCAATATATTGAGGAACAATTATTTTTGTATCAAATTTTAATGCTGTTTTTCTTGCCTCATAAGACATTTTTTCCATTAAATCCGGATTACTTAAAATATTTATAGAAGCATTAGTTAATGAATCAATATCATCAGGGTCATAAAGATAACCACAAATTCCATGCTTAACAACTTCCTTTAAGCCACCTACATTTGTTCCAACAACAGGAACTCCACAGCTTAATGCTTCAAGAGCTGATACTCCAAAACTTTCACTTTTTGACGGCAAAAGATATAAATTTGAACTGTTAAGTAAAGGAACTACATTATCCTTACGTCCTAAAAAAAAGATTTTATCACATAAATTTAATTTATGTGTTATTTCCTTTGCATAAGCCAGTTCCGGGCCGTCACCAACCAGAATTAATTTACTATTAATTTCCTTTCTTATCCTGCAAAAAATCTCAATTATATTTCTTATTTTTTTTACAGGTCTGAAATTTGAAATATGAATTACCCCAAGCTCATTATTTTTAATAAGATTTAATCTTTCCTTATCAAGCTTATTTCTTTTATACTTAGAAGTATCTACAAAATTATAAATAACATTTATTTCTTTATTTATTTGAAAAGTATCAAGGGTAAGTTGCTTTAAATAATTTGAAACGCATGTAATTCCATTACTATTTTCAATACAAAACTCTGTCAGTTTGAAAAATGAACTATGATTTCCAACTATTGTTATATCTGTACCATGCAAAGTAGTAATAAATTTAAAATTTGAATCCTTTCCTAAGATTCTTTGAGTTAAATAAGCAGAAGCTGCATGAGGTATTGCATAATGAACATGCATGATATCAAGCCCGGCACTTTCAAAAACCTCTGCCATTTTTACACTTAAAGACAAACTGTATGGTGGATATTTAAATAATGGATATTCAATAACTTCAACTTCATGAAAATAAATATTTTTATAATATTTATTTATTTTAAACGGGACTTCATAACTTATAAAATGAACTTCATGACCTCTTTTTGCGAGTTCAATTCCAAGCTCACTTGCAACTACTCCACTTCCTCCATAAGTAGGATAGCATGTAATACCTATTTTCATTTTAATGTTTATAAATGAATGTTTTTAATTTTATTTTCATATTTTAAAAGAATATTACAATTAAGTTAATTACAATTTAAAATTTTTAAAACAATAATAATTTAAAATCTTACATAACTAAAAAAATCTACTGGATCATTAATTTTTATTTTTGAGTTTATAAAATACGGTTCACCAAAACTTGTATTAATTTTAAGTCCGTAATATCTTGCCCTTGTATGTAATATATCATTAAATGATTTCGTACTTATGTGCGTTACTATATCCTTTTTTTCAGAACTGAAAAATTGTGATTTATATGCTGTAACAGCTTCAACTTTTTTTTCAAATACATCAGAAATATCTGTAATAAAAGAAGGAGCAAATTCAAAATGAAGCATATAATTTATTACAATATCAGGCCTGTAAAACTTAAGTGAAGTTTCGTATTTTACAAGTCCTGCAATAAAAATAGAGTCTTTTAGTAATTTATGAGCATTTTCATGGTCAGGGTGTCTATCTTTATAATATGGAATTAAAACTAATTTTGGCTTATATTTTCTTATAATATCTATTACTTTATTTCTGCTTTCAACATCATTTATGATATTGCCATCCTGCAATTTTAAGTTTTCCCTTATATCAAGATTAAGAATATTTGAGGCATCTTGAGTTTCTTTTTGCCTTACTTCAATATTACCATTGCTTGACAATTCACCCATTGTCAAATCTATTATTCCCGTTTTGTATCCTGATTTTTTTAATTTTAAAAGTAACCCGCCACATCCCATCTCTACATCATCAGGATGTGGGCCAAATGCTAAAACATCTATTTTTATATCCGCCATATTAATATCCATTAATAAAAAATTTCTTAATGTTAACTAATTTATTTCAATAAATTTATGTGAAAAATCAAATATTTTAAATGTTAAATAAATATTATCAATTAAATCAAATCCATATTTATTTATATACTCAAAAATATTAATTACTCTTTCCTGGAGCTTCCCATCAGGTAATATATTATTATAGATTTTAGAAATAGTCTCAACAATAAAGCTATTTTTTCTTTTATATTCATTAATTATTTTTTTTCCGAGAACTTCAACTTCTTTTTTTAAGTTCTGGTTAATTCTTCCAAAAGCTTCACTAGCATCAAATCCATGGTTTTTTATTTCCTCTACATATTTTTGTAAAACCGCATATAACTCTTTTTCCATATTTTCAAGATAAATTTGATAATTAAATCCAGCTATATTTTGAAATATTTTATTTGCAAGATTATCCTGGTTATCTTCAATTTCATCATAACTTAAATTTAGTTTTAAAAAAGCTTTCCTGACTTTATTTTCAATTAAAGTTGCAGACATTCTTGGATACAAAACAGGAAGTTCACTTCCGAATAATGTATATACATCCTTTAACTGTGCATAATAACTAATTTCACCAGGTCCGCAAACAGTGGCAATATTTGGAAGTATGAAATCCTGAAATAAAGGTCTTAAAACTACATTTAATCCAACATCTGTAATATTTTTAAAAATTATATCTCTTAGTTTATTTTTATCGAGTTCATTTTTTTCTGTTTTAACAGATTTTTCAAAAATAAAAATATTCTTATCTTCACTTTTTGATTTTATTTTTTCACGACCATTTTCTGTGTTTAAAAAAAAGTCCAGATTATTTTTAATTAATTTTAATTGTGCATGATAACCTTCAGAAATAAGTTCGTTTCCATTGAATTCAACTAAACTATTTATTTTATTAAAATTATCTAAATCAAAATTTATTAATTTAATAAATAATTTTTTTATTTCCTGTATCTCAGGGTCAAATATTACAAGGCCATAATTTTTAAACATTTTTGCAATAATCAAAGAATAAAATTTTGATATGCTAATTCCTGATTTTCTTTTATCGGTTCTAAGATTAATTATAATTTCTTCTATAAATTTATTTATTTCTTTTTTAAAATCAGTTTCAGGAAGACTGTAAATCATTTTCCTGCTTACATTTTCAATCTCATCAATTGGAAGAATTATTTTTGAGTAAGAAAAACCGCTTAAATATTCCGGTACATCTAACGATATCTTTTCAAATTGACTTTCAGAAATTTTAATACTTTTTACCTCAGGTAAATCATTATCATCTGATGCATTCCAGAATAAAGGAATTATATTTAAATTCAGACTTTTTTTAAGATAATCAGCCAGATTTAAAACAGTAATAATTTTATAAATTGAAAAGATTGCCCCCGTAAAAATTGCAGGTTGCTGACCTGCAATTACAACAAGCGTATCTTCATTTTTTAAAAGTTTAATATTTTCAATAGTTTTATTACTGCAATTAATTGATTTATTATATTCAAGTAATGAATTTGAAATTATTTCCCTGAATTTATGATCATAAGAATTTTTTATATAACTAATTCTGTTAATATATGAATCATTTAACCTGTAATCGTAAGTATAAAAATCCTTTAATTTTTCGAAGTTAAAAATATAATCATAATAAAGTTTGTTATAATAAAATTTTTCTTTTGTAATATTTCTTATATCCATCTTAATTTATTTTTTATCTTTTAATAAAATCAATTATAAATTTTATACCTGAATAAAGTAGAAATATTCCACATAAAATAATAATGGTTTTATAAACTTTTTCATTTAAAAACTTTCTACCTTTACTGACTAAAAATCCGATTATAAGATACCAGATAAAATCAGAACTGATATGACCAATATAGAAAAAACTTACTCCAAAAATTTTATATTTTATACTTTTTAATAAAAAAGCTGCTCCAACAGTAACCCACCAAATATACCAGTAAGGATTTATTACACTTACAAACATACCTTGTAAAAACGAAAACCCTGTATTTTTATTATATTCTTTTTTATCTGGATTTTCTTTTTTAAAACTTATCTTTATTTTATTTTTTAATACAGAATATATTAAATCAAAAGATAGGTAAAGAAGCGCAACTCCTCCGGTAATACCAATAACTTTAATTACAATTTCATTATTTAAATATTTAAGTATCCCAGCTAAAAATAATATTAATATTATTAATTCAGTTAAAGCATGTCCAATTACAATAAATACTGAAGCATTAAAGCCATTTTTAGCCACGTTTGTAACAACCATGGTAAACATTGGGCCAGGAACAATAGCACCTGAAAATCCTACAATTAATGAACTTAAAAAAATCTGACTTATTTCAAAAATATTATTCATTAATTTTTTTATATAATGATATTATTATTTTATTTCATATAATATATATTATTGATTAATTTATTTTTATTTTTTTATCATATTAAGAATTATTAAAATTTATTACAAATAAAAAATTAAAAAAAATAAAATTTTTTATTAATTCATATTGACACAAATATTTTTAATTGATATATTAATAATTGTCTTAGAGCAGGAGGCAACCTTCAGAAATAACTGAAATTTGACAACGAAAGTAGTTAAAGATTAAGTGTTTTTCTGAAAAGTCCCTGAGAAAAGTTCTAAGCGAAACTCCGAGATGTTGAGTAACCTAAGGTGTAAACTATGGTGAAAGATAACTCGGAGTTTTTTTATTTACTTTTTTATTTTTTTAATATCTTTTTTAATTGCATTATCTTTTTAAAAGAGTAAAATTTATAAATTAATTTTAAAAAACAATCAAAAACTAAATTAAAGATTATTATAATTTTACATTTATTATATTTTTCATCATTTATTATATTTAAAAAATTTTATGAATAAATTAAGGGAAGTAAAAATGAAAGAAAATAGCAATATGGAACATCCTAAATATGCTTTTTTTAAAGGTGAAATTATTCCAATAAGTGAAGCAAAAGTTGATATTAGAACTAATGCGTTACAATACGGAACAGCTGTATTTGAAGGAATAAGATGTTACTGGGCGTCTGATAAGAAAAAGAATTATGTTTTTAGAATCAAATCTCATTATGAAAGGCTTCTTGACAGCGCTAAAATAATGATGATTGATATTAAATATTCAATCGATGAACTTTGCAGTATTACACTTGAATTATTAAAAAAAGAAGCTTATGAAGAAGACTCATATATAAGACCTTATGCATATAATAGTGGATTAAACATAGGACCAAAATTAATTCATAATGAACAGGATTTGTTTATTTATACTATACAATTAGGTGAATATCTTAATCTTTCAAAACCAATAAATGTTTGTGTTTCCTCATGGACAAGAATTCCAGATAACTGTATGCCACCAAGAGCTAAGATCGCTGGAAGTTATGTTAATGCTGCTCTTCAAAAAACTGAGGCACTTTTGGGTGGATATGAAGAAGCTATAACTTTATCTTCAGATGGACAGCATGTTAGTGAAGGCAGTGCAATGAACCTGTTTATGGTTAAAAATGAAAAACTTGTAACTCCTCCAACTTATAATGATATTCTTGAAGGTATAACAAGAAATACCGTAATTGAACTTGCAAAGAACGAACTGAATTTAGACGTAATTGAAAGACAAATAGATAGAACAGAGCTATATACTGCGGATGAATTGTTTTTTTGCGGAACTGGTGCACAAGTTTCTCCTATTGGAAGTGTTGATGGCAGAATAATCGGGAATGGTGAAATGGGCAGCTTAACAAAAAAAATTCAGGATATTTATTTTAAAGTTGTAAAAAACGAATTAAAAAAATATTCTCAATGGTGTACCGAGGTAAAATAATTATAATTATTTTAATTAATTATTAAAACAAAAATTTTTAAAGTTACAAAAATCATTACATTTTTTAAAATCAGGTTCCATGTAGCTTTTATTTATTATATTATTTATTGCATTTATAATGTTCCCCTTTATTTCTTTTTTTTCTTTATTTGTAACATTAATATGCATACTTCCCCCATCTTCAAGATAAAAAATTCTTCCTTCTATATTTTCTGCAGGTATATTATATAAATCAGATATACCGCAAATATATGATTTTACCTGATAAATATAATTGTTATTTTCTTTATTTTTTTTATAGTTTGAAGTCTTATAATCATATAATCTTATAAATCCGTTATCTAATAAATCAATTCTATCTATTTTGCAAGTTAAATAAAACGAATTAATTTTCCAGTAAAATAACTGCTCTGTTAAAATATTTTTTACTGATGCAAAATTTAAAAGATCACTTTCAAAAAAATTTTTTATATACCTTAATAATCTTAAATCTTCTGAATCTGAATTATTTTTCTTTTTTATCCCGTTTAATTTAAATACAATTGATTTATTTAATTTTAATTCTAAATTGTCTTGCAATTTATCTTCAAGATATGTTCTAAAATAAAAAGATGTTACATTTTCTATAAATTTATGCATTTTTGTTCCATAAACTGCAAAACTGCTTTCAGCTTCAGGTAAATTAATCTCATATCTATATCTATAAAGTAATGGGCATTCAAGAAAAGTTAAAATTTCAGTTAAAGAATAAAAATTATTTTTTAATAAACTTTCATTAATATTTACTTCATCCAGACTTAAATTTGAAGGAACAATTAAAGAATTTTCATTACATAACTTGCTACCGGATAATTTACTTATATTCTCTGCAAGAATTTTTTCAATTTTATATAATACATTATCTTCATTAATATTTTTATAATTTCTACTACTATCTTTTTCAATTTTATAAATTTTATCATTTTTCTTATTACTATAAGAAAATATCTCTTTAAAAATCATTTCAGGATCATCAGTATAAAATTTTGCATTTAAATTAAAAGTATCATTTATATATTTTTTTGTTTCTTCTCCATAAAAAACTATATCACTACCTTCTTTAAAAATATCTTTGATAAACGGAAGGATACTTTTTCCACTTATTTTATCATTTAGAATATCTGACTGGTTTTCATATTGAGGATATGAAAGAATCAGCAATTCTTTTGCCCGACTGCATCCAACATAAAATATTCTTTTTTCCTCCTCTATCATTACAGATTTTATCTCATCTTCAAATTTTTTTATACTTGAGTAAGTACTTTTATCTCTCCATACTTTACCATCTTTTCTTAATGGAGATGGAAGAGTATAAATTTTTTTTTGAGATTTCCTCGGTTTATAATCAGATTCCCAGAGCATTGGTAAAAAAACAACTTTAAATTCCAATCCTTTGGACGCATGAATACTCATAAGCTTAACAGAATTTCCCTTTGATACAGTCTGAAAATCAGGATCTTCGTAATCAGTTTTTGCAATATCTTTAAGATATATAACAAAACTGTCAAAGTTTGCATTAAAATTATTTTCTTCAAACTCACAAGCAAGCTTTATTAAATTTTCAACATTTCTAATTTTCTTTTTTGCCTGAACCCCGAATCTTGAATTAAGTTCATCATATAAACCTGAAAAATGAAAAATCAAATTTATAATTCCATTTAAAGATGATGTCTCGGAATTCTTTAAATAATAATTTAATTCATTAAGAAAAAGGTTAAATCTTTCTTTTGTTTTTTCTTTAAAATATCTACTTGAACTGAAATTTTTTAGGGCATCTATTAATGAATTTTTTTCAAAATCTGATTCTGATCCTGTATTTATTTTCGATAAGCTATTTTTAATATTTTCTTCATAATTTTGTAAATAATTTTCATTATTTTCAAATTTATTAAGCTTATTATAATTATATCTTTCATTATTTATTTTTCTTAAAAAATAAATGTCTCTATCTGAAATTTTATATTTTGCTGATTTGAGCAAATAAATAATAGCCTCATCATCATAAATATTGTTAATTACCTTTAGCCATGAAATAAGAAAAAGTATTTCAGGTTCATAAAAATAATTTTTACTTCCTATAACTTCATATCTTATATTAAACTTTTTAAAAGATTTAATTATGTTATTAAATCTTTTCTTTCGGCATAATATTGCTATATCTTTGTATTTATAACCAGTAAGGTTAAGCTTGATAATTAATTTAGAAATTTGATTTGCTTCTTTTTCTAAAGAATCTTCTTTAAAAAAGATAACAGATGATTTTTTTTCATTATTTTCAGGTTCTACAACTTTTAATTCTCTTTTTTTATTATCTCTTATTATTGAGTTGGTAAAATTTATTATATTTTTACCTGATCGAAAGTTTATTGTTAAAAAGAAAAATAAAAATATTGTTTATGCTGTCTCGCCAAAATAACTAAAATCCCGTATGTTTTCAATACATGCACCTCTAAAACCATAAATTCCCTGATCATCATCTCCAACAATCATTAATTTGTTCTTATCTTTAGAAAAAATCATTGAAAGCAAATATGCCTGAGCATTATTTGTATCTTGAAATTCATCAACAAAAATATATTTATATTTTAAAACATATTTTTGCTTAATAACCTGATTTTCTTTTAATAAAAAATATGGTAAAAATACCTGGTCAGCATAATCAATATAATTATTTTTCTTTTTAATATTTTCATAAATATCATAAATACCAGCAAGTTCTGTGATATATGGTATTTTTTCTTCTTCCTCTCTAAATAAACCTGAGCTTTGATAATCAGCTAAATATTCTTTATAATTTTTAATATAATCTTTAAGGTTTTGTAAAGTTATAAGATTATTTTTTAAATTCCATATATAATCCAGCAAATCCTTTACAAATTTTCCAATATCTTTTCCAGCTTTTAATTGTTTAAAATCATAATTTTTAAAAATATTATAAATTATCTGCCAGGATTGAACTTCATTTATTAATTTAAAATTTTTTCCATAACCTAAAATAAAACTATTTTCCTTAATAATGTAATTACCAAAAGAATTAAAAGTATAAATATCAATACTATCTGTATCAATATAATCATCATAAAGATTCTTTTTTATTCTTTCACGCATATTTTCTGCAGCATTGTTAGTGAAAGTAAGTGCAAGTATTTCATGTGGTTTACAGACTTTATCTTTTAAAATTTGGATTATATTTCCCGTTAAAATTGAAGTTTTCCCGGAGCCAGCACAAGCAATAACCTTTTTTATTTCATTTTTACTGCTAATTATCTCTTTTTGTTCATCTGTTAAATTAAATTCTATTTCCATAGTATTTATCACAAAAAATTTTATAATCACAATAACGACAACTCATATAATTTCCTGGCATTATTTCAAAATTTTCATCTTTTATATTTGAAATTATTTTTTTAATCTTTAGTATTAAATCACTTTCATCATAATATTCATCAGGTAAATCTACGAAGGGATCCTTTTCGCTTCCTAAAAAATAATATCTTAAATTAATATTTTTATTTGCTAAATTTAATCCATCATGATTTAAAGATTTGCTGTGTTTTAAACCAAATTTATAAATTTTTAGCTGTAATTCATCCATTAAATCCTGTTTTGAATATTTATTTTGTGAAGATTTAAAATCTATTATTTCTGCAGTATTTTCATCAATAATATTTATAAAGTCTATCTTACCTGTAATAATATCTTCGTTCCCGAATTCAAATTCAAATTTTTTTTCACAAAAAAATGTTTTAGAATTTCTTATTTTAGTTAAATTTGCAAGAAAATAGTCAGCAACAAAAAAGTTATAAAAATTTTGAAAGGTTTTTATGCCATCTTCTATTATTTCTTTTAAATAAAAATCAAACCCGAATTGATTTTTTACTTTTTGTATTTCCTCGTTAAATATTTCCAGTAAATAACACAATTCATATTTTGAGCTTTCTTGAAAAAATCTTCTTATCACTTCATGATAAATGATACCTGTAAGAAGCGGAATCTTTTCTTCTGCATTTCTTATTTTAAACAAATATTGATGTTTGTATTTAAAGGGGCACTGGTTATAAGATTCCAAAGAACTATAAGAAAAATAATTTTTATGTAAATTAAAAGGATTAAAATCATTTGTAGTTTCATCTTTTAAATTCCACCAGTTTTCAAAATTATAAATCTTGTTTAAATATAAAAGATATTCATTATATTTATTATTATCAGCTAACAAATTTTCAGTTATTCTGTAAGTAGAAACAAGGGCTTTCTTTTTTAATAACCATTTATTCCTTAAATAACTAAAATAAATTATCTTTGAATTAAAATCATCATTATTCTGTAAACATGTTAGTAATCCTGATTCTTTATTTTTAAAACTTTCTTTAATTTTTTTTAAATCACTGGAAATTTCTATAAAAAAAGATGATGTTTTTTTATATTTATTTGAAGTTATATATAAGTAATTTTTTGATCTGGTAAAACCCATGTATAATATTTTTCTTTCCTGCTCCTCATGAATTTTTTTTATTTCATCATCGTCAGGGTATTTTTTTTCAAGAAACATTTGGAATATTTTGCTGTCATAAATTTGAGGAGTATAAAAATCTGAAGGGATATAGCCTTTATTTAAAAATGGAATAAAAACTGCTTCAAATTCATAATTTTTGCTTTCATAAAAACTTATTATTCTGATTCCTTCATTTTCATCAATGTCTTTATTGCTTTCTTCAATTTCTTCTATAAACTGGTTATCTTTCAATTTATCAATATAATATAAATAATCCCTGACTGAATTTTGCATTAAATTATCTTTATCAAAATTTTTAACACTTTCAAGATAGTCATTTAATACTTTTAAAAGATTTTTTTCAGAAGACATTAAATTATTATAATTTAATATTTTTTCTTTAAAGCCAGTTTTTTCATTTTCAAACAAATCAGTAATAAATTCAAAAGAACTGATATGAGTTTTTTTTGAATATTTACTAATTAAAGAAATAAATTTTATTAGTTTTTCATAATTATTTTTATCAATTTTTTTAAAATACCTTAGATTTTTTAAAATAAAATCCCAAATATTTTTATATTTAACTGAATCTGAGAAATAAACTGACTCTATTTCCTTAAAGAATAAAGGTTCTATGTCAAAAAATTCAAAAAATAGTAAATTTTTAACTAGCAAATCAATAGAATTAAAAAAATAATTATTAATCTCATCTGGTATCTGGCTTAATAATTGATTATTATTATTATTAAAATCATTAATTAAAATGCACAATCTGCAGATATTAAGAACATACTTGACATATTTACTTGTCGGTATAGATCTGGAATTCCTGAGGTAATAAGTTATATTGTTTTGAGCTAAAAAATTTTCAATTACTTTTGTTTCAAATTCAGATCCTCTTAAAATAATAGCTATATCTCTTAAGTTGATACCTTTTACCTTATTAAGAAAATAAATTTTACTAAGGATAAAATTTAATTCTTCATGTAAATTATTAAAATCTGTTACTACTACTTCTCCATTTACCTGATTATTATTATAGACTGATTTTGAATCTTTTTTTATCCTATTTTTATTTCTTTCAATAAACATTCTGGAAATTTCAGCAATAAGATAATTATTTCTGAAATTTTCGTTTAAAAAAAATATATTTTCAGGTTTAAGACTTTCATAAATTTTAAAATAATTATTTATATTTGAACCCCTGAAAGCATAAATAGATTCATCATCATTACCAAAAAAAATAATATTATTGTTTGCAATTTTTTTAATTATTTCAGATTCCGCATAATTAATCTCCTGTAAATCATCTATAAGAACAAATTTATATCTTTGCTTATAATAATCTAATGCGCTTTTATCATTTTCTAAAATTGATTCTGTTTCCTGTAAAATTCTTCCATAATCATAAAAATTATTTTCTATTAATTTGTCATTATATTTTACATAAATATTATTTATCTCTGACATTAATTCATTTATATAAGGAGTAAATTTTTTTGCGAGATACTCAGGACTTAATAAATTTTCCTTTGCCCTTAAAATATAATCAAATATTTCCTGAATTATGCTAACTTTTGTATATGAATTACTTCTTAAAAGTTTATCAATATGAAAATAATTATTTTCATCTAAATTATTTAAAATGTTAGTAATTAATTCCCATTGTTGAGGCGCAGTTAAAAGTTTTATTTCACCTGTTAAATCATTAAAAATATTTTCAAATTTTTCTTCTTCATTAAATTTAAAATTATTAAAATTACTTTTAAAAAAATTTTTTAAGGCAGCATTTGCATAATACCGGCTTAAAAATTCAAGACAAAAAGAATGAAAAGTTAAAATTGCAATTTCACTTACGGATGAGTCAATAACTTTGGAAATTTCTTCCCTGTAATATCTTGAAGTTTTTCTGTTAAAAGTAAAAACTATAATTTTATCAGGATTTATTTTTTCTTCTTTAATTAAATATCTGACAAATTGAATTAAAAAAAAGCTTTTTCCTGTACCAGGGCAACCTGTAACAAGATAATTATCATTTTTTTGAACTATATTTCGAAAATAATTTATATAATTTAATTCTTGAGACATATTTTAAAAAAGAAAGAAGTTTATTATTTTGGAGCGGACTACGGGAATCGAACCCGCCCCTTGAGCTTGGGAAGCTCATGTACTACCACTGTACTAAGTCCGCTTTAAAATATAAGAATAAAATTATGCAATATTATATTTTGCAACATTATATTATACATTAGAATTAAATATTAGAATTTAAATTATTATTTTTATTCTCAGGGTCATTTTCATTATTGCTATTATTAATGTCTTCTTCATTTTCGCTTTTATCCTGTGTATAACTGCTATTACTACTATTTAAATTAATATTTTGTTTTTCAGCAACTTCAGGTTCTTCTTTTTTTACAACGCTTTTTTCAATATTTACGCTTGCAGGTTCATATTGAATATTTGATAAATTAATTATGGTTAAATTAGTTTTAAAAACCCTTATTCCAAGTTTTTTTACTGTGAAATCTGCAGCTCCTTTTATTATTTCCTGCATTTTATCAGGTACATTACAATCAGAACAAATTTTTGCATAAATATTTAAAATAACTCCATTGGATTTTGGAACAACTTTAACAGTAATATCTGCAGTGCCACTGATTTTACTTATACTTTCTTTTATTTGGTTAGCTGCTGATTCCAAAGTAATCATAGCTGTTCCTTCTCTTACTGCAGAAACTATAGCTGTTTTCGATTTTCTTCTATAAAATTCCAATATAAAAAGGAAAATGCAAAGAATTATCACAAGGAGTAAAACAAGTGCAGATATATAAGGATTTATGGTTTTATCCGGATTTAAAAGTTTAATTACCAGATCTGACCATTTAAAAACTTTTACAAAAGAATTAAATATGCCTACTACCGAAATACAAACAATCGCAATAAGAATTAAGACAATTATTATTTTATTGAAGACATTCATAATACACCTTCTGAAGTTTTAAGTATTATTTTAAATTTAAAATCTTAATTAGGTTATTATAATTAAATTTAAAAGTCAATAATGCAGCAATATAATGTTACAGCCAATTAGAAATACCCTATAATTAAGCTGATCAATTTATGCTCAACAATTCAACTATTTCTGGTTTTTAACATTATGGGCTTAAAATTTCAAAAATTACTTAATTTTTATTAATTATTCAGCAAGAACTAATTAAGAATTTAAAATATTGCTTATCTTATAAATTCCTTTATAATTTTTTTGATTTAATTTTTTTAAAAATTAATAACTTTTAAAAAGGATAATAATTATAATGGATAAAACAATAGTAATCTTAAACCCTTCAGCTGCACAAGGTAAAACAATTAAGGAAAAGGAAGAAATAGAATCAGTATTATCAAAATATAATATTGATTATCAGATTTATATTTCAAAAAGTGCCACTGATATTAAAGAAGCAACATTAAGGTATATTAACTCGGGTTATAAGAACTTTATAGGCGTTGGTGGGGACGGGACATTACATTATATGGCAAAAATCCTTGCAGGTACTGATTGCAACCTTGGGATTATATCAACTGGCTCTGGAAATGACATAATAAAATCATTTGGCATTAAAAAAGATATCGAAGAAAATATAAGAATAATAAAACAGGGTAAAATTTCAAGAATAGATTTAGGTCTTTACAATAATAAGGAATATTATATTGGTGTTGCTGGTTCAGGGTTTGATTCAGAAACAACAAAATTTGCCAATGAAACAAAACTGCCCTTAAAAGGCATGGCAAGATATAATTTTGCAGTTTACAAAACTTTAATAACCTATAAATCAAAATTTTTTAACCTTGAATATGATTCAGTTAAAAGAACAATAAACATAATGATGATGGTTGTTTCAAATTTAAAATATTATGGTGGCGGAATGAAAATAACTCCTGATGCTGATGCTTATGACAGCAAATTTGATGTATGCTTAATAAAATCAATGTCCAAATTAACTTTTATTAAAAGTTTCCCTAAGGTTTATGAAGGATCTCATCTTCAATTACCTCAAGTTGAAATTTTTAGAACAAGTGAAATTAATATTGATTGTGATTATAAATTTGATGTTTATGGTGATGGTGAATATATGGGTAAACTTCCTGCAAATTTTAAAATTGCTCCAAAAATGTTAAATATCTTTTTACCATAAATTTTTATTATTTAATTTTATTTTTGAAATCTTATCCATGTTCCATTTTTCATTATAAATACTGTGGATTGAGGATTTTTTAAATTTCCATTTGAATCAAATTCAATATGCCCTGTAACACCATCAAAAGATATACTTCTTAATACATCAATGTAATCTTCAGGTAAAATAGAATTTGCTTTTTTCATTGCCTCTATTAATACATAGAAAGCATCATAAGCATAAGGAGCAAACTTCCCGGGTTCTTTAACCTCAACTCCTTTAATTTGAGGAGCAGTATCTTTAAACTTTCTCCAAAATTCTACTGCTTTCGGGTCTTCAGAAAACATTGCTATTGAAGGAGGATCAGGTACAATTGCTGTTAAACCTTCAAGTGATTTCGCATCAGCTAATTGTGATATTCCTTCATCCATTCCCATTTTTTCAGTCAAAAAATTTGATAATACTCCTGTTTCCCGCGCAACACTTATAACTTTTGCTAAAGCTTGATAATCACCACAAAAGAAAATAAGATCACAATCATCTATTAATAAATTTTCTGCCAGAAGTTTATAATCTTCTGATTCAGGTTTAATTGTATATTTTTTAAAAATGTTAATTTTTTGGCTTGAAATACTTAATAATGTTTTTTCAAGATAATCTGTAAAATTTAAAGAATATTCAGAATTTGTATTAATAATTACCATTTTTTTTGGTTTATAATTATTTATTATAAAATTCGCTGTATTTTCAACCACCTGATTATTATTAATAATAACTCTGAAAAAATTTGAACCTGTTTTTTCTAAATCATTACCTGCAGCACCAGGAGTAATCATTGGGATATTATACTCCTGATAAATAGGTAAAGCTGCTTTTGTTGTTGCATTAAATGATGATCCTATAACCCCGGAGACATTTTCCTGAGCCATTTCCTGTGAAACAAGATAAGATTTTTCTGCATTACCTTCATCATCTTTGGAAACTATGCTAATTTTATAATCAAAACCTGCTATTCTTACAGGAGCAAGTTCTCTTGCAGCAATATTTATACTTACAAGCTGCTCCTGACCATAATTTTTATAATCACCGGTTAATACACTTTGACTGCCTATTTTAATTATTCTTTCTCTTTGTGAACATCCTGTAATATTAATAGTACAAATAAAAAATAATATTAAAATCCCGATATATATTGAAAATAAAACATTTTTTTTCATAAATTTTCTCCAAAAAATTTTTAATTAAAATTAAAATAAGATTAAAAAATTTTTATAATTTAAAACTTAGCTGATTATACCAAAAAATAAACTTTTTATAATTATTTTTAATTTAAAAGTATATTAAAATTAAGACAATTATTTTTTATTTTAAAATTTTTTAAAAAATGTTTTAATATTATCATAAGATATAATTCATTTAATATTTTTTGCAATTGATTATTTTTAATTACTTCAACTAATCGTTAATACTAAATTAAATATAAACAGGAGGGAATTATGACAGTAGCAATAATTACAGATAGCTCTTCAGATGTGCCTAAGGATATTTGTGAAAAATATAATATTTCTGTTGTGCCGCTTTATATTATTTTCGGAAAAGAAACTTATAGGGATGATGGCGTGCAATTATCAATAGAAAAATTTTATGAGAAAATAAGAACAAGCACTGTTATGCCCACTACTTCACAACCTACTACTATAGATTTTTTAGAAACCTATAAGAAGCTTTTAAAAAATCATGACAGTATTATAAATATTTTGATTTCAAAAAAGATGTCAGGCACTATTACTTCAGCTGAACTTGCAGCTAAAGAATTGCCTGGAGCAGATATAACTATAATAGATTCTGAAAAAGTACATATGCCATGCGGTTTTTTAGCAATTAAAGCAGCTAAGTTAGCTTTCAATGGAACAACTAAAGAAGAAATTTTAAAAACTGTTTCAGAATTTAAAGAAAAAGTAAAAGTCCTTTTTATACCCAGTACTCTTGAATATCTAAAAAGAGGCGGGAGGATTGGAAGAGCTAAATCATTGCTTGCTTCCTTACTTGAATTAAAACCAATATTAACATTACATGATGGAGAAGTTTCTCCTTATAAAAATACAAGAAGATGGGAACATGGTAAGCAGGAAATTATTAATATTATGGAAACAATGATAAAAAATCCTGCCAGTCTTCATGTTTTTGTTGGTGATTCAGATATTAAATCTGAAGGCGATGAATTTGCTAATAAAATTAAAGAAAAGTTTAATCCAATTGAATTAATAAGAGGTTCTATAGGATGTATTGTTGGTTCTCATCTTGGTCCTGGAGCTTTAGATGTTACTTTTTATGAAGATTAATAATAATAACAATAATAATATAAAAATTAAAAAGAAAATAATCAGGGAAAAAATTTCAAACGCAAGAAATAGCTTAACTCCTGAGGAACATAAAATTAAAAGTAAATTAATTACAGAAAAATTACTTGGATTAAGTGATTATATAAAAGCAAATACAATTTTTATCTATTATCCTTTTAGAAGTGAGATTGACACAACTGAAATAATTAAAGATGCTTTATCAAATAATAAAAAAGTAGTTTTACCTAAAGTTACTGGGGAAAGTCTTAAAATTTTTTTTATTTCCGATATAAAAAGAGATTTAAAACCAGGAAGTTATGGTATTTTAGAACCAGATATTAATAACTGCACAGAAGCAAACCTGAACAAAATAGATTTAGCTATAGTGCCGGGTTTGTGTTTTGATTTAAATTTTAATCGCATAGGTTATGGTGGAGGATTTTATGATAAAATTTTAAGTAAATTAAGAAAGAATGTGAAGGTAATAGCTCTTGCTTTTGACTTACAAATAGTAAATAATCTTCCTGCATGTGCACATGATAAAAAAGTTAATATAATAATAACTGAATCAAGAATTTATAAGGATTTTAAAATTGATAAATAATAATTATTTTAAAAATAATGATTATTCCAAAGTTGCAATATTAATTCCTGCATATAATGAAGGAAAATATATAAAAGCAGTAATAAACAAATGCATTAATTATAATCTTGATATTATTATTATTAATGATGGATCTACGGATAATACAAATGAAATATTAAAAGAATTTAAATCAGAAAATAAAATAATTGTTATTAATCATGATATTAACAAAGGAAAAGGAGAAGCATTAAAAACAGGCTTTAATTATATAATAAACAATAATTATTCAGGAGTAATTACAATTGACGCTGATGGACAGCATGACACAAATGAAATACAAAATTTTTTAAATGAAATAAAAAATAATAACCCTGATCTAATAATTGGAAGCAGATTTCAAAATACAAAAGGAATGCCTTTTATAAGAAAATTTGTAAATTTCTTTACTTCATGGATTATTTCAAGCATTGCAGGGAAAAAAATTGAAGATGTTCAATCTGGCTTTAGATATATAAATCGTGATGTATTAAAAAATATAAAACTTGAAACAAAAAATTTTGATACGGAACCTGAGTTAATACTGAAAGCTGGATGGCTTAATTATGATATTAAAAATATTCCAATTAAAACCATATATTATCCTGGAGAAATTAAAAGTCATGTAAATCCTGTAATTGATACAATTAAATTTTTTAAATTAGTTTTCAGAAGTATCGGTTGGAAAAGAAAATTATTAAAAGAATTAAAAAATCAAAAAACTTTAAATTGAAAATTTAAGATTTCTTATTTAAATTATTCTTAAAATTTTATAAATTGTTTAAAATATTTAATTAATTTGTTCTTCTTTTAAAATCTCGATCATTTTTAAACAAATATTTTCATCAAACTGTTTACCGATATTATTTTCAAGTTCTTTAATAGCCTGATAATTATTTAAAGCTTTCCTGTAAGGACGATCTGTAGTCATTGCATCATAAGAATCTGCAATACTGATTATCTTTGCAAATAAGGGTATTTTTTCATCACTTATTCCAAAAGGATAACCGCTTCCATCGTGTCTTTCATGATGATACAGCACTGCATTTGCGTAATCTTTTAAAAAAGTAATTTCCTTTACTATTTCATAGCCAACTACAGGATGCTTTTTAATTTCAAGCCAATCTTCATTTGTAAGTTTTTCAGTTTTATTTAATACAGATAAATCTACCTGAATTTTTCCAATATCATGGAGATTAGCAATATTTTTAAGTAATTCTATATCGTATTCATTTAATCTTAATTTCCTTGCTATTTTCTCAGAATAATCTGCAACTCTAACCGAATGGCCGGCAGTATAAATATCCTTTGCTTCAACTATTTTTACAATATGCATTATACTGTTTAATAATGCTTTTCTTTCATTATTTCTGAGCATATAAGTATATTGTGCAATAACTAAAGGCATTAAAGTAAAGAGCAGTGTAAATGGCCCATACGTTTTGTAAAGAAATGAAATTGCAATAGCCATTACAACTAAAAATATATGAAATGGAAACAGCCACGCAAAATTATAAGCCCAGATATTAAAAATTTTAATTTTCTGGCTTATGGATATTACTGAAGCTGTTAAAAAAGTATTTATGATAAAAAAGGTAACCGCAGTTAAAAAAATTACTCCAATATTTTTCGGGATAAAGATACTGTCATATTTTCTTTCGTACATTATTTCAAAAATCCAACTGGAAAAACCAATAGAAATTAAATACTGCCCGATATTAAATAAATGTTTATAATATGGTACTTTTCTTAAAAAATCGCGGATAAAAAATGAAGAAATAAATGTGACTATTATTGCAGTTGATGGTCCAAATAATATTAATGCCGAAAGATAAATGCCGGAACTTACTGATACAAAACCTGTTTTTGGGAGTGGAACTGAAAAATTATCTGCAGCAAATATTAAAATACCAAACAGTACCACTCCCAGAACAGAAACATTTTTAAACCTTGAAATCAGATAAAATGATAGCGATAAGCCTGAAAGAAATATCGTGAATATATAAATCAATAAAAAGCTTTTACTATTATTTTTCACTAATATTCCTTTTTACAAAAATAAGTAAAATTATAGCAAATAAACATAAAATAATTAATATATTATTTAATATATTTATTTATTAAATAATATATTTTTCTACCATCTTACTGCAGAACCAAGGCCTATAAGTGAAAACATCATTTTGAAGAATCTAGCCATTTTACTAACCCCCTTTCCTATAGTGATATTTGTATTACATGTTGCTTGCAAAAATCATGATTTACCATCTTACTGCAGAACCAATACCAATCAGAGAAAACATCATTTTGAAGAATTTAGCCATTTTAAATTTCACCCCTTTCTTAAGTAAATATCAGCAGTTACTACATTAAAGATTATTTCTCTACCATCTTACTGCAGAACCAATCCCTATAAAGGAAAAAATCATTTTGAAGAATCTAGCCATTTTTTAACACCTCCTTAATTAGTACTAATTTTTATAAATAGTTAATTAACCTTTGTTATACCAAAGCTTAAATTTTTGTATTGCATCTATTATCTTTTCATTAAAAATTAAAAAAATTATCAGCAAAATGAGGATAATAATCATTATCACAATTAGCTTTTCCCACCATTTCAATTTATTATTAGTATCAAAATTACCGGGCATCTTTATTCCCCTGCTTTAAAACATTAAAAATTAAACTTAAACAAGATTTTTAGTTCGAGCTTCTATAAATTCTTTTAAATTATCTGAAGTTATTCTCCATGAGCTTCTTCCTTCTCTAATTTTAAAACCTTTAAGCTTGCCGTTTTTTAGTAA
Source organism: Actinomycetota bacterium (assembly GCA_023487035.1). Classification (GTDB taxonomy): domain Bacteria; phylum Actinomycetota; class Humimicrobiia; order Humimicrobiales; family Humimicrobiaceae; genus JAMDDL01. The sequence continues at coordinate 24,466 of JAMDEN010000118.1, forward strand.
ATTCCATACATTATCAACGGAAAGTTGAAGTATCTTTGCAACTTGTTCTGCAGAATATAAAATAAATTCCGAATCTTTTGATTCCACTTCATCTTTTTTTTCATCAGTACCACCAGTAAATAAATCTAAAAATTTATCTAAATCTTTTTCTTTAATTCTTATTGCTTTACCAATTCTGATGGCATTTAATTTTTTCTTCATTATCAGGTTTATAAGCTCAGATTCACTTATACCTGTAAGTTCAGCAGCTTCCTTTATTGTGTAAAGATTTTGTTCTTCCATCACGGTAAAATATATTTATTTATTAGTTGCCTTATTTCATATTCAATATTTATTACCTCAGTTTGTTTGTTGCGAAAATTAAAAAAATTTTTGTTTTTATATTCAAAATAAGGAATTTCAAGTAGAACCGGGAATTTAGATATTTTCTCAAATTCATCTTTTGAAATTGTAGAAAAATTATATGGATTATTTAAAATACTTATTTTATTTTGCAATTTAAAAGAATTGTTTTTAAATTTGTATTTTGAAAGTTTTAACGCGCAAGTTTTATCTGGTAATGAAATAATTATTAATGAATCGGATAAATTTATTGCTTCAGTAGTTAATTCTGTAAAATCATCAGGTAAGTCTATTACGATAAAATTATAAAATCCCTTTACTAAATCAATAAGAGAATTCAGTAATATTAAATTAAATTTATTGCTTTGAGCAATTGATAAAGGAGGAAGTAAAACATCTAAATCTTCGGGATCTTTTAAAATCAGAGATTTTTGTAAAGCATCTTCACCATCTTTATAATTTTCAATATAGTAATTTAAATTTGGAATCTGATTTGTTTTTAAATAAGCAGACAAATCAGAAATTCCATCTGCAAAGTTTAAATCTATTAAAAGAACTTTTGCATTTAAAATTTTTTTTAAAAAATAAGCAATATTAAATGAAATAGTTGTTTTACCAGTTCCACCTTTTAATGAATATACTGATATTATCTGTTGATTAATAAGTTTATAGCTGTTTTTATAATTAATATTTTTTTCATTTTCTATTTTAGAAATAATATTAATAATTTCTCTTATATTATTTTTATTATTTATTTTATTTAAGGTAATAAATTTTGGATTAGAATTGTATGATTCTTTATAATTAATAAGTATTACAGTTGCTTTCGGGTTTATATCTATATAGCTATTTAAAATATCATTGTTATCAAGATTTATATCCACAATAACATAATCAGGCAAATACTCCTCAAGGTAATGTCTTAAGTATTTTTCTTTTTTAATAATAACTAAATCAAGATTTTCAGGTTTATATTTAGTTATATTATCAGTTATTTCCCTATTTTCTGAAATTAATAATATTATTTTCAATTTATTTTTATTATTAATAACTTATTAATTTTTTATTGGTAAAAATAGCTGATTATGTTTTATTTTATGATGTATGGCTACATTTATTTTTATTAAAGCTAATTTTATATTTTTATAATATATTTATTATTTTTATTTGTCAAATAAGTTTATAATTTATTATTTTTTTATAATATTAGATTTAATTTTTTATTATAAATTTTTATAAGGTAAATATTAATGATATAGTTATTATGAGCTACAATTTAATTATTTATCAGTTATTATAGGTTATTTTTTAATAATTGGAAGCAAAATTACAACAATTATAAAATTGGTTTGAGGTTTTTAAAAAATTTATAAAATTTATAAATTAAAAAACAGTAGTTTATTTTGAAGTTATTTTTTTAATAAACTGGAAATTATGCCATCTTTTGTCATATTCTTAACTCTTATTTCCTTTAGATTTGAAAATTCGCCATGAACAATTTCTATATCCTGTTTTGGTACTTTAAGAGCTAATGATAAAAATTCCAGTAACTCTTTATTTGCTTTTCCCTTTTCAGGCGCAGCAGAAATTTTAATTTTAATAGTATCATTATACAATCCTGAAACTGTATTATTTGAAGAATTTGGTCTTACCAAAATCTTAATATTTCCGTTCATCACCATCACCAAAAAATTCACTAATAATATCAGGATTTGCAATATCAATTTTTTTGCTTTCTTTTATAATTTTTTCTTCCTCATAATCATTAAAAATCTTTTTTTCCTTTTTTATTTCCTTTGGATAATTTTCCTGTTGCACTTCATCATTTTCTTTATTTTCAATAATTTTTCTTATTTCTTTCTCTTTTTCCTCATCTGATAATTTTTTAATTTCAGGGACTATAATATTTTCTTCTTCTTTATTAACTTTATGATGGCTTTCATCACTTTCATATTCAGCTTTTTTATAATCAGAATCACCTGCATAAGTAACAGTTTTATCATAATCAGTAGTTTCCTGATCTTTTATTTCATTTTTAAAAACCTGTAATTTTTCCTTTATATTATTAATCTTATAGTTATTCTCAATATCAGCAATTTTTAAATTAAAATCATTTATAATATTTTTTAATCCTGTCATAAAGTCATTATAAAAATTCAGCATGAATTTAATTTTATCTTCAATTTCTTTTTTTTCTTTTATTAAATCTTTTAATTCATTTTCTTCAATATTTTTTTTGTTTTTTATTATCTCTTCAGCATCTGCTTCTGCTTTTTTTCTAATTTCATCAGCAACTTTATGAGCAGAAACTAAAACTTCCGAAACAAGCTTACTTACATCAGTTTCCTGTTCTGCATTTCCTTCATACTTAACTTTATCAAGAGCATCCTGAAGTTCTTTATTCTTTTTTGTAATTCTGTCAAATTCTACAGCCAGAATATCAAGAAATTTATCCACTTCTTCCATACTATAACCTTTAAAAGCCGTATGAAATTCTTTCTTTTGTATATATTCTGAATTTATATTCATATTTCCTCCATTCGCATAATAAGATAATAAATTTTTTAATTACCTTTTTTTAAAATATCTGCTTCAAGTTCATAAGATCTGTTAAGTGCCGCCTTTAACGCCTCAAATAAAACTTCTTTTAAATTATTATCATTAAATTTATTTAAAGCTGCTTCAGTTGTTCCCCCAGGAGAAGCAACAGCCTTAATTAAATCATTTATTGATTTATCAGAATTAATTAAAATTTCTCCTGCTCCAAGCAATGTATTTATAACTAATTTTTTAGCAGTTTGTAATTCAAGCCCGTTTTCAACTGCGAAATCAATCATTATTTTACAAAAAAGAAAAAAATAAGCAGGTCCACTACCCGAAATTGCTGTAATAAGATTTTGAAATTTTTCATCAATCAAAACAGTTTTACCAACGCTTTTCATTAATTTCTCTGAAAAATCTTTATGTTCTTTTTTAGTAAATTTTCCTGATGAAATTGCTGAAATACCTTTATTGTAAATAGCCGGAGTATTCGGCATTATTCTTATTACAGAGATATTTCCAATATTTCTTTCAAAAAAATTTGTAGAAATTCCTGCTGCTATACTTATTATTACATTTTCATTTATATTGCAGTTTTCTTTTAATACAGACATCATATCTTTTATATTTTGTGGTTTAACAGCAATTAAAATATATTTGGAATTTATAATTATTTCTTTTAAATTTTTAAAAGAATTTATCTTAAATAATTCTTTTATTTTTTTTATTTTTCCATTGTCTATATCAAAAACAACTATTTCCTTACTATTAAGAAAACCTGAATTTATAATTCCTTTTAAAAGGGTACTCCCCATATTTCCAAGACCAATTATTCCTAATGTATATTTTCTTTCTGTTATCATGAACTTTTTTTATTATTTCAAATAAATTAAATACTTATTGAATTTTAATATTTATTTATATTTATGTTATTAATAAAAATTTTTTATTAAAAAATTACTTATTAAAAAACAAAAAATTAACATTATAAAAATTATTAAAAGTTAAAACATTTAATTTATTAAAAATTTTAAATTAAAATACATAAACTAATAATTATCATATAAACCTTTGTCTTTTAATATCTCTTTTTCATCAGAAGTAACTTCAACGTTATAAGGAGTTATAAGAAAAACCTTATCTGCTACTTTTTCAATACTTCCATTTAACGCATAAGTTAAACCACTACAAAAATCAATAATTCTCTTAGCAATATCTGAATTTTCATTTTGTAAATTTACAATAACAGGAATATCATTTTTAAATTTATCTCCAATAATTTGAGAATCCTCATAACCTTCGGGTTCAATAACAAAAACTTTTGTCTTCTTCTCCATTTTAACTTCTTCCAGTTTAGTTATTTTCCTTTGAGTTCTAAACCAGCTGGTACTTGCATGCTGACTTATATTTACAGGTTCAGGCTCTTCAATTTTATGTAATTTAATATCTTTATTTTCCCTTAAATATTTTGAAACTCTTCTATCTCCATTATATTTCTGTGGAATATTTTCTTCCACATCTTCATCAATAAATCCAAGAAAAGATAAAGTTTTTTTAAAAAAACCTGGCATCATTTCTCCTTAAAATAAAAATTTATTTATATAAAAATAGCTGATCCGATTCTTAACATTGTTGCGCCTTCTTCAACTGCAACCTGATAATCATTACTCATTCCCATTGATAATTCAGTTAAATTTAAATTTTTAAAATGATTATTTAATTTATTTAATTCATTTCTTAGGGTGCTAAATATATTTCTTATATAATTAAAATCATCGGTTAGCGGAGCCATAGTCATTAAACCACATATTTTAATATTATCATATTTTAATGCATTCGTTATAAAATCTATAGTTTCGTTTAATTTAATTCCATACTTAGTTTCTTCATTTGAAATATTTACTTCTATTAATATTTTTTGAATTTTTTTTATACTTGTTGCAAGATTATTAATCTTATTTAAGGTACTTAAATCATCAATTGAATGAATGTATTGTACAATCGGGACAACTTTTTTTATTTTATTACTTTGAAGATGACCAATAAAGTGCCAAATTGGATTACCTTTTACTATACTTGATTTAAAAACAAGATCATCAGCTTTGTTTTCACCTAAATCAGTTATGCCGTAATCAATTAATATTTGTATTTGTTCCGGGTTGGCATATTTTGTTGCTGCAATTATTTTAATATCAAAAGAGTTCCTTGAGGCATTTTCACATGCTTTTCTTATATTTTCTTTTATTTTATTTAAATTAGAAATAATTTTATCTTTATCAGTCATTTTTATATTTAATATAATTTATTAATTTATATTTAATTGAAATTATGTTAATATTTTTATTAATTAATTTTTAATTTCAAATTTTTATTCAAGCATTATTATACCTGCTTGCCTTCCAGTTTCTTTTCTCTTTCTGTAAGAAAAAAACAAATTTTCATTATTACAATATGTACATAGCTTTGTATCTGAAATATTACTTTTTAATATTCCATAATCACATAAATCATTTTTAATTATACTTACTAAATCAATAAAATAATAATTAATATTTTCTTTATTATCCTTGAATTCTTCAAAATTCATTTTGTTTTTAAATTTAAGATAAAATAAATTAAAGGTATCTTTTGTTACTTTAAAGCAGCATTTTCTTATTGAAGGTCCTATAAACACAAGTATATCTTTTAAATCGGAATTATATATATTTTTAAAATTATTAATCGCATTTACAATAATCTGATTTAAAACCCCCCTCCAACCTGCATGAACTGCAGCAATAACTCTTTTTTTTATATCAGCAATTAAAACTAAATTACAATCTGCCCCCATAACCATTAAAGGAAGTAGTGAGATGTCAGTTATCATTGCATCAGCATTTAAAACACCATTAAATTTTGGATTTAAGAAACCATCTGAATTAAAGAAATTATTTTTTGATATAAAAATTTTTTTTAAAAAATTATCGTTTATTATTAAAACTCTGTTACTATGTATTTGATTTAAAGAAAAAAGATTTGTAGCTTTATCATAACCAAATAAGCTTAAAATTTTCAACCTGTTCTTTTTAACCGAATCAATGTTATCCCCTAAGTAATAAGAAGTATTTAAACTGCTATATTTTCCCTTACTAAATCCTCCATTTCTAGTAGTAAAAAATAATAGTATTTTATATTTTTCTTTAAGATCTAATGGTATAAATATTGTTGTACCATTTATTTCAACTTTATTTATTTTCATTAAATAAATTAATAATTGTTTTTATCCTTCCTTAAAAATGTAGGGATATCCAGAATATCATCTTCATCATTAAATTTTATATTTTTAGTAGTTTCTTTTAATTCAGGAAATATTTTGTCTCTTTCAGTTTCTTTTTTAATCTCACTTGTTTTAAACACAGCTTCTTCTTTTTTTTCTTCTACAGAATTTTTTTCATTTTTTTGTTTTTTATCAAAAAGTTTATCTTTAAACCCGGTCGCAATTATCGTTACTTTAATCTTATCTTTCATGTTTTCATCAATAACTGCACCAAAAATAATATTTGCATCAGGACTTGCTGAATTTCTTATAATTTCTGCAGCTTCATTAACTTCAAATAACTTTAAATCAGGACCACCTGAAACATTTAATAAAATACCCTTTGCCCCATCAATTGAAGCTTCAATCAGCGGGCTATTTATTGCACTTTGAGCAGCCTTAATTGCTCTGTTATCACCTGAAGCAATTCCATCTCCAAGTAAAGCATTACCTGCATCTTTTATTATTGATTTTACATCAGCAAAATCAAGATTTATAAGTCCTGGTAAAGTAATTAAATCAGTAACTCCTCTTACTCCTGCCTTTAAAACATTATCAGCAAGTTTAAAAGCATTTAATAATGTGGTATTCTCATCAGAAATTTCAAGAAGTTTGTCATTTGGAATTATAATAAGGCAGTCAACTTTTCCTCTTAAATTATTTATGCCTTCTTCTGCTTGCATAGCTCTTTTTGCCCCCTCAAAAGTAAATGGTCTTGTAACTACTCCAACTGTTAAACAACCTTCATCTCTGGCAATTTCAGCTATAACTGGAGCAGCTCCGGTTCCGGTACCTCCTCCTTCACCACAAGTTATAAAAATCATATCAGCACCATGTACAACTTCTCTTATGGCATCAGAGGATTTATCAGCTGATAATTTTCCTATTTCAGGATTAGAACCTGCACCAAGTCCACTATCCCCAATTAAAACTTTTCTATCAGCATTAGACATCATAAGAGCTTGGGCATCTGTATTTATAGCTATAAATTCACATCCATTTAAATTATCTTCCATCATTCTGTTTACAGCATTACTTCCACCGCCACCAACACCAATTACTTTTATTACAGCATAATAATTTTTATCAAATTCCAAGCCCACATTAACCCTCCTATTTTTCACCTTTTAAGATTTTATTTATAAATCCTCTAAATTTATCAAAAAATCCTGCATTTTTTTTATTTTTATTATTAATATTATCTAATTCTTCATAATTATCAACCTGAAAAGCATATTTTAATAAACCAACACTAGTTGAAAATATCGGGTTATTTATAACTTCTGAAGGTCCTTCAACATCTATTGAAATTCCTATTCTTGCAGGCATGTCAAAAACCATGCTTGCCATTTGAAGCAATCCTTTTATTTGTGCAGAACCCCCAGTTATTACAAGACCACAAGGGATTGACTTAATTAAATCATATTCATCTATTTTGTTTTTTATCAGTTGCAACATTTCTTTAACACGAGAATTTACTATATTATATAACTGAATATTAAGAGTTGTTTTATTTGCATTAATATTCATATCACTCATACTTGCTCTATTTAAAATCTCTGGAAAATTATAATCAACATTAGCAAATCTTTTTTTAATTTCTTCAGCTTTGTTAAATGGTATATTTAATCCAATTGATATATCATTTGTTATTAAATCACCGCCAACAGGCAAACAATATGTAAATATCATTTTTTTATTTTTATATATAGCTACATCTGTAGTACCCCCACCTATATCAAGGCAAATTACTCCACTTTCCTTCTCTTCATTTGTCAGCACTGCTTCTGATGATGCAAGAGCTTCAATAACAATATCCTGTATTTCAATATTCGCAGCTTTTACACTATTTACAATATTTTTTATAAGTGAAGTTGAGCCATAAATAATTAATAACTCAACCCCAAGTCTTTCAGTAGACAAACCAATTGGATCTTCTATACCCTTTTCTCCATCAGCAACAAATTGCTTTACTATTGTATGAATTACTTCATACTGGGAAGCAAGATTTATCCTGTTTGTTAATGCTATAAGTCTGTCAACATCAATTTTTCTTACAATTCTGTTTGGTGAAGAAATTGTAATTTCATTATAATTATTTTCAAAAGAAACATGCTTACCAGTTACTCCAATATAAGCATTGTCAATAAAAAAATTTGAAGATTTTTCAGCTAATTCTACTGAATCAAGAATGGATTTTGTGGATTCATTAATATCTATTACAAGACCCTTTTTCATTCCATTGCTTTTTGTGATTCCATAGCCTCTTATTTCAATAGAACTGTTTTTTTTAAGTTTCCCGATTAATGTACATACTTTTGTTGTACCTAAATCTATTGCTACTATGTAATCGTCTTTGCCAGGCAATTTCATCTCCAATTATTAATCATTTATTCCACAATAGGATTATCAGAAATCCTTAAATCAATTATACTATAATAAATATTTTCATTCTGTATATTTTTTAAAATTTGTTCAAGAATTGCATTTTTTTTAATAATTTCATTACTGTTGCCAAATATTATTTTTTTATAATCTATGGTTTCAAAATAAATATCTCCAGAAGAATTATTAATTATCCCGCCGTATTTTATCTTTTTTTTAATATCATCACTTAAACCATTATAAATAACTGCAGAACTTAATATGTTTTTCCTGGCAATTTTTGTGCCAATTTCAGGAAAATAATTAATAGCATCTTTAACTATTAATAAGTTATTATATTTATCCATATTTTCAGTAACTTTTTCAAGTACAACTCCTTCATTATCTATAAGAAAATAATCATTTTTATAAAGAATTATTAAAAACGGTATTCTCTCAGTTATGTTTATTATCAGTTTATCAGGAAAAACTTTTAATATTTCAGCCTTTTTAATTCTTGCAAAATTATTCATTAAAGCTGTTTCATACTTTCTTTTATCAATTTCAAATATATTTGTTCCTTTCAGGTCTTTAGCCTCACTAATAATAACTTCTGATTTATAATAATTGTTTCCTTTTACTTCAATATTTTTTATTTTAAAATAATCACTATTATAAAAATAATTTAAACCCCATGTTATTGCTACAAACAAAGCTATAATTAAAATAATCCATAAAACAGAAAGAAACTTCCTGATAGTTGCTTTACGTTTTCTGGAAGAAATTCTTTTATCTTCAATAATTTTTCCAGCCATTTTTTTAATTTTTATTTAATTTAATTAAATAAAAAAACTTACATTTTCAAACTGGAATAATTAAGTATAATTTCAACCAGTTTTTCAAAATTTATTCCTGCTGCAGCAGCTGCTTTTGGAACAAGACTTGTTTCTGTCATGCCTGGCATTGTATTTATTTCCAGCACATAAGGAACCTTATTTTCATCAAGAATCAAGTCTACCCTTGAAATTCCATAACATCCTAGACTGTTGTGAGCTTTTAATGATAGTTCCTTTACTTTTAATTCTGTTTCATTATCAAGGCTGGCAGGAACAATATATTCTGTTAACCCGACAGTATATTTAGATTTAAAATCATAAAATCCACTTTTAGGTTTAATTTCAATTACTGGTAAAGCTATTGGTTTATCCCCAACAATACTAACAGTAAGTAATCTTCCAAAAATAAATTTCTCTATTAGAATTCTGCTATCATAAATCTTAGCAAAATTAATTGCAGTTTCAAGCTCATTTTCACTGTCAACAATTGTAATTCCAATTGTTGAGCCTTCTCTTGAAGGTTTAACTACAAGAGGATATCCGGTAACCTTATTAACTTCATTTTTTATTTTATTAATATCCAAATTACTGATAGAACTTAATTCAATATATTCAGGGGTTGGTATTTTTTCAAAAACAAAAATTTTTTTTGAAAATATTTTATCAATTGCAAGAGAGCTTGCCAGTATTCCGGATCCGGTATAAGGAATTTTAAAAAGTTCAAGAATTCCCTGCACAGAGCCGTCTTCACCATATTTACCATGTAAAGCCAGAAAAGCTATGTCTATTTCATTAAAAACAGAAATATTGTCTCCCTTAAAATCAATATATTTAGCATTATAACCATTATTAATAAGGGCATTATAAATTCCTTCACCTGTTTTTAATGAAATTTCCCTTTCGGAAGAAATTCCTCCACAAATAACACCAATTGTTATTTCTTTTTTCTTTTTTGTAATTTCTAAATTTTTAAATTCATCAGAAATATTTTTAAGTTTGAAATCCAACTAATTTCACCTCGTAATCTAAATTTATGTTAAAATTTTCTCTTACAAGCCCCTTAATTATTTTTGCAAGGTTAAAAATATCTTCTGAAGTTGCATTATTAATGTTTTCTATGAAATTTGCGTGTTTTTTTGAAACAGCAGCTCCACCATACATAAAACCCTTAAGTCCAAGACTATCAATCAATTCTCCGGCAGTTTTTTTTGAATTTAACGGATTTTTGAAAAAACAACCACAATTAAAAGTATTTAAAGGCTGAGTTGCTTTTTTAGATTTTATTTTTTCCCTGATATTATTAAATATAATTTCTCTTTCTGTTTTATCTTTTTTAAAAAAAACTTTTGTTATAACAGCAAGGTTCTCAACTTTCAAAAATCTGTATCCGTAATTTAAAGGTTTTAATTTTATTTTTTCTTTTAAAGCCTTGTTTTTTATTATCTTTAAACATTCAATACTTTCCACATAATCACATATTCCTTCAAGCTGAGTACCACAGTTTCCATAAACTGCACCACCAATAGTTCCGGGAATACCAGCTAAAAAAGAAAAATCATATTTATTTTTATAAGAATGAGTTATAAATTTTCCTAAGATACATGATGCTCCTGCAGTTATAAATCCATTGTCATAAAATTCCTGAAAATCATAATTTTTGCCAAGTTTTATTAATATATCATTGCAGTTATCACTTATTAATGTATTTGAGCCTCCGCCAATAATGTAATATCTTGCGTTAATATCATTTAAAATATTTAAAAGACTTATTAATGCTTCGTCAGAATTAGCAACTATCAATATTGATGTTATACCGTTTATTCTAAAAGTTGATAAATTTCTGATGTTATAGTTAAAAAATATTTCAAGATTTTTTATGTCAGATTTCTTTAAAAGTATTTTTATTTCTTCTATTTCCATTAAACATCACAATATTTTTGCTACTCTAACTTTTTAATAGTACAAATAATATTTTTAAAATAATAAAAAAATTTTACTTAGGATTTTATTAAATCATCTGATATTCTTGTAACATCTCCTGCACCCATTACAAGAACAATATCATCTTTTTTTATTATATTATTAACATAATCTTTTGCATCAGTTAACTTAGGAATATAAGCAATTTTTTTATTAAAATTATTTTCTATTAGAAAATCTACAAGTAATTTACTTGTTATTCCAGGAATTGGGTTTTCACCTGAAGAATAAATATCTGTTAAAATTAAAATATCTGTTTCATTAAAACAGCTATCAAATTTTTTATAAAGAGCTTTTATCCTTGAATATCGATGAGGTTGAAATATTGTAATTATCCTTTTATCTTTAAATTCTTTTGCTGCTTCAAGTGTAGCCTTGATTTCGGTCGGGTGATGTGCATAATCATCAATAATAATAGCACCTGATTTTGTTCCTCTCTTTTCAAATCTTCTTTTAACCCCTTTAAAATTTTCAAGAATTTTAACCGCTTCATTTAAATTAAGATTCAGCTTAAGCGCAACTGATAAAGCTGCAAGGCTATTTTTTATATTATGTATCCCTGGAACATTTAACTTTACATTAAATTTTAAATTATTGTCCTTTAGCACTGCACAATAACTTGACTTAAACTCACTTAAAACTATATCTTGTGCATAAATATCATTTTTATTTGAAATACCAAATTTAAAAATATTTATTTTTTTTAAACCAGGTAGTTTATCAATTAAAATTTCATCCCCATTAAAGATTAAAAAACCTTTATCCCTGGTATTATTCATAAATTTAATAAAATTTTGTTTTAAACTTTCATAATTTGTATAATAATCCATATGGTCTTCTTCAATATTTGTAACTACACTTATATAAGGGTGATATTTAATAAATGAACCATCACTTTCACAAGCTTCAGCAACTACATAATCTCCACTACCATAATTTGCATTTGTTCCAAGCTCGTTTAATTCCCCGCCAATAATTATTGTAGGATAAAGATTCATATGGTTTAAAATCATTGATATCATTGATGTAGTTGTTGTTTTCCCATGAGTTCCTGCCACTGCGATACCATTCCCTTTATTTAATATCCATGCAAGTGCATCAGATCTGGTAAAAATTTGAATATTTTTCTTTAAGGCAGCTTTCATCTCAATATTTTCTGAAGATATAGCAGCAGAATATATTACTGCATCATAGCCTTCAATATTTTTTTCATCATGTCCAATTATAACTTTTATACCTGAATCTTTAAGAATATTAACATATCGTGATTCTTTGATATCAGAACCGCTAACAATAAATCCCATTCCTTTTAATACAAGAGCAATTGCACTCATTCCAGCGCCACCAATACCTATAAAGAAAAAACTTTTAAAATTATCAAGATTTATATTATTACTTAAATTCAATTTCTTTCTCCAACTAAATATTTTGTTATAATTTTATGACCATTTACAAAATTATCATTAATTTTTTTATATTTTAATTCATTATAAAATTTTTTATTTTCTCTTTCCAAATTAAAAATAATTTCAGCTAATTTGGATGAATTTAAATCATTATCGTTAATAATTATAGCTTTTCCGTTTTTTTCCAAAAAAGTTGCATTAAAATACTGATGATTATTTATTGCAAATGGATAAGGGATAAGTATAGCTGGAATATTGCAATAAGCTATTTCAGCAACAGTATTAGCACCTGATCTTGAAATTATTAAATCAGTTATATTATAAATCTCATCCATTTCATTTACATAAGGAAAAATCTTTAAAGATGATTTTAAATTATTAATTTTTTCATTTTCTTTTTTTAAATTTTCATAAAACCTGCTGCCTGATATTAACAAAAATTGCATATCTTCTCTATCCTTAAAAATTTCGTAAAGACTAATAAATGTATTATTTATTTTATTGGCACCCAAACTACCGCCAAAAGCTGTTACAGTAAATTTTCCATCATCAAGACCATACTTTTTATAGTTTTTCATCTTGCTAAAGGCTTCTCTTATTATTTTTCTGACAGGGTTACCTGAATAAATAATTTTACTTTCAGGAATTTTTAAATAATTTGCTGTTTCCTTAAAACTTAAAAAAAAATAAGTACAAAATTTTGAAAAAAATTTATTAAGTCTTCCAGGAATATAATTTTGTTCATGAAGAGCAAATTTTTTTCTTAAAAAGATTGCACTTAAAAGAACGGGGGCACAAACATATCCGCCCATGCCAAGAATAATATCGGGTTTAAAAAAAATAAGTATTTTAATTGACTTTAAAAATCCTGAAATTAAATTAAATATAAATTTAAAATAATTAATTATTTTTTTAAATAAACTCCCCTTTTGAATTAAACCAGCTGCTTTTATAACCATAAAATTTATATTTAGCGAAGTTATAATATCCCTTTCCATACCTTTTTCTGTTCCGACATATAAAATATTGCAATTCTTATGATTATCAAGAATTTCTTCTATTATTGACATTGCAGGATAAATATGACCTGCAGTTCCTCCGCCACATATTAAAATTCGTTTTCCCATTTCTCTTCTTCAGTAGTATAAATTTTATACTTGGAAATGTTTAAAAGTATCCCTACGCCAATCATAGTTGAGACCAAAGATGATCCTCCCATGCTTATAAATGGCAATGTCATCCCTGTAACTGGAATGGCTCCAATTGCTACTGCTATATTGATTATAGCTTGAATAGTAACCAAGCTTGTAATACCAATCGCAATTAATCTGCCAAGGTAATCCTTTGATTTAAGTGCTATTCTTATACCAGTAAAAGCAAATAATATAAATAAAGTTACTACAAATAAAGTTCCAATAAGACCAAATTCTTCACCAATTATTGAAAAAATAAAATCAGTATTTGCTTCAGGTAAATATGAATATTTTTGAAGACTGTTTCCAAACCCGACACCAAAAACACTTCCTGAACCTAAAGCAATTAAAGACTGGCTGATTTGAAAATTTGATCCTGTAATTTTACTTGTTTTATCTAAAAAAGCAAATATCCTTTCCCTTCGATAAGTTTCAAGAAATAAATAACCTGCAGAGAAAGCAATCCAAGTAATACCAATCCCTAATATATGCTTAAATCTAACGCCTCCTGTAAACATTAAAATAAATATTATTATCCATATCGTAACTCCTACACTAAAATCAGGTTCCATAAAAATTAAAAAAGTAGCTGTTAAAATAAATATAAAAGCTGGAAACAGTATTGTTTTTATTTTATATATATCCCTATATTTTTTATTTAAAATATCGCTTAGATAAATAATAATCGCAATTTTTACAAATTCAGAAGGTTGTACGCCAGCAAATGGAAGATTGATCCAGCGTCTTGAGCCTCCTATCTCAGTACCAATCCCCGGGATTAATACAAGTGCAAGAAGCCCTATTGAGATTAAAATTACAAAATTGGATATTTTCGCTATTTTATGATAATCAATTCTTGAAAAGACAAAAAGAACAATTATTGAAATTACACTCCATATTATTTCCTTCCTTATAAAATAAAAAGAGTCATTATAGTAGCTTTCACCGAAAGGCATTGATGCACTTGAAACCATAACTATTCCTATTACAAGAAGAAGTGCTGTAATAATAAATAAAAAATAATATTCAATATTTACTTTTACTAAATTTATTTTTCTATCCGGTATATTTTCCATAATAATAAAAATTATTTTTTATAAGATAAAACTATTTTTTTAAACTGATTTCCTCTATCTTTATAATCTTTAAACATATCCATACTTGCACATGCAGGTGATAATAAAAATGAATGATTTTTGTTTGTAACTTCAAATCCTTTATTTACTGCTTCTTCAAAAGTTAATGCTTTATATATTTTATAATCATGCGGATTTTTAAAAAATAATTCATAAAGCTTATCCTTGCATGAACCAATTAATATTAAATTTAAAACCTTTTTATTTAATACTGGTATTAAACTTTTAAAATTCATACCCTTGTCAAGTCCGCCTAATATTAATGTAACTTCTTTTTTAAAAGAATCTAATGCTTTAATTGTTGCATCAGGATTTGTTGATTTTGAATCATTAAAACACTTAATTCCGTTTATAACTCCAACATATTCAAGTCTGTGCGGAAGAGGATTAAAATTTTTTATTGATTTACTTATAGACTCATCATCAACATTAAAAATTTTTGCTGCTGCAATTGCGCCCATAATATTTAAAATATTATGATTCCCAATCAGGTTTCTGTCTTTTATAGAAATTTTACCTTCTAAGCCATTTACAAGATAATGTATTATTTCATTTTCATAATATATTTCTATATCCTCTTTATGGTTTAAACTGAATTTAATCAGATCAGGTTTTATTTCATTTATAAAGTCAGACTTTTTAAAAAATTTATTAATATTTTTATCATCTGAATTAATAATTAAAAAATCACTTGATGACTGATTTTTAAATATTTTAAATTTTATTTTTGAATAATCAGTCATCGACTTATGGCGGTCAATATGATCATTAGTTATATTTAAAATTAATGCTACATGTGGATTAAAATCATAAATATTTTCAAGCTGAAAACTTGAAACTTCAATAACCCTTATCAAATTTTCCTGTTTAGTATAATTAATTAAATTTTTATTATTTAATGAATTATCAGTATCAATAGTATTAATTAAAGGGTTTCCGATATTTCCACAAGGTTCTGCTTTTAGATTAAAGTCATTTAATATTTTTGCAATAAGTGATGTTACAGTAGTCTTACCATTTGTCCCGGTAATGGCAATTGTATTTTTTCTCTGGTTTTCATTTAAAAAAAACCATGCAAGTTCAAGTTCACTCCAAATTTCAATTTTTTTTCTTATAGCACTCCTTATTAAAGGTGCAGCCATTGAAATACCTGGACTTAAAATTATAAGATTTATATCTTTTAGCAGTTTATTAATTAAATCTTTATTATCACTAATAAAAAATTTAATATTGTCATATTCAGTTAATTTTTTATATTCTTCAGGTAAAATAAAATCCGGATTATTATCAACTGCTAATATTTTTTTGCAGATTGTAGAAAGTTTATTTAATGTAGAAAGCCCACTTCTGCCTAATCCGAAAATAAGTATATTTTTTCCATTAAAAAAATTTGTTTTATTCAAATTTTCATTTTCCATAATTAAAATATTTAAAATAAATTTTTTTCTTAATTCTATTATTTATTATATTATTATCTTAATCTTGTAATTAACTTTTATTTATTTTTATATTTATATTTAATTTTATTTTAAAAATTTTACGTAATAAACAGAAAATCCTGTAGCTGCAAAAAGCAGACAAATAAGCCAGAATCTTGTAATTACTTTAACTTCAGGCCATCCGAGCAGTTCAAAATGATGATGTATGGGAGCCATCTTAAAAACACGTTTTTTAAAAGATTTATACCATATTACCTGTATAATTACTGAAAGAGCTTCTATAACAAAAATACCACCTATTATTAAAAGCAAGATTTCCTGTTTTAATAAAATAGATACTGCAGCAATTAAGCCTCCAAGACTAAAAGCACCTGTATCTCCCATAAAAATTTCTGCAGGAGATGTATTCCACCATAAAAATCCAATACATGCTGCTATAACTGCTCCGCAAAGAACAGCTAAGTCAATATCTGCTTTTACATTTAAAATTGTCCATTCAAGAAAAGCTATAAAAATAAACACAGAAAGAACAATAACTGCATTCCCTGCAGCTAAACCATCAAGTCCATCAGTAAGATTAACTGCATTTGTAGTGCTTAAAATTATAAAAACAACAATAATATAATACCAATAACCTATATCAAATACGTGGTTTGTAAATGGGATACTAATTGTAGTAGGAAAATGCAGGATAAATTTTGAAAATAAAATAAAATAAATACATACAGCTATAAGTAGCCCTATTTTAACCCAGCCTCTAAGACCAAGGTTTCTATGTTTTTTAAGTCCTATAAAATCATCAATAAATCCTATTATTCCGCATAAAATAAAGATTGAAAGAGCAAAAATACCTTCAAGATTAAATTCTGCATGTCTATAATATTTTATCAAACTAACTGCAATATATGATAAACTTCCAGCAATTAAAAATGCAATTCCACCCATCGTAGGAGTTCCAGCTTTTGCTGAATGAGATTTAGGTCCATCAAGTCTTATACTTTTACCGATATTTCTTTTTCTTTGAAAATTTATTAAAAAAATAGTAACAAATACCGATATAACACCGCTAATAATGATTGAAAGAAATATCCAGTTCATTAATTACTCAACTTTCTAAATATAATCTATAATATTTTCCATTTTATTAGCTCTTGATCCTTTTATAAGAACTGCATCATCTTTTTTAACTATATTGCTAATTTCTTTTAATAATTCTTCTTTATTTTTAAAATAATATTTTTTAGTTTTAACTTTATCAGCATTAAATTTATTTAATATATTAGCTGAATTTTCTCCAAACGCTATAACAACATTTATACCCTTATTTAATAAATACTTACCTATTTCTTCATGCAGCTTTTTTGATTCATTACCAAGTTCAAGCATATCACCAAGAATTGCAACACTGCGCATTTTTCTTTTTTGTGATATTGTGCTTAATGCATCAATTGCACTTTTCATTGACAAGGGATTTGCATTATAACAGTCATTTAAAATAATATTATCTTTTTTTTCAATTATTTCCATTCTTAAAGTTTCTGCTGTAGTATCTTCGATTGCATTTTTTATTAATCCGGGATCAATATCAAGATATAAAGCTAAGCTAATAGCAAGAAGTGCATTATATATATTGTGAAAACCAGGGATATTTAATTTTATATGAAAAATCTTCTTGTAATATCTATTTAAATCAAAATCATAAATTGCATTATTATCACAGGAATAATTAGAAAAATTATATTCAAAATTTTTTTCTTTCCCGCATTTTATTGAGTTGCATTTAATATTTTTTTCAATAAAATCCGCATAATAATCATCGCCATTTAAAAATAAAACTCCTTTATTTTTAAA
Source organism: Actinomycetota bacterium (assembly GCA_023487035.1). GTDB lineage: Bacteria > Actinomycetota > Humimicrobiia > Humimicrobiales > Humimicrobiaceae > JAMDDL01. The sequence continues at coordinate 42,849 of JAMDEN010000118.1, forward strand.
AATTATTTCACTTATCTCGGCTTTAGCTAAAGCGATTTCTTCAATATTATTAAAAAATTCAAGATGTGAGGGCCCGATACCTGTAATTATTCCTGAATTTAAATTGCAAACTTCAGCAAGATCCATTATCTGATTTTTAGCTCTCATACCTAATTCTGCAACAAAATATTTAACTTTGCTGTTTACATCAAATATGGTTTTAGGAATTCCTATTTCATTATTAAAATTTTTTTTTGTAAAAACTGTATTTGCGGAATTTTTTAAAATATTAACTAAAAAATTTTTAGTTGTAGTTTTACCGACACTACCTGTTATACCGATAGATAAAACATTAAATTTTTTTAAATATCCTTTTGCCGTATCTTTTAAAAAATCTAAAGTATTGCTGCATTGTATTATTAAAATATCAGGATAATTAATTTTAACATTATTGATTACATAATTTATATTTTTATAATTTTTGCTTATAACAAATCCTTTAGCACCTTTTTTAATTGCTTCGATTATAAAATCATTGCCGTCATAATTTTCCCCTGTAATCGGGATAAAAAAGTCATTTTTATTAATTATCCTGGTATCTGTAGAAAAATTTGATACTAATGTATTTTCATTTCCTGATAATAATTTTGATTTTGACCAGTTTAATATTTCACTTATTAATATATTTTCCATAATTTTTTAATATGATTAATGATTTTTAGCCCAGTCTCTTACAACTTTCTGATCACTAAAATAAATTCTTTTATCATTAAATTCCTGATAATCTTCATGACCTTTTCCTGCAATAATTACTATATCATTTTTATGAGCCATATTTAATGCTTCATTTATTGCAGTTGCTCTATCAGTTATTTTTTTGTAATTTTTATTACCACTCTCTTTTACTCCGTCTTCTATCATTTCAATAATTGATAGCGGGTCTTCAGTTCTTGGATTATCAGATGTAATAATTACCACATCTGAAATTTTACCTGCAATACTGCCCATAATCTTTCTTTTTGTTTTATCCCTGTCTCCGCCACATCCAAAAACAGTAATAATTTTCCCGTCTGGCGTTAATATTGAGCTTGCAGTTTTTAGTACATTTTCCAGCCCATCAGGAGTATGAGCATAATCAACAATAACAGTAAAGTTTTTAATTTCCTGTATTTTTTCAAATCTTCCATTTACCTTAGGCATTTCGTTAATGCCTTTTTGAATCCATTGCACATCTATTTTTAAAAAAATACTTAAGCCAATTGCAGCTAAAATATTATAAACATTAAAATATCCGGTTAAAGCAGATTTTATTTTAATTTTTCCAATACTGCGGATGAAAACATCCATTTCAATACCTGAAGTATTACTGATAATATTTTTAGCAATAATATCAGCATTTTTATCATACACCGAATAACTTATTGTCTGTAAATCTGTCTCTTTTATTAACTGCCTGCCATAAATATCATCTGCATTTATAGTCGCACCTTTACCGGAATATAAATTTCTAAAATCCTTTATAAACAGTTTTCTCTTTGTATTAAAATAATTCTGCATATTTATATGGTAATCAAGATGATCTTGAGTAAGATTAGTAAAAACAAAATAATCATAATTAAGATAATCTATTCTGTGTAAATCAATGGCATGTGATGATACCTCCATAGTAGAAAATTTAACTCCTGATTTAATACTTTCATAAAAAAAATTATTTAAGTCTGAAGATTCTGGAGTTGTTCTATCAAATATAATTTTTTTATTTAAAAGAAATGACTCAATCGTTGTGATAAAAGAAGTTTTTTCTCCGGAGTGCCTTAAAATTGAATTTATAAGAAAAGTTGTGGTTGTTTTTCCATTTGTCCCGGTAACTCCTGTAAGAGTTAATTTTGAAGAAGGATTTTGATAAAAATTACTGCTAATTTTAGCAAGAGCTACTCTACAATCAGAAACAACAATTTGAGTAACATTTTTATCTGAATTTATTTTTCTTTGAGTAACAAATGCGCCAGCTCCATTATTGATAGCATCATTTATAAAATCATGACCATCTTTTTTAAAGCCTGAAATAGCTATAAATAAACCATCTTTATTAATTTTTTTAGAATTATAAGCAATATTTGATATTTCTTTATTTAAATTACCTTTTATTTCTAAAAATTTTAAATTTTTTATTACTTCATTTAAATTCATTTTTGTCGCATT
>JAMDEN010000046.1 GCA_023487035.1 Actinomycetota bacterium
TTCAAGTGAAAAAATAGCTACTGGAGTGTTATTTATAATGCTTGCATTTTTCAAAATACAAAGTGCAAGAGAAGTTTTACCCATACTCGGTCTTGCAGCTAATATAATTAAATCAGAATCTTGAAGCCCTGAAGTTATTTTATCAAGATCAATAAAACCTGTTGTAACTCCAGTTATATTTGCTTTTTTTTCTGAAAGTGCAACTGTATGGTCATATACTTCAGTCAATACATCTTTTATCTGGGTAAAAGCGCTATTCCTTGAGCCATAATTTAAATCCTGGGAAATCAAAAAAATCATTTGTTGAGCTTTATCAACTGCAGCTTCAAGATCATCAGGAACTTCATAACCCATTCTTGCAATATCAGTTGCAGCATAAATCAGTTTTCTTAAAATTGAATTATGTTTGACAATTTCAGCATAATAAATTGCGTTTGAAGCAAGAGGAATATTTGAAATTAAAGAATGAATAAATGTTTTACCACCAACCTCTTCAAGTAAATCCTTTTTTTTTAAATAATCAGCTAAAGTTATGGGGTCTACTGGTTCGCCTTTTGAATATAACTCTTTAATAGATTTAAAGATTTCACCATTAGATTTTCTATAAAAATCATCTTCCTTTACAATTTCAAGAACATTGCTTATAGCTTCCTTTAAAATAAGCATTGAACCAAGTAAAGATTCCTCTGCTTCTAAGTTGTAAGGAGGAACTCTTTCAAGTCTTCCGGTGTTTAATGTTTCCTTAGGAAATATTTGTTTTAATTTATCTTGCATAAATAATTAATTACTTAAAAAATCAGTATTTTAATATTTATAATAATTATTTTTTGCTAACAATTCCACTTAACAATTATCTTATATCTGCATTTTATAGTATATATTTTATATAAATATATTTAATAATTATATACCAGTTAATTCTCAGGAGAATTTTCATTTATATCAGATGCAGATGGAGTAGCTTCCTGCTCTGTTTCAATTTCACCTTGTTTTTTATCAGGTTCAACTACAACATTTACTGAGCATTTTATATCTTTATAAAGTTTTATTTCAACATTGTAGTTTCCAATTTCTTTAATTGTGTCTTCAAGCTCAATTTTTTTCCTGTCTACTTCGATTTTCTTAAAAGATAATATTTTATCAGCTATATCTTTATTTGTTATTGAGCCATACATTTTTCCTTCAGGACTTGATTTAACCTTAAATATAAGCTTTAAACCATTTAATTGCTCTGCAATTTCATTTGCTTCCTTAATGCTTTTAGCTTCAACTTTTATTCTTGATTTTTTAATTAAGTCTATTTGTTTTAAATTTCCTGGAGTAGCAATTATTGCCATTCCGGAAGGAATAAGAAAATTTTTAGCATACCCGTCTTTAACATTTACAACTTCTCCGAAGTTTCCAATTTTCTCAACATCTTTTATTAAAATAACTTTCAATTTTTACTCCTCCTCATTATTTATTTTACCTTTTCCTATAACTGAAATCTTTATATAATATAAACTTGATTTTATATTTTTATTTATTACTTAAATATTTATTAATGCCTTTCTAATTTTCTGAAATTAGCCCATACATCTATTATTCCCATAACTGGAATTAATATAATTATTACTGAAAAGAAACTAATTATTAAAATTATTAAAATTCTCCAAACTCCAGAGACATGAAACTTATCAAATATCCCCCATAAAACCGAAAAACCCAATGTGCTATAAATTAATCCAAAAATAATTAATAAGTTAATTCCTACTACGTCAAAAGCAAAATCATAAGTCGGATTAAAATGTGGAATAATAATTAAAATAAGCCCGATAATTACACCTGAAACATAATACCATGGTAAATCCCATGTTTGAAATAAAGGCATACCTTTTAATATTACTTCACTTCTTTTAAATATAGATAAACTCCAATAGTAATTTATAATACTTCCAAGAAAAACATATATTAAAAGTAAGCTCGGAATCAGATAAGGCAAAAATAAAAAAATGCTTTTAGTTTGTTCATATAATGCTTTAAACTGGGTTTCGCTTATTGCCATTAACTGCATATATTGTTTAATAAAAGGACTGTCAGGAAAACTATTTATCATTGATTTATAATAATCCATGAAACTGATTAAAACATTTTGCTTCTTTATAAGTGAGAAAACTAATAAAAAAATTAAAACAAGTGCTATAAATAGTATGCTATTAAATATAATAATTTGAAAAGGACCTTTATTTTTTTTAAAGCAAAATAAATATATTATAGCTGTTCCTATTACTAAAATTGAAAAAAATAAAGGCAAAGTCCAGTCAATAAAAACCAGTACAAGACTCCCGATTAAAGCACAAATAATACTTTCCCATATTCTGCCTTCAAGCATTAGCTTTGTAGCAGGAATTGAAATTAATGCAAGCCCCAATATACCTAAAAAAGGGATAAATATGCTTAAAATCAACACAGTAAAAGCTAATACTGTAAATAAAATTAATTTAAATAAATTACTTTTTGGCAAATTAATATTATTTATATTATCAAAGGACATATCTTTTATTCAGTTTTTTAAATTTTATTATCTTGAAAAATAAGGCATTAAAGCTATTTCTCTTGCCCTTTTTATAGCTTTAGCAATCATTCTTTGATGCTGAACACAATTACCTGATGATCTTTTAGGTCTGATTTTGCCCTTATCAGAAACAAATTTCCTAAGTAAAGAAATATCTTTATAATCTATATATTCAATATTTTCCTTACAAAAATAACAATATCTTTTCCTTTGTTTAAGATTCAAAAGCGACTGTTTTGAATCCCTGCTGTTTCTTTCTTCTCTGCTACCTTTTTTCCTTGCCAATTTTTATTCACTCCTTTAATTAAAAAATAAGTTAAAAATTTTAAATAATTATAAAATCTAAATTAAAATTACTTTTAAATTTTTATTTTAAAAATTTTATTTGTCTTTTACTTAAGATGATAAGACTGGTAAATCTTAAATTCTTTTAGTTTTAAAATTTTTTTTACTAAAACGGGATATCTTCATCTGTAAATTCTATATTTTCATCAATTTGATTTACTTGGGCTGCCCTTGTTTCGCCAATAAATTCTGTTTTTGGATTTCTTTTAATATCACAAGTAGCAAATTCGAGACTTGGTGCAACCAAACTTGCTGTAATTTCAAGTGTAGCTCTTTGCTGACCATCTTTTTCATAAGCTGATGCAGATAATTTTTTACCAATTACTATAACTCTGTCACCCTTTTTTAAGCTTTCCGCACAATTTTCTGCCAATTTAAACCAGGTTGTAACTCTAAAAAATTCAGTATTTTCAATCCATTCTGATGTTTTTTTATCCTGATAATTTCTGTTAACAGCAATGCCAAATGTTGCTACAGGACTTCCGGAAGGAGTAAATCTTAACTCTGGATCTCTTGTTAAATTACCTGTAACAATAATTTCAAAAGTATTTGTAGCCATAATTCACCTTCTTATTTTATAGAAGATAATATTATTTTATTATTCTCTGGAATTTTTTTCTTCTTTAACAATAAGATGCCTTAGAACCTTATCATTAATTTTATTAACTCTATCAATTTCATTAACCACTGTTTCCGAACTTGAAAAGTTAATAATATGATAATAGCCATTTTCCTGATGTTTAATTGGATAAGCAAGTTTTCTTACTCCCCATTTCTGAGAATCAATAATAGAACCATTACCTTTTTCAATAATTGAAGTAATTTTTTGCAGCTCTTTTTCAATTGCATCTTCATCTAAGGATGCATCAAAAATAAGCATAATTTCATATTTTCTCAAATCACATACCCCCTATGGACTAATAATTTTTTTATTAGGCTTTACCATTATCTGATAAAGCAGAAAGGTAATTTAATCGCAATATTTAGTTTTCAAATACTAATTTAGCAAATTAAAAAATACCAAACGTGCATATTATAACATTAATTTTAATTTGGCAATAGTATATGCTAAAATTTAAATTTATTTAAAATAATCAATATTTTATATATGATTACTATGTTTTACAGTTGGCATCTCCAATCTCGTGATAAAAAATTAATTATCGGGACAGGGTGGGTTACTTTAGAAAGTCATTTGAAGGCGAAGCGGGCATGGTTCCTCTTCAAAGAGGAGAGCAAAGCCTGAAACTTAAGTAAGCTTTTTCTCGCCGGGAAAAAGCTTGCGTGTTTTCGAAATAACCTATCCTGGTTCTTAAGTTTTACTTTTATTATTATCACGAAATTGGAGATGCTTCCTGTTTTACATCTTTTCATTTACATTTTTTATATAATATGTTAACTAATTTAAGATTATTATTTATTATTATATTATGGATATTTTAAAAATTGAAAATTTAACACTTTCATTTAATGGTAAGAATATACTTTCTAATTTAAATTTAAAAATAACTGAAGGTATAATTCATGCAATAATTGGCCCTAATGGCGCAGGAAAATCCACACTTGCATCAACAATAATGGGGCTTGAAGGTTTTAGAAATTTCGAGGGTGAGATATATTTTAAAAACCAGCCTTTAAAAGGTCTTGGAGTTTATGAGAGAGCAAGACTTGGAATTACTTTAGGATGGCAGGAACCTGCCCGTTATGAAGGATTAAAGGTATCACAATTCATTAAAGCTTCATCTAAAAACAAAGATAAAGATTCAATTATAGAAGCTTTTAACATTGTTGGAATTGATTATTATGAATATCACTCAAGAGCAGTTGATAAAAGTCTATCAGGTGGAGAAAGAAAAAAGATAGAACTTGCCTCAATAGTTGCAATGCAGCCAAGTCTTGTTATTTTAGATGAACCTGATTCTGGAATTGATATTGCTTCTTTAAAGAACATATTCGCAGCAATAAAATATCTTCATGAAAAAGATGCTACAATTATACTAATTACTCATAGCCTTGAGGTATTAAAACAAGCTGAATTTGCTTATCTTCTTTGCAATGGAACAATATTGGATGAAGGAAAGGTTTCAAAAATCAGAAAATATTTTGAAGGAAAGTGTATGCCTTGCCCACATAAAAATATACCTTTGCTTTCAGAAATCGGAAAAGGAGTTTAGGTGGAAGAAGATATATTATACGAAGCTGCTAATCTTAAGGATGTTATTCATGATCCAACTGTTGCAAGACTTGTAATAAATAAAGATAAAATAGTTTCTTCAAATATCATAAAAGGTATGGAAATTTTTCCTGAAGAAATAAAAGATGGAGTAAAGGTTAAGCTTGTTGTTAAAGAGGGAGAAATTATTGAAAAACCAATTCATTTATGTTTTGGCATAACAGAAGAAAATGCTGTACAAAATATAGTAATTGATGCAGATATTGAAAAAAATGCTTCAGTTTCTTTGCTTGCACATTGTGTATTTCCTCTTGCTAAAGATATTCTTCATAAAATGGACGCAAAAATTCATGTTGGCGAAAATGCTCATTATTCATATTTTGAAAAACATATCCATAGTAAAAATGGGGGTGTAAGAGTTTTACCAAAAACTATAGTGAGTCTTGATTCCGGTGCAAGATTTAAAACAGAGTTCGAGTTAATTAAAGGAAGAGTTGGTCTTATTGATATAGATATTGAAACAAAATGCCTGGAAAACTCTATTATGGAAGTAACTTCCAGAATTAATGGAACAGATGAAGATAAAATACTTATAAAAGAAACTGGTTATCTTATAGGGGAAAATTCTAGAGGAGTTTTAACATCAAGGGTCGCATTAAGAGATAATGCTAAAGCAGAAATTTTTAATAAAATTGTAGCAACTGGAGCACATTCAAGAGGACATGTCGATTGCAAAGAAATTGTTCAGGATAATGCGCAAGCAAGCGCTATTCCAATAGTAGAAGTTAAAAATTCAACAGCCCATGTAACTCATGAAGCTTCAATAGGAAGTGTTGATTCAAAGCAACTTGAGACATTAATGTCAAGAGGACTTACTGAAGATGCAGCAGTTGAGCTTATAATACAAGGATTATTGAGCTAAATGTCACGGGGATGTGTCACGGGACGTATAATTTGACAATTTTGCTGAATAAATTACTAAATAAATTGGAATGAGATTATCAATGAATAGGGTTGTTTAAGGAGCATAAGTGATTAAATATAGAGTAGATATAATAACAGGACATATGAACATGACAGATAATTTAACAGTCTTATTAAATCCGTTAAAGTTAATTTAAAGATAGGAGTCAATCTCAATTAAAGTTAAAGGACTAATAATTATGTCAAATTATACGTCCCCGTGACAATCACGTTTAAGCTTACCATAATTCTTAATTATTTTATCTGAAGCATCGCTATAATATTTATAAAGATGCCCGGTAAAATTAATTTGTGAAATAAATGGAATTTCCTTATTAAGTACAACAACATTTATAGCTCCATGACTTTGAATTATAGAACTCCATCTATCAGGAGAAATTTTTAACCAGTAAACTAACATCCCTACTATAAACCCACCATGAGTAACAATTAAAATGTTACTATCATCTTCATTTTCACTTAAGATTTGGTCGATTTCTTGCCTTCCTCTGTCAACCATTTCTTTGAAGCCTTCTCCCCCGGTTGGGGGGTTTTCAAAAGGATCTTTAAGCCAATTTTGAAAATCTTTATTATACTTTGCTATTATCTCATCAAAGACCAAACCTTCCCATTCACCGAAACTGATTTCTTTTAAATTTTCTTTAACTTTATATTCTTTTTTTATAATTTTTTTAAAAATTTCTGCAGTTTCCATGGTTCTGCCAAGAGGGCTTGTATAAAATCCTGAAAAATTAACTTTTGAAAGATATTTTGCAGCAAGTTTTGCCTGCTTAATTCCCAGTGGTGTAAGTTTTGTATCAGTAATTCCCTGGTATTTACCTTCCAGATTCCATTGTGTTTGCCCATGTCTTACTAAAAATAATTTACTTCCCAACTTAATCTCCCCTTACTGTATATCTTAGTTTTTAATATTTATTTAATTAAAATAAGTTTTTTAAAATTTATTTTGTATAAATTATTTAAAAAAAAACAAATGTGCTTTATTTCTTAAATAAAAAATAATAATTTAAAAAATAATTAACTATACAAAAATAAGATTTTATCTTAATATCTTTATAATTTTTTTTAAATAAAAATTTTAATTTAAATTTTAATTTTTTAAATAATCTTAAAAAAATAATTTATACAAATTAATGGTAATAAAAAAGTTACTTAAAAGCTTATAGGAATATGCAAATTAATAATAAGGATATTATAGAAAAATTCTTCCAAGAATCTGTAAAAACGAAACAAAATATTAAAAATGATAATTTTATTGGTTATTTATGTAGTTATATCCCCGAAGAAATTTTAATATCAGGTGGTTTAAATGCAATAAGAATTAAAGGCGATAAGGAAAGTAATCTTGCCGATGGCTATATGCCAATTAATTTTTGCCCTTATATTAAAGCTGTTTGGGAAGAAACATATAAAAAAACTAATAATTTAAATCCAATAGTTTTTGCAACTTCTTGTGATGGCATGAAAAGGCTTTATGATTTATTTTTAAATTATAAAAAAGACAGTCATTCATTTATACTTGATATACCTAAAAAAAATGACAAAATTTCTTATGAGTTTTTTGCAGGTAGACTAAAAAAATTATTTGAGTTTGTTAAAAAAATAAGCCCTGATAAAGAAATAAATGAATATGATTTAATAAAATCAATCGAAATTATAAATAAAAAGCGATATTTGCTATCGGAATTAACAAAAATTTATGAAGCAGATTTAATTAATTTTATTTCAACAAGCCAATATTTCGATATTATCGATCTTTCTTTAAGTACTAACAATGAAATTTTTAATAATGAACTTGAGATTTTTTTAAAAAACGCCAAAAATACTTTAGATTCAGATTATTCCTCACTTAATAGAGATAATTTATTAAAAAATAACCAGAAAATAATGGTAATTGGCAATTATTTAAATGATAAGAATTTTTGGGATATTTTTACTGAGTCAGGTATTAAAGTTGTTTCTGGAGATTTATGTATAAGTTCAAGATATTTTGATTTTCAAGTTGAATTAAAAAATATTATAGAATATGAAAATAAAGAAAATTTTCTAAAATCTAATCATGAGAAATATTATGAAAACAATATTGACAATCTTTTAAAAATTATAGCAGCAAGTTACTTAAAAAAACCTTATTGCTTTAGAATGGCTTCTTTAAATGAAAAGCTTGAAACTATAAAAAATAAGATAATTACAGAAAATATTAAAGCTGTTATTTTTGCAAGTTTAAAATTTTGTGATAATACTCTTTATTTTTATCCGGAATTAAAAAGTGAGCTTACAAAACTAAATATTCCATCACTATATCTTGATATTGATTACGGAAATTCTTCTTCAGGTCAACTAAGGACACGTATTGAAGCTTTTTGTGAAATGCTGTTTTGATTTTTTAAAAATTAATTACTTTTTAAAAAACTATAAATTTTAAATTTTTTAATAAAAAAATTAAATAGTTTCTGATAAATGATTATTAAAATGGGTTAAATTTCAAAATAGATGATAATTACAAAATATTAAGCTTAATTTAAACGTTAAGTTACTAAAAATTGAATTATTCATCAGGAATTAGTTAATAAAAATACAAAGTATAAAATATAATAATAAGAAAATTAAAAAATTAAAAATAGCATAATAATAAAATAATAATAAAATAGTATAACTATTGTAACGTAGATGAGCATATTATCAGTAAAAACAAAAATTACTAAAAATATACAGAATAATCTAAATTCAGGTTCTATAAAAAGATTGCTTCGCATAATTTCAAGTAAACCTGTACTTGCGTTATACGTAAGCTCGATTAAATCTATAACAGACAGATATTTAAATATTTATACAATCAGATACATGAATGAAGTTTATAGTGGAAAATATCCTGTTGCTTATGGATCTTTATTCCTGCCTTATGAGCTGATAAATGGACTGAATCTAAAACCCTTCTTACCTGAAGTTATGGGAGGATTTACTGCAGGTTTGGGAGTAACAGATAAAACTTTAAAAACTGCTTCTAATAAATGGTATTCAAGTGATCTTTGTACATTTCATAGAAGCGCAGCTGGTGCTTGTGAAATGGACTTATTTCCGAAACCTTCTTTTATATTTTGCAGCAATCTTGCATGTGATGCTGCCGGGAAATCATTCCTGAATTTTGCTAAAAAGTATGATATTGAAGATAGATATTATTTAATTGATGTCCCTCATGAAAATGACAATGAATCAATAAATTTTTTATCACAACAACTTGAACATATTTTTTATGATGTTTCAAAAAAATTAAATAAAAAACCTGATTTAGAAAAATTAAGGCAATCAATAAATCATTCAAATAACTTTAGAAAATTTGCATTAGAAGCAAATGAAATTCGAAGAAATCTTTTTGATTATCCTCAATATTTTAATGGATTAAATTATATATTGCCGTTTTTTGGACTATGCGGAACTGAAGAAACAGTAAATCTTTTTAAAATAATGAAAAATGAACTGCGGGATAAGCTTTTAAAGCAAGATAAAAATAAGAAAATGAAAAAAGTATTATGGATGCACTTAAAACCATATTATAAAAATGAGATATTTAATATTTTAGAAAAAAATAATTGCAGAGTAGTTTTTGAAGAAACTTCATTTATATTTTGGGACGAACTTAATCCTGATAAACCTTTTGAAAGCCTTGCAAAAAAAATGCTTTCAAATCCTTTAAGAGGAAACGGGGGGAACAGAATTAAAGCAATGCAATATCTTTCTGATTATTATGATATTGATGGAGTGATAATGTTTTCGCACTGGGGTTGCAGGCAAAGTAATGGACTATCAAGACTTGTTAAAGAGTCTTTTAACAGTAAGGGTATCCCTGTATTAGTTTTAGACGGAGATTGTGTTGATATCAATAATTGCCCTGCCGGTCAGATTAAAACAAGGGTTGAGGGATTTGCTGAAATTTTAAATTCGATATAATTTATTTTTTATTTTATATTTTTTATTATTATTAGTCTTTTAGATTTTTTTATGATTAGACAAGATAATAAAAATTAGTAATTTTTATTAAGCTTTAAATTAAAACAAGAGGTTCTGATGTATACATGTGGCATTGATATTGGTTCAGTATCTACTGAAGCACTTATTCTTGATATTGATGATAAAAAAAATTACAAAATTCTTTCATATACTGTAAATAAAACAGGATCAGACAGCAAAACAGCTGCTGAGGACACATTTAATATTGCATTGCAAAAAGCAAAATTAAATAAAAATGAAATTAATTCAATAGTTGCTACCGGGTATGGAAGAGTTAATGTTGCATTTGCTAAAAAAAACATAACTGAAATTACCTGCCATGCCAGTGGGGTTACCTTATTATTTCCGGATGTAATTACTATAATAGATATTGGAGGGCAGGATTCAAAAGTAATAAAAATAGATAAAGTTTCTAAAAAACCTATTGACTTTTTAATGAATGATAAATGTGCTGCAGGAACAGGAAGATTTCTTGAAGTTATGGCAAAAACTCTTGAAATAGATCTTGAAAACTTTGGAGAGATATTTTTAAATACAAAAAACAAAGTTGATATAACTTCTACTTGTACAGTTTTTGCCGAATCTGAAATAGTATCATTAATTGGCCATGGAGTTGCGAAGGAAAAAATTATAAAGGGATTAATATATTCTATTGCTGATAGAATTATTTCTATGGTTTCAAGAGTAGGGCTGGAAGCTCCGGTTTGTCTTACTGGAGGCGTTGCTAAAAATTCAGGAATTTCAAACGCTATTGAAGAAAAATTAGGTGTTAAGCTTAAAATTCCTTTTGAACCTCAAATTACAGGAGCACTTGGAGCTGCTTATCTTGCATCAAATTATTAATAATTATTTTGCTATTATTTTACCATTAACATTAATATAGTTCCTGATAATTCCTGATAGTTCTTAGCAGTTCTTAGTAAATAATTCATTTTTCGGCGAATTAATTTGTTTAAACTAAACTAAAAATTTTTTAATTCAGCCTTTCAGCCAATTATTCACCAGAAACAATATAATAAGTAATAAAACATAATAATTGTTAAAAAATACTTCAACCATTATTATATTCTTATATTCTTCTTATTAATTTTTTTTTAAAATATTTTTTACATAAGTAACTTCATCTTCTTTACTTTTAATTTTCCCATCAAATTTTAAAAGTAAAATATCTTTTAATAATTTACCTATCTGAGGGCCATTTCTTAAACCAAGTTTTATTATATCTTCTCCGTTAATTGAAAGTTTGATATCCTTTAAATTTTTAATATAATGCAGGATATGATTTTTTACTTTACCTCCTGAACTAAATAATAGCACCTGAAGTTCAAAAGAGCAGTTTTTAAGCAATAAATAAAGTTCAGAGTTACTTAATTTATTATTATCAAGTTTTTTAACAAGATCGTCCCGCATTTCAATAGTGTTTAAGATAATTTCAGTATCTTTATTTCTAACTTTCATATCCTTACACCATTTTAAAACTGCATCTTTATCAAAATTTGAAAGCAGTATTGAAAAAACAAGTCTCCATTTCTTTAAATTTTCGCCATAAAATTTTTTAAGTTCATCATAAGCTTCTATAATTTTTTTTAGTTTTTTTTCAAATTCCTTGTTTATTTTAATACTGATATTTATTTTTTGAAGTGCTCCATATTCATATAATCTTTTAAGTGGCTTCCATGGATGATCTTCTTCAAGAATAGCAATTAGCTCATCTCTAATTCTAACTCCTGTAAGTTGCGAAATT
>JAMDEN010000138.1 GCA_023487035.1 Actinomycetota bacterium
TTAATCCGCAAGGATTAATCCATTTAAAATGCTCCATTTGAGTATTTACATTAAAAGCAAATCCATGCATTGTAACCCAATGTTTTACAGATATCCCGATAGCAGTTATTTTATCATTGCCAACCCACACTCCTGTATATTTTCCTCTTTCTCTGCTGGCTTCAATATTATATTCTATTTTTAATAATTGAATAAAAACTTCACAAATTTTTCTTACAAATTCTGTTAAATCCTTATTCTGTCTTGTTAAATCCATAATAATATACCCTATTATTTGTCCAGGACCATGATAAGTAACATTTCCACCGCGATTAACTTCGTAAATCTTTATCCCTTTTTTTTCAAGATCTTTTTGTGAAGCTAAAATATTACAATATTCCCCACCTCTTCCTAAGGTAATAACTGGAGGATGTTCAAGTAAAATCAACGTATCCTCAATTTTATTTTGCTGTCTTAATAATTGTAATTTTTCCTGTATCTCAAGAGCAACTTTATAATCAGTTAAACCAAGATGCACAAAATTTATATTCATATCTTGTTTAATTTAATTATTCTTTTTAATTCACTTTAAATTCATTAATTCATTAATAATATAATAAAAAAACATATTTAAAATCATATTATGAATTTTAATTTTAAATTTAAATATAAAATAACATAAAAAATTTTAAATTTAACTAACTTTAATAAAATTATTAAAGTTTTTTTCTTTTATAACATTTTTTAACTGAAAAAAAGATAATATCTGAAGAACTTTTTTTATGCCAAGTCCTGAAGAACTTATAATTTCTTCAAGACTTTTTTCTTTATATCCAACACAATTATATATTTTTAAATAATCATCATCAGAAAAATTAATTAAATTCCTTATATTATTTAAAGATTTATTTTTCTTATCTTTTGATTTATTTTCAAAAAAATAGTTTTTTTTAAAATAATCTAATTTAAAGTTATCATCATCATTATTATTATTTATATTAAAATTTAAGGATTTATTATATACGGGATCTTTTATATAATTTTTAAACTCTTCAAGTATATCATCCACATCTTCTACCAGTTTTGCTCCACATTTAATCAAGCTATGGCATCCTTTACTTTTTTCAGAAAAAATATTTCCTGGTACTGCAAACACTTCTCTGTTTTCTTTTATTGCTGTCTTTGCTGTTACAATTGCACCGCTTTTATCTCCAGCTTCCACAACTATTACTCCAATTGACATTCCGCTAATTATTCTGTTTCTTGCAGGAAAATTATTTTTTAAAGGTTGAGTTTTTGGCAAAAATTCTGTAACGAGACTTCCATTTTTTATAATTTCTTCAAAAAGGTTTTTATTTTCATAAGGATATTGTATATCTATTCCAGTTCCTAAAACACCTATACTACCGCCGGATTCTTTTATAGCTGCTTTATGTGCTTCTGCATCAATACCAAGAGCCATTCCACTGACAACAATAAATCCTATTTTTGAAAGTTCTTTGCTTAAATATGCTGCAACTTCCTTACCATAATCACTGCAATTTCTTGTACCAACTATAGCTATTTTTAAATTATCAGTATCTTTTATTTTTTCCCCTTTGCAAAACAATATAGGCGGTGGAAAATATATTTCTCTTAAAAATTCCGGATATTCTTTTTGATTTATATTAAGAATAAAAACAGCATTTTTAAAAAAATATTGCATTAATAAATTTAAATCTTTTTCTGTTTGAAAAAAATTATTATTTTTATCATTAAAAAGCTTTGGACTATTTTTTTTATTTTTTAAAAAATAATCCAGCGTCTCTTCAATATTTTTATTATTTTTATAAATATTAATAAAATCTGAAGGTTTTATTTTCAGATTATAAAAAAGTTTTAATATATTTAAATTTATTTCGTTATTTTCCAATTTTTAATATTTCTAAAATTTTTTTATTGCTAAAAATAAATTAAATAATATTTGAAATCTTATATTGAAAAGCTTCTATTGCATGATCTGCGGAAATTTCATTTGCTCCTTCAAGATCAGCAATAGTTCTTGATATTTTTATAAGACTTGAGATTCCTCTTGCAGTCATCAATGCTTTTTTAGAAAAATCTGCCAATATTTTTTTTAAATCCTTGTCCTGGTTTATCCAATTATTTATATATTCAGGTCCTGCCTCAGAATTATAATTTATTTCTTTACCCTTATATCTTTCACTTTGTATTAAAAATGCCTTTTTAACTCTTTCTTTAATGGTACTAGAATTTTCAATATCTTTATTTTTCAGAAATAACTCTTCTTTTAATCTCGGGATTTTTATTTGCATATCTATTCTGTCTAAAATTGGACCGGATATTTTTTTCCAGTATCTTTCTATCTCTCTCATTGAACATTTACATTTTCTGCTTTCATCACCATAATACCCGCAAAAACATGGATTCATTGCCAGAATAAGCATAAAGCTGCATGGAAACCTGTAAGATAAATTATTTCGGGTAATTGCTATACTTTTATTTTCAAGAGGTTGTCTTAAGGCTTCAGAGTGTTTTGAAGAAAATTCAGAAAACTCATCAAGAAATAATATACCCCGATGCGCTAAACTTATTTCACCAGGTTTAGGATAAACACCGCCTCCAATAAGTCCAGTTTCACTTATTGTATGATGCGGATTCCTGTAAGGCCTTTTCGTAATTAATTCATATTTTTTTCTTTTTATCAGACTATATATTTTTGTAACTTCAATGCTTTCATCAAAATTCAAATCAGGCATTATAGTTATTGCTCTTTGCGCAAGCATTGATTTACCTGAACCCGGGGGCCCTATTAAAAGAATATTATGCATTCCGCTTACAGCTATCTCCATAGCTCTTTTTGCTCTATACTGTCCTTTTATTTCAGAAAAATCAATATCAAATTTATTTAAATTATCATTTTTAAATTCAAAATTTTTATATACATATTTATCTATTTCGTTTTTATTTTTTAATATTTCAATGCAGTTTTTGAGGTTTTTACATCCTATTATAGAAATATCTTTAATA
Organism: Actinomycetota bacterium; assembly: GCA_023487035.1. GTDB lineage: Bacteria > Actinomycetota > Humimicrobiia > Humimicrobiales > Humimicrobiaceae > JAMDDL01. The sequence goes on from JAMDEN010000138.1 coordinate 3,010, forward strand.
AGTGCTGCTTCATTTATGTTGCTTTCAGGAATGAAAAAATATTTTTTCTTTATTTCTGCTGCCTTTTGAGTCATTGATAAAATTCCTTTAACAGGATCAAGCCCGCCATCCAGTGAAAGTTCACCTATGAAAGAAGAACAATTAAAAAAATCACTGGAAATCTGTCCGCTAAGTGCAAGTATGGCTAATGCTATTGGCAAATCATAAAATGAACCTTCTTTTCTTAAATCTGCAGGAGATAAATTTATGATAATTTTTTTCATAGGAAATTTAAAACCTGAATTTATTATTGAAGCTTTAACCCTATCACGTGCTTCATTTATTGATTTATCAGGAAGCCCTACTATTGTAAAAGAAGGCATACCATTTGAAATATGTATTTCTACATTAACCTTTATAGCTTCTATTCCTATTAATGCAAAACTGTCTATTTTAAAAAACATGGGCTAATTATATATGCATTTATATAATTAGTCAAATATATTTATATCTAATTACATATAAAAAAATTTTATTATATATTTACATATGTACTTTTAAATATTAGTTCATTTATACAAATAACAATTAATATTGGTATTGGTATTGGTATTGGTATTAATTAATATTGAAATTAATATTTTATATTTATTATCTAAGATTAATGTTTATAATATTTATAGCTTGCTCAGTAATGTTTAAAAAAAAATTACGGGTTAAAAAATTACGGGTTAATTTAAAAATTAATAATCATTAATTTTTATGTATGGCAATTTTCAGGATGTTTAAAAACTACTTAAAAATTATTTCATATATTTTATTTATATTTATATTATTTCTTACAATAAGTGCAAGTTTATCATATTGTGAATTTTTAAATGATTTATAATCAATAATTTCAGTTGAAATTTTTCTTAAACCCTTATTTATTTCTAAAACATTTAAAATTTTCATTAAAAATTCAGGCGTATCAAAAATTCCATGGATATAAGTTCCAAATATTTTTCCATCTGAACTCATGTAACCATCAATTTCTTCAGATTTTTCCTTTAAACGTGATTTAATTTGAATAAAAGGTCTGGCATTTCCAGCTGGTTTTGAAATTCCCATATGTATCTCATATCCTTCAATATATGTATTGCTTAAACCTTTAATTGCTGTATTTTCCAAATTTAATACTTTTGCTTTTACCCTTGTTGTAATTTTATCATGAATAAATTCAGTAGTTATATCTAAAAGTCCAAGCCCGTTAATCTCAGTTAAATTTGATTCAACTTTATCAGAATCAAATATTTTTTGCCCAAGCATCTGATAACCGCCGCATATTCCCATTATTATACCGCCTGATTTATAATAATGTTTTAACCAGTCTTCAATTCCTTCATTTCTTATAAATTTTAAATCACTTATAGTGCTTTTTGAACCTGGAATTATTACTAAATCAGGTATAAAATCTATTTTTTTATTAAAATAAAATAAATTTACATTTTTTTGATTTTCAAGCGGAGCAAAATCTGTAAAATTTGACATATAAGGGAGCTTAATTACTCCTATATTTATTTCCTTATTATTTAATGAAGATTTATTAAATCTTTCAGTAACGCTATCTTCATCGTCAATAGATAAATTAAAATAAGGAATTACTCCTAATACTGGCACATTTACTAAATCTTCAAGCATCTTTAACCCTGGTTTTAATATTTCAACATCTCCACGAAATTTATTTATTATAATGCCTTTTATTCTTTTTCTGTCAGTTTCATTTAAAAGCATTATTGTGCCGTATATTGATGCAAAAACCCCTCCTTTATCAATATCTCCAATTAAAACCACTGGAGAATTTACTTTATTTGCAATTTCCATATTAACAATATCTCTTTTTCTTAAATTAATTTCAGCAGGACTTCCGGCACCTTCAATAACTACAATATCATTATCTGAAGAAAGTTTATTATATGACTCCATTACAATATCCATAAAAAAATATTTATATTCGTCATAACTTACAGCAGACATATTTTTAAATACTTTTCCCTTTAAAATTATTTGAGCAGAACAGTCAGAAGAAGGCTTAATTAATATTGGATTCATTTCAACACATGGCTCTATCCCAGCTGCTTCTGCCTGAACAACCTGAGCCCTTCCCATTTCTTTCCCATCTAAAGTAATATAAGAATTAAGAGCCATATTTTGTGATTTAAATGGTGCAACTTTATAGCCATCCTGTTTAAAAATTCTGCAAAACGCTGTTGCTATAATACTTTTGCCGACTGTTGAAGCTGTACCTTGAAACATTATATTCTTTGCGTTCATTTATATTTTTATTTTTTTGCTGAATGATAACTTAATTATTAATGTTAAATATTAATATTCATTAGTTATATTTAATTTTTTATATAAAAATTAAATTAAAATTAAATAATCTTTATATGTTCAAGACTAAAATCGATACCTTCTTTAAGATTATTAATGATAATAGGATTTATATCTTTTTCCATTAAAATAGCATTCATTAACTCTTTTGAAATAATTATTGAGATAATATCAACTCTAATATTAAAATTATTTTTTTCAAAATAATTTTCTTTTAGTAAAAAATATTGCGATATTTTTTTTATTTTTTCTAATTTAATTTCATTTACCGACTCATAAGGAAATCCGTAATTTATATTATGCCTGGTTTTAACTTCAATAAAAACTAAATCTTTTCCTGAAGTTGCAATTATATCAACTTCACCATATCTGCATTTAAAATTCTTATATACAATTTTATAATTTAAGTTTTCAAGATATAAAGCAGCAATCTTTTCACCAAATTTACCAATTGTTTTATTATTTTCAGACATAAAGTTAAAAATAAAAATAATAACAAACCCAAGACTAATATATTTTTTAACAGTAAATTTAAATTAATATTTTTTAATAATGATTTAAATTTAAAAAATATTGTTTTGCTTATTTAATACACCTTTAAAACTCAATCTGTGTATTGGGCATGGACCATATTTTTCAATACTCTTAAAATGATTTTTCGTTCCATATCCTTTATTTTCAATAAATCCATAATTTGGATAAATTTCCCCGAATTTTTCCATTATTTCATCTCTTGTTACCTTAGCAATAATTGAAGCAGCAGCAATAGATATGCTTAACTCATCACCGTTTATAATTGGCAGTACTGGTATTTTACTGTTTATCTGCAAAGCATCAGTAATTACTACTTGAGGAGTAAACTTTAAATTTTCAATTGCTTTTTCAAATACAAAAATATTTGCCCTGCCAAGAGAAATTTCATCAATTTTTTTTGAACAAACTTTTGCAATAGAATAACAAATACAACTATCAATAATAATTTTAAAAAGGTCCTTTCTTTTTTTATAATTTATTTTTTTTGAATCCTTTATCCCTTCAATAAAAATATTTTTTCTTTTTAAAATTACTGCTGCTGCTACAATTGGACCGGCAAGTGCGCCTCTTCCTGCTTCATCCACACCTGCTATTAATTCATATCCCTGAAGATATAAATTATCCTCATATTCACATAAATTGATTAACCTGTTTGATTCTTTTATTTTCATTTAACTAAAAATTATAAAATATTGTATAAATTGATTTTTTAAATCTATTATAGACTGGTTTTTTAAATCTATATAAAAATTATATAAAAATAATTACTTATTTTACGATTTTTATTCGCGATGGAGGCCAGTAAATCATAAAAACTTTGCCAAAAACTTCTGTTTTTTCAACAGGTCCAAAATATCTGCTATCATAACTGTCATTTCTATTATCTCCCATGACAAATATTTCATTTTTCCCTATTTTAAAACTTTGGCCTGTATACTTTGGAGGTGAATCACTGGTATAATAATCTTTATCAAGTGGCTTACCGTTTATATAAATTACACCATCTGTTCCTAATTTAATAGTTTCACCCTCAAATGCAATTGCTCTTTTTACCAAATCCTTTCCTTGGGTAACAGGAGAATGAAAAACAATAATATCTCCTCTTTTAATTCCGCTGTATTTGAATGAGAATTTATTTACTATTACCTTATCATTTACCATTAGGGTTGGTTCCATTGATGGGGTTGGAACAATAAAAGGTTCAAAAAAAAATATTCTAAAAATAATTGAAATTAAAGCAGCGAAGAAAATGACTGATAAATATGATAAAAATTCTCTTCCAAAACTTTTATTTGATTTTATAACAATGGCATGTTTGCCCATTAGTAAAATTTTGAAATTATTTATAAAAGTATAACTAATTATTCTTCAATTTTTACTCGAGACTTTTTACCAATTTTATCTCTAAGATAATAAAGTTTTGCTCTTCTAACTATTCCTGTATTTATTTTTTCAATAGACTGAATTACCGGAGAATTAACTAAAAAAGTTCTTTCTACACCAACATTAAAAGAAATTTTTCTTACAGTAAATGTTTCGTTTAATCCACAACCTTGCCTGTTAATAACTATTCCTGTAAATGATTGAATTCTTTCCTTATTTTCTTCACTAATTTTAATATTAACTTTAACTTTATCTCCAGGTTTGAAGTCACAAACATCAGTTTTGTAATATTTGCTTTCTACTTTTTCTAAATTATTCATTTTTGCTCTCCAGAAAATATATAAAATAATTAATTATCAATAAAAATAACTTTCAAACTATAAATAATTTATAAAGATTTGTCAATTAAATCTGGCCTTCTTTTTTTAGTAATTTCTTGAGACTGCATATTCCTCCATTTTTTAATTTCTTTATGATTACCACTAATAAGTACTTCTGGTACTTTTTGACCTAAAAATTCCGCAGGTCTTGTATATTGTGGAAACTCAAGCAAACCATCTTCAAATGATTCAATTTTCACAGACTCTTCTCCATGAACTACACCTGGAAGAAGTCTGATTATTCCATCTATTATTACCATTGCAGGAAGTTCACCACCTGTTAAAATATAATCTCCTATTGAAATTTCAATATCAGCTATAATCTTACTTACTCTTTCGTCTATACCTTCATATCTTCCACAAAGAAATATTATATTCTGAAGTTTTGAAAAATACTTTAACTTATCCTGATTAAGTTTTTCACCTCTTGGAGTTAATAATACAACTTTTTGGTTGTCTTTATCTTTAATTTTGTTTTTTTCTTTTATAAATTTTACAGCATCATAAAATGGCTGAACCATCATAACCATTCCATTCCCTCCACCATAAGGCTTATCATCAACCTTTCTATGTTTATCTTTAGTGAAATCTCTAAGATTATATATGTTCAGTTCAACTGTTTTATTTATGAATGCTTCTTTTATAACACCGTAATTTTTAAAATCAACAAATAATTCAGGGAAAATAGTTATAACATCAATAATCATTTTTTTAAATAATGCAATTTTTATTATTAATTACATATTTTAATTAGTTTAATTAAAATACTATTTAAATTTTGCTTTTTATAATTAAAATTTCTTTCAAATTTTTCTAATATTAATTAATTTTTAAAAAAAATTATATTTTTATTTTTTAAATATATTCAGGATTTTTCTTAAGTATTATTTTCTTTTCTTTAGTATCAATTACATCTATATATTCATCAATTAATGGAATAAAAAATTCTTTTTCCTTTATACCTTTTATTTCAATGCTGTTTGCATCTCTTTTGATAAGAATATTATCATTAGCAATATTTTTAGCTACATCTTTTACTTTACCGATATAACCATTTTCTTTTGTATAAACACTACATCCTATTAAGTCATCAACCCAAAATTCTTCTTCCTTTAAATTTGGGGCAAAGTTTTCATGTCTAAACAAGTTTAACCCTTTTATTTTTTGAGCATCATTTCTATCTTCAATATTTTTAAATTTTATTATTGCACTATTTTTTGTATTTAGATCAATACTTCTTATTGATTCAACTTCAAGGTATTTATCATTTTCTTCATCAATATAAAAAATTGTTCCCTTTACAATAGAATAGGGATAATCAGTAATTAAGTTTAATATTACTTCCCCATGAATTCCATGAGGTTTACTAATTATCCCTACTATTCTTAAATCTTTCTTTTTTTCAAGCATCAAACTAAATCATAATACTTCCATATATATAAAATAATTTTTTATCAGTCAATAATCTTAACTATTGAAGATTTTCCTCTTTTTGCAGAAGCAGCTCTCATAACAACCCTTAAGGCATTGGCAGTTCTGCCTTTTTTACCGATAACTTTACCTAAATCATTTTCAGCAACTTTTAACTTAAAAATAACAGTTTTGTCGCCTTCAAGCTCTTCGGTAATTTCAACATCATTAGGATTATCTACCAGTTCTTTAACCATATATTCCAGTAATTCTTTCACCATTTACCTCCAGTTGTTTATTTACTTTGTTTTTTCTGATTTTAAATTAACAATTTCAAAGATTTTTTTAACGGTTCCTGTTGGAATAGCGCCCTTATTTAACCATTCTACTGCTTTTGCCTTATCAACTTCAATAGTTGAAGGGTCGGTTTTGGGATTATAAATCCCTATGTTTTCAATAAATCTCCCATCTCTTGGAAATCTGCTGTCAGCCACAACAATTCTATAAAATGGCTGTTTTTTAGCACCCTTTCTTGTCAATCTAATTTTTACGCTCAAAATAAATCCTCCCGTATGCAAAAAATACCATTAATAACATTGTTTAAAATTATATATATTTATTTGAAACTTGCAAAATATTTTTTTATAGATGTCTTAATATCTTAATTTTAATAATTATATGTCTAATTTAATCATTAATTATTAATTGCCGATACTCATTAATTATTAATAAAATTAGGAAGCATCTCCAATTTCGTGATAGTAATAAAAGTAAAACTTAAGGACCAGGATGGGTTATTTCGAAAACACGTAAGCTTTTCCCCAGCAAGAAAAAGCTTACTTAAGTTTCAGGCTTCGCTCTCCTCTTTGAAGAGGAACCATGCCCGCTTCGCCTTCAAATGATTTTCTAAAGTAACCCATCCTGTCCTAATAATTAATTTTTTATCACGAAATTGGAGATGCCAACATAAAATTACAATAATATTTAAAATCCAGGAAATGGGAACTTAAAACCTTTTTTATTAAATCCTCCTGTGAATTGTTTAAGCAACTGACGTGTATTTTCAAATTGTTTTAAAAGTTTGTTAACATCATTTACGGTAGTCCCGCTACCATCTGCTATTCTTTTTTTTCTACTTCCGTTTATTAATTCAGGATTTCTTCTTTCTTCTATAGTCATTGAGTTTATTATTGCTTCAATTTTATCAATTTGTCTGTCATCAAGATTAATATCTTTTAATGCCTTATTTTTACCCATAATTGGAAGCATCGAAAATATTTTTTCAAGTGAACCTAATTTTTTAACACTTTTTAACTGATCAACAAAATCTTCAAAATTAAGTTCACTTTTATAAATTTTTTCTTCCAGCTCTTTTGCTTTTTTTTCATCTATTAATTTTTCTGTCTTTTCAATTAATGTAAGAATATCACCCATGCCAAGTATTCTTGATGCCATTCTATCAGGATAAAAGATGTCAAAATCTTCGATTTTTTCCCCTGTAGAAACAAATTTTATCGGCTTTTTTATTACATGATTAATAGAAAGAGCGGCACCGCCACGTGAATCACTATCTAATTTAGTTAAAATAATTCCATCATATTCAATTTTACTGTTAAATTCTTTTGCAACATTTACAGCTTCCTGACCAGACATGGAATCTACAACCAGATAAATTTGATGGGGTTTAACTTTATTTTTAATTTCAACAATTTCATTCATCATATACGTATCTATTTGAAGTCTTCCTGCAGTATCTATTATTACTACATCACTTGCAGTTTTACGCAGGGCGTCAATACCGTTTATGGAAATTAAAACAGGATCTTCAGTATTTTCCTCATGATATACTTCACATCCTATCTTTTTTGAATAATCTATTAATTGTAAAATTGCTGCAGGTCTGTAAATATCAGCTGCAATTAAGGAAACTTTCCTGGCATATTTTGATTTTAATAAACCTGCAAGTTTTACACTTGCAGTTGTTTTCCCTGATCCTTGCAGTCCGACTAGCATTATAATTGTTGGTATCCTTTGTGAAAAATTTATAAGACTTGAAGAACCACCCAGCATATTAATCATTTCATCATTTACAATTTTCACAACTTGCTGAAATGGTGTTAAACTTTCAAGGATATTTTCACCTAAAGCTTTTTGTTTTACTTTTTCAAGAAATTCCTTTACAACCACAAAATTTACATCAGCTTCTAACAGTATGAGTTTAATTTCTCTTAAAGAATCATCCAAATCTTTAGGACTTAGCTTACCCTTATTTTTAATTTTAAAAAATAAATCTTCAAATTTTGAAGTTAAAAATTCAAACATATTTATAAAATTTTTAAATATTTATAATAATAAATTTAATATAATAATAAA
>JAMDEN010000150.1 GCA_023487035.1 Actinomycetota bacterium
AACCTTTCAAATAAAAGTCCATATTTTATTGGATCAATTTCTGTAATATTAAGTAAATAAGAAACTATACTCCCCGCAGCACTTCCTCTACCAGGTCCAACTCTTATTCCATTTTCCTTTGCAAATTTAACAAAGTCCCAAACAATTAAAAAATACTCCGAAAACCCCATCTTTTTTATAACTTCAAGTTCTTTTTTAAGTCTATCTATTATTTCCTGCCTTAAATCAGGATATTTATTTTTTATTTCATCCATGCATAATTTTTCAAGAAAAGAGTCTTTATTAAATCCATCAGGGACAACAAACGGGGGTAATAAATCAAGGTTAAACTTTAACTCAATATTGCTTCTTTGTGCTATTTCAAAAGTATTCTCAATTGCACCTCGATAATCTTTAAAAGCATTATACATATCATTATAATTTTTTAAATAATACTCCTCAGAAGAAAATTTTAATCTTTTTACTTCGTTTATAGTTGTTCCCGTTTGAATACAAAGTAAAACATCATGATAATGGCTATCTTCCTTATTTAAATAATGGACATCATTTGTTCCAACTAAAGGAATTTTTTTGCTTAAAGAAATTTCAAGTAAATTTTTATTTACAATTTCCTGCTCAGGAATTCCTGAATCCTGAATTTCAAGATAAAAGCTATCTTTTCCAAAAATATCCAAATATTCATCAAGAGAATTTAATGCTTTTTCGATTTTTCCACTTTGTATTGCTCTTGGTATTTCACCTTTAACGCAACCACTTAAAGCTATGAGGCCATCTTTATATTGTCTTAATAATTCTTTATCAATTCTTGGTTTATAATAAAACCCTTCAAGAAAACCAAGACTGACAAGTTTCATTAAATTTTTATAACCCTTTATATTTTCAGCGATCAATGTAAGATGATAAAAATTATCATCATCATTATTTTTATTAACCTGTCTTTCAAATCTTCCATTAGGAGCAATATAAACTTCACAACCTAATAAAGGTTTTATACCTGCTTTTATTGCTGCATTATAAAATTCTATTATTCCATACATAACACCATGATCTGTTAATGCAACAGCAGGCATTTCAAACTCTGCAGCTTTTCTTACTAAATCATTTATACGGACAGCACCATCAAGTAAAGAATATTCGCTGTGTACATGTAGATGGATAAAGTTATTAATACTCATTTTTTAAAAAACCACCCTATACATTTCATCAAGAGAAGTAATTCCCTCAGACACTTTTTCTGCTGCAGCTTCAAGCAATGTTTTCATTCCTTCTTTTCTTGCAACAGCTTCAATTTCATCCGAACTTGCTTTTTCCAGAATCATTTTTCTTATATTTGCTGAAACGACCATTATTGAAAAAATGCCAATTCTACCTATATATCCAGTTTGATTGCATCTTGAACACCCGATTTTTTTATATATTTTATTATCTTTTATTATATTTTTAATTTCATCCGGAAAGTTAATATTAACTGTATTTAATTCTTCTTTACAATACGGACATAATTTTCGAAGTAATCTTTGAGCTACAACACAATTTAATGCAGAAGATACCATGTATGGTTCAATACCCATTTCAAATAATCTTGCAATACTTGAGGGTGCATCATTTGTATGAAGCGTTGTTAAAACAAGATGTCCTGTAATAGAAGCTTCTATGGCTATTTTTGCTGATTCCAGATCTCTTATTTCTCCTAGCATGATAATATCAGGGTCACTTCTCATCATGGCACGAAGACCTGCTGCAAAACTCATCCCGATTTTTTGATTTACCTGAACTTGCATTATTTGAGGAAATTTATATTCTACCGGGTCTTCAATAGTATATATTTTTTTTTCAGGTGAGGATATGTAATTCAAGCTTGCGTATAGTGTAGAAGTTTTTCCGGAACCTGTAGGTCCTGTAATAATAATCGAACCATATGGTTGACTTATAATTTTTAAATAAATATCTAAATCTTCCTTTTTAATTCCCAGATTTCTGATATCAAAAACATTTTCTTCTTTATTTAAAATTCTTATTGAAATATTTTCACCAAACACTGTTGGTAAACTTGCAAATCTTAAGTCTATTGTCTTATTATGGTAATTAAAGGAACTTCTTCCATCTTGTGGTAATCTTGTTTCTGTAATATCCATACCAGACATTATTTTATATCTTGATATCAGAAGCCTTTGAACTGTTTTAGGAACCTCCTTAATTTCCTGTAAAATTCCATCAATTCTAAATCTGATTGTGCAGCTTTTTTCCTTAGGTTCAATATGAACATCACTTGCCCGCATTGTTACTGCTTTTAAAATTATCTGGTTTGCCAGTCTCACCAAAGGGTTCTTTTGAATATCGGTTTCTTCATCAAATTCTTCGTCAATTGAAAAGTCCAAATCCTTAGTTATTTCTTCAACTTCCTGAAGACTATATTCATCAGACATATATGTTTTTATTGCTAATTCAATATCTTTCTTTGTGGAAATATATGGTTCTACATCATAACCTGTTAACATTCTAACTTCATCATTTAAATAAATATCAAGTGGATCCAGTGTTGCAACAGCAAGTTTGCCATCTTCGAATTTAAAAGGAAAAACTTTTGCTTTTAACGCATATTCTTTAGTAATTAAATTTGAAGCATTTACATCAATCTCATTAGCAATTTTAGATAAATTTACTTGCTTGTAACCTTTTTGCAAGGATAAAAATTCTTTAAATTGCTGCTCTGATATATAACCTTCTTCTATTAATATTTCACCAATTTTTTTATTTGTCTTTTTCTGTATTTCAAGAGCTTCCAGTAATTGGATTTTTGTAATTAAATTGTTTTTTACAAGCAATTCCCCTATTTTAAGTTTTGATTCTTCCTGATTTTCTTCTTCCATTTTTTTATAAAAATATTATTTTTTAATATTAACGAATTTCAAATATTTACTTTAAAACAACAACTACAATTATAAAGAAAATAAGATTTTAATTAAAGTTATAATGAAGTAATTTAGAAATTATTTTAATTTAAAAGAAAAGGTATTTTTTAAAAAAAATAAATACTTAAAATTTAAAAAATAAAAGATAAAAAAATTTTAAGTATTTAAAAATTTACTAAACTTATTTTAAATATATCAATTGTATTTTTAAATTTAGCTTTTTAAATTAATTTTTTTATTTATTAGAGAAGCTATATAGCCTGCTCCAAAGCCATTATCAATATTTACAACACTAAGACCAGGGCTGCATGAATTAAGCATCGTTAATAAAGGTGATATGCCTTTAAAACTTGCTCCATATCCAACACTTGTTGGTACCCCTATTACAGGGCAATCAACTAAAGAACTAATTAATCCTGGTAATGCTCCCTCCATTCCTGCAACTGCAATTACAACATTTGATTTTAAAATTTCATCCTTATAATTTAATAATCGATGAATTCCTGCTATTCCAACATCATAAATTTTTCTAACATCATTTCCCATTAAATAACTTGTTATGCAAGCTTCTTCTGCTATAGGAATATCGGATGTGCCTGCGCAAACAACTGTTACACCTTTAATTAAATGCAAATCATGTTCAGGGCTTTTTACATAAATAATTTGTGCTTCTTCAACAAAATAAATATTATCCAATTCTTCTTGAATTAAATTAAATACTTCTTTATTTGTTCTTGTAATAAGTAATGTATCGGTATATTTTAAAAACTTTTTTGTAATTTCAAGTATTTGATAAGGAGTTTTATTTGCACCATAAACTACTTCAGGAAAACCTTTTCTTAATTTTCTGTGATGGTCAATTTTTGCAAACCCGATATCTTCAAAATATATTTCTTTTATTTTTAACTTGAAATCATCTTTTGAAATTTTTCCATTTTTAAAATCTTCAAGAAATTCTTCAATAATGTCATTTAAATTATTATTCATATTAAAAATAATATATATGTTAATTATAATATTTTTTAATAGTAATTTATGATTATAAATTACTATTAAATTTTATTTTAGAACTATATATTTAAATTTTATTTAATGTAGCTGATTTAATCCATAAACAATACTATCTTGTAAAGCCTGCCAGCTTGCCTCAATTATATTTTCTGAAACTCCAATTGTTCCCCAACTGTTTTTACCATCTGTAGTTTCTATTAATACTCTTACTACAGCGCCAGTTCCTTTTTTTTCATTAAGTACTCTTACTTTAAAATCAGTTAATTTTATTTTTTTAAGGTTTGGATAAAATCGAGTTAAAGCTTTTCTTAAAGCTACGTCTAATGCATTAACAGGACCTACTCCTTCACCTGTTTCAATAATTCTTTCTTTGTTTATTAGAATTTTAACAGTTGCTTCTGACAGCATTTCTCCATTTTCTCTTTTTTCATTTAATACTCTAAAACTTTCTAAAGAAAAATATTCTTTTTTAAAACCAGTAATATCTCTTACAAGTAGCTCAAAACTTGCATCTGCTGCTTCAAACTGATAACCTTCATGCTCCATTGCTTGTACTCTTTTTAATATTTCTATAACTTTTTCAGGTTCATTTTTTAAATCTATTCCAAATTCTTGAGCTTTTATAATAATAGACTTTTTTCCTGAAAGTTCGCTAATAAGTATTCTTCTTTTATTTCCTACAGATTCAGGAGGAATTTGTTCAAAAGCACTTGCAAGTTTGCTTACGCCACTTACATGCATTCCTGCTTTATGAGCAAAAGCACTGCTTCCAACAAAGGGTTGATGAGTAGCAGGAATTTGATTTGCTACTTCCGCAACAAATCTTGATAAGCTTGTAAGATGAATTAAATTTCCTTTTTTTAAGCATTGTTTATTTAATTTTATTTCCAGGTTAGGTATAATCTGACACAAATCAGCATTCCCTGTTCTTTCTCCATAACCATTAATTGTACCTTGAACCATTACTGCACCATGATTTACAGAAATAATAGAATTTGCTACAGCACAGCCGCTATCATTATGGTAATGAACTCCTACTGGAATTTTTATTTCCTTCATTACGTTTTCAAGAATATCAATTACTTCCATTGGCAGTGTCCCGCCATTTGTATCACATAAAACAACAAAATCTGCACCAGCTTCTTCAGCAGCCTTTAAAGTCTTTATTGCATAATCTTTATTAAGCTTATAACCATCAAAAAAATGCTCTCCATCAAATAAAACTTCTTTTACATTCCTTTTTAAGTACTGTATTGATTCAAAAATCATTTCAATATTATTATCAAGAGTAGTTTCTATTACTTTTTCTACATGAAAAGTTGAAGATTTACCAAATATACATACAGCATCAGCTTTTGAATTAATAAGCATCTTAATATTTTCATCATTTTCTACAGAAACATTTTTATATTTTGTTCTTCCAAAAGCAACAATTTTTGAATAACTTAACTTTTTATTTTTTAATATCTCAAAGAGCTCTTCATCCTTTGGATTAGATACAGGAAATCCGGCTTCAATATAATCTATACCTGTTTCATCCAGTTTTTCTATTATTTGCAATTTATCTCTTACAGATAAAGAAATATTTTCTCCTTGAGTTCCATCTCTTAAAGTAGTGTCAAAAATATATATTTTATTAACCATATAAGCTCCTGAATATTAATTTAAAGATTTAATTTCATTTAAAACCAAATTTCCCATTTCAGATGTAGATACTAATTTATTTTTTTTATCATAAAAAATATCTGCAGTTCTGTAACCTTTTTCAAGAACATTATTTACTGCTTTTTCAATAATATCAGCTTGGGAAATAAAATTCAGACTGTATCTTAAAAGCATAGCAAGAGATAATATTTGAGCGACAGGATTTGCTTTTCCTTGTCCTGCAATATCAGGGGCACTTCCATGAATAGGTTCATACATTCCAAGACTGTCTTCTCTTAAAGATGCACTAGGTAAAAGCCCTATTGAACCTGAAATCATTGCAGTTTCATCACTTAAAATATCTCCAAACATGTTTGATGTTAAAATAACATCAAATTGTTTAGGATTTCTTATAAGCTGCATTGATGCATTATCAACATACATGTGGTTTAATTCTATATCTTCAAATTCTTTATGAATTTCATTTACTGCTTCTCTCCATAACCTTGAACTTTCAAGAATATTTGCTTTATCAACTGAAGTTACTTTTTTATTTCTTAATCTTGCTGTTTTAAATCCAAGTTTTGCAATTCTTTCAATCTCAAATCTGTAATATTTTTCAGTATCAAAAGCATATTCGCCCTTTTCATCTGAAGACCTATTTCTGTCACCAAAATATATTCCACCTGTAAGCTCTCGTAAAACAAGTATATCAACGCCTTCAAGCACTTCTTCTTTTAAAGTTGAAGTTGAAATTAAAGGTTTATAAATTTTTACAGGTCTTAAATTTGCAAAAAGTCCAAGTTCTTTCCTGACTTTCAATAGTGCATCCTCCGGTCTTGGTTTACCAGGTTCAGTTGTATCCCATTTAGGACCACCCACTGCCCCAAGTAATACAGCATCTGAATTTTTGCATTTTTCTAAAGTATCATCTTTTAAAGGAGTGCCATATTTATCTATAGCTATACCACCAATATCTCCATATTCATAAATAATATTCAGATTATATTTAAAAGAAATATAATCTAAAATTTTAACAGTTTCATTTATAATTTCAGGTCCTATTCCATCACCTGGTAAAATCATGATGTTCTTTTCCATTGTTTTATTTCTCCTTTTGAGCCTTTATAAAATTAACATAACCACCTTTTTCAATTATTTTTTGGATAAAATCAGGAAACGGATTTGTCTTAAATTCCTTTCCAGTTGTAATATCTCTTATAATTCCTTTATCCAAATCAACTTCTATATTATCCCCATCGTTTATATTATTTGCAGCTTCAGGATTTACAATTACTGGTAACCCTATATTAATTGCATTCCTGAAAAAAATTCTTGCAAAAGACTCTGCAATAATTAATTTTATTCCGCTTGCCTTTATTGAAATAGGGGCATGTTCCCTTGAAGAACCACAACCGAAATTTTCACCTGCAACAATTATTTTTCTGTTTTTAGATTTTTCAATAAAATCTTTATCAAGATCCTCAAAACAATGAGCTGCAAGTTCACTTTCATTACTTGTATTTAAATATCTTGCAGGAATAATAACGTCTGTATCAACATTATTGCCATATTTTATTACTTTATCATTTATAAACAATTTTCCTCCTTAAAATTCAAAAAGCCAATTCCAATTATTCCAATTACTTAAAATTAAAACTCTTTTTTATACTTGCGGAATACTAATTCTTCCTGTTAATGCAGCTGCTGCAGCAACTGCAGGACCGGCAAGGTAAACCTCACTTTTTGGATGACCCATTCTACCTACAAAATTTCTATTTGTAGTAGATACTGCAACTTCTCCTTCAGCTAAAACTCCCATATGTCCACCAAGACATGGCCCGCAAGTTGGAGTGCTTACAACACATCCGGCTTTAATGAAATTTTCAATAAATCCTGCTTTTAAAGCATCAAGATAAATCTTTTGTGTTGCCGGGATAATTATCACTCTTATATTCTTATTTACTTTATTACCAGCAATAATATCATTTGCAACTTTAAGATCTTCAAATCTTCCATTTGTACAGGAACCAATTACAACCTGGTCTATCTTAACATCATGTAAATCTTTAGCTTTTTTTATATTTGATGGCAAATGAGGTGCAGCTACTAAAAGCTCAATTTCACTTGCATTAATATCATAAATTTTTTCATATTTTGCATCTTCATCACTTTTAAAAATCTTATAATCTTTTTCGTTTTTACCAATACTGTTTAAAAATTCTTTAGTTTTTATATCAACATTAAAAACCCCGAATTTTGCCCCGGCTTCTATTGCCATATTTGCCATGGTAAACCTGCCATCCATGGATAAATTATCAATTGTGGAACCTGTAAATTCCATAGATTTATATAATGCACCGTCAACACCTATTTTTCCTATTACATAAAGAATTAAATCTTTCCCGCTTACCCAAGGATTTAGCTTACCATTAAATCTAAATTGTATAGTTTTTGGCACCATAAACCATGTTTTACCTGTAGCCATTGCCATGCCTATATCAGTACTACCCATTCCAGTGGATAATGCACCTAATGCCCCATAAGTACATGTATGGGAATCAGCTCCAATTATAAGACCCCCTGGTACTGCAAGGCCTGCTTCAGGAATTAATGCATGTTCTATTCCCATACAGCCAATTTCAAAATAATTTTTAATATTATATTCATTTGCAAAAACTCTTATTAATTTAGATTGTTCTGCAGATTTGATATCCTTATTAGGTGTAAAATGATCAGGAACTATTGCTATTTTATTTTCATCAAATACCTTTTTTATCCCGGTTTTTTTAAATTCTCCGATTGCTAATGGCATGGTAATATCATTTCCCAAAACTAAATCAACATTTGCATTAACAATTTCCCCTTCTTCGACATAATCTTTACCGCAATGATAAGCAAGAATTTTTTGTGTAATTGTTTGCGGTTTATTATTTTTTAAACTCATTTTATTTCTCCAATATTTAAATTTACTTAAAAAATTATTAAATTATAGCTTTAAGCTGAATATTTTAAGATTTTTATACTAATCAGTTCCTGATGAATAATTCAATTTTTAGTGAATTATCTGTTTAAATTAAGCTTAAAATTTTATCAATTTAGCCTTTTTAGCCAACTATTTACCAGAAACTGATTAATCACCAGAATTTATTTTTATAAAATTACCAAATTATACGTCCCTTTGACATTATTACATCAGTTGTTTATTTCTAATTGCTGCTTTTCAATAATTTTATTCATGGCATTTATATAAGCCTTGATGCTTGCCTCTATTATGTCTGTGCTTATACCCCTTCCAAGTACTTCAATACCGTTATTGCTAACAACAATTTTTACTGCACCTATCGCATCTTTTCCTTCTGAAACTGCTTCAATGCTATAATCAATTAATTTTGTTTTTATTTTAGTTATTTGATCAATTGCTTTAAAAGAAGCATCAACAGGTCCATCACCAAAATGAACAGCCTCAAAAAGCTTCCCGTTAATTTCAATACCTACAGTTGATGTAGATTTTATGTTTGTGCCACTTAAAATATGATAATAATTTAATTTAAAATATTCTTTTATTTCTCTTACTTCATTTTGAACAATAGCTTTTAAATCATTATCATTAATTGCTCCTTTTTTTTCAGCAAGGGATTTAAATCTCTCAAAAGCTTTTTCCAGTTCCTCATCACTTAAACTAAATCCTAAATCTTCAAGCCTTTTAATAAAAGCATGCCTTCCTGAATGTTTTCCTAAAATAAGCTTCGATGATGATAAGCCAATATCTTCCGCTTTTAATATTTCATAAGTTGACCTGTCTTTTAACATGCCATCCTGATGAATTCCAGCTTCGTGAGAAAATGCATTTTTACCTACAATTGCTTTATTTGGTGCTATTAAGTAACCTGTCATGGAAGCTACAAGATTAGAAGTCCTTGCAATTTCTTTAATATTTATATCTGTATATAAATCCAAATCTTTTTTCCTTGTGTCAATAATTAAAGCCACTTCTTCTATTGCAGCATTTCCAGCACGTTCTCCAATGCCATTTACAGAGCATTCAATTTGTCTTGCACCTTTAGTTGCTGCAAGTATTGAATTTGCCACGGCAAGTCCTAAATCATTATGGCAATGTACACTAATTATTACATTTTCAATACCTCTTACATTGTTTAATAAATATTCAATTAAATTTGAATATTCCAGAGGTAGCGCATAACCCACAGTATCAGGAACATTTAGTACTGTAGCTCCATTTTGAATCGCTATTTCATACATTTTAGCAAGATATTCTTTATCACTTCTAGTTGCATCCATTGCTGAAAATTCAATATTATCCGTATACTTTTTACATCTTTTTACAGCTTCAGCCGCTAATTGCAAAACTTCTTCTCTTGTTTTATTTAACTGATACTTTAAGTGAATATCAGAAGATGAAATGAACGTATGTATAACAGGATTTGCTGCATCCTTTAAAGCTTCCCCTGCGGCATCAATATCTTTAAAGTTTGCTCTTGCAAGAGCCGCAATTGATCTGTCTTTTATTGCTTTTGATATTTCTTTTACTGCTTCAAAATCACTTTTTGATGAAATAGGAAAACCAGCTTCAATAGTATCTACATTTAATTTTTGCAGCTGTAATGCTATTTCCAATTTTTCCTTAACATTTAAATGCATTCCTGGAGCTTGTTCACCATCTCTTAAAGTTGTATCAAAAATATAAATTTTATTAGCCATTTTTTAACTTCCTTTATTGAAAAATTTTTAAATTATAATTTTTATTATTTTTATTACTTATAAAAATTAAAATTATTATAAATTTATTTTAGAAAACTAACTTGAATTAAATATTAATTAACAAATATGAATTAATACAAACTTCTAATTCTTATTTATTATTATCTATAAGATATCTATGAGATTTTAAAAGGTATCTTATAAAATAAAGAAATTAAAGATTAATAATTTTAATTTTTGTAAATCCTGATTGCTTTTTAAATTCTTCAAGCATTTTACTATCAACTTCACAATCGAGGTTCAAGCCCATAAGGGCTTCTCCGCTCACAACCTTTCTACCTACATGCATTGCTGCAATATTTACTCCAAGTTTACCAAAAACAGTTCCAATTTTACCTATCTGCCCTGGTATATCCTCATATCTGATAAAAGCCATATATTTTGATGGAACCATATCTATTTCAAATTTATCAATTGCAATAAATCTTGGCATATTTTTTATACCTGTTATTGTTCCTGAAACTGAAAGATCATAACCATTATCTTTACCTTTTAAAGTAATTAAATTTATATAATCCTGTGACTGTAAATTTTTAATTTCTTTAATTTTTAAACCTTTTTCTTCAGCAAATAAATTAACATTAACAAGATTTATTCTTTCTTTTGTATATTTCTGTAAAATTTCTGTCAAAATAACAGAAACAAGAAAATCTGTTTTAAAACTTGCAATTTTACCATTAAATGTTACCTCAAGCTCCTTAAGATCTCCTTCAAACAATTGAGAAAATAATGAACCAAGATTTTCACATAATTCAATAAATGGACTGATTGAATTAAAAATCTCTTCACTAAAAATTGGTAAATTTACTGCAAAATTTGCAATCTCATCTTTTAAAACCTTTTTTACCTGATTGGCTATTATAATATCTGCTTTTTCCTGAGCCTCAGCTGTTGAAGAACTCAGATGAGGAGTACATATTACATTTTCCAATTCAAACAATTTGGAATCTTTACAA
>JAMDEN010000077.1 GCA_023487035.1 Actinomycetota bacterium
TGCATTTAAACCTAACTGACGTGCTTCAATTACTTTCTGTAAAGTCTCCCGTTCATGAGCGGCATATCCTTTTACAGTTTCAACAAGATTTGGTATAAGATCAAATCTTTTTCTTAATTGAACATCAATTTGAGACCATGCATTATCTACTTTATTTCTTAATGAAACAATAGAGTTATAAATTGCTATAAAAATAATTAGTATAACCACTAAAATTATAATAATTATTATTATTCCTCCTAAAATACCCATAAAGCCCCCTTCCAAAAAAAATATTTATAAAACTTAATCAATATAATTATAATTCATAAATAAATTTATTAAACTTTAAATTATAATTATTTTCATAAAAATATTTATCTAAAAAATTTATCTAAAAACAGACAATATATTATAGCATAAAAAATGTTCAAAAAAATAATATATATAATTTCATAAAAAATTGTTTAGTAATATCAGTCATTACTTAAACTTTATTTTTTACACTTATTGGATTTTATGGTATATTTTTCTTTGTTTTTTTACTTTTTTACTTTTTAAAAATAATTTAATTAAAATATTTTTCTAATAATTTGAAATATATCAATATCAGGAGGAATTAATGTCAGGTTTAAATGCAGTTAATAAAAGAGTTATAGGGCTTGTTTCAGGAAATAACACGGGTAAAACTACTCTTTCAGAATGCTTTTTATTTAATTCCGGAGCAATAGATAGAATGGGTAGAATTGAAAATAAAAATACTATGTCAGATTTTAGCCCCTTGGAAACAAAAAGAGGTTTTAGTATTAGTTCAAGTATATTAAATTACCAATGGAAAAATCATAATGTTAATCTAATAGATTGTCCTGGATATCTTGATTTTATAGGTCAGACTTTAGAAGCAATACAAGTTATAGACGGGGCTTTATTACTTTTTGATCCAAAAGCAAGTATGCAAGCTGTAACTGAAAAAATAATTGAAGAGCTTAATAAAAAATCAACTCCTGTTTTTTGCATATTAAATAAAATGGACCAGGAAAATGTTGATTATTTTAAGGCAATAGAAAATATCAAAAAAAATTTTTCTGTTCCTTTAGTACCATTTACTATCCCGATAGGTGAAGGTGAGAATTTTAAAGGTATTATTGATGTGCTTAAAAAAACAGCTTATTTATATGATTCAAATTCTAAAACAGGAGTAAAAACTGAACCTGATTCAAAACTAAAAGAATTAGCTGATTCAAAATATAATTCCATGGTTGAAGACATAGTTGAAAATGATGAAACTTTACTTGAAAAATATTTAAATGGTGAAGAAATAAATACTGAAGATTTAAATAACATATTAAAAAAATCTGTTTTAAATCATTCTTTAATTCCAGTTTTTGCAATAAGTTCCGGTAAAAACATAGGTATAGATATTCTAATGGATTATATTAATTCTTTATTTCCATCACCTCTTGAAATTTCAGGTAAAAAAGCTCTTGATATTAATACTAATAATGTAATTGAAATAAATCCATCAGATGAAAACCAGCTTGCTGCTTATGTTTTTAAAACAATGGCTGATCCTTTTATTGGAAAACTTTCAGTTTTTAGAATTTTTTCAGGAACAATGAAACCAGGTAACAGCTATTTTGTTTCAGGACCAGGAAGCAGTTTTAAATTTTCAAGCCTTTTAAAAATTCAAGGTAAAAACCAATCAGAAATTCAGGAAGCATCAGCTGGAGATATAGTTGCAGTTGCAAAAATTACTGATATTTCAACAGATGATACTATTTCTAATCCTGACAAACCACTAAAAATGGATAAGATTATTTATCCTGAACCAATTTTCCCGAAAGCAATAACACCTGCTGCAAAAGGTGACGAAGAAAAAATTAACAGTGGTATTACCAGACTTATTGAAGAAGATCCAACAATTAAACTTGAAAATAATCTTGAAGTGAAACAAAACATAGTTTGGGGTATGGGAGAACTCCACCTTGCAATAGTTAAAGAAAAATTAAAAGAAAAATTTGATATTGATGTTAATATGGAAACTCCTAAAGTTGCTTATAAAGAAACAATAAGAAAAACTGCTAAAGCAGAATATAAATATAAAAAGCAGTCTGGCGGAAGAGGTCAATATGGCCATGTACTTATAGAAATTAAACCACTGCCAAAAGGAGAAGGTTTTAAATTTGAAGATACTATATTTGGAGGCGCTATACCAAAAGGTTATATTCCTGGGGTTGAAAAAGGAATTAAAGAAGCTTTGCTTTCAGGCATTTTAGGTGGATTCCCTGTAGTTGATGTTTATGTTAATTTATATGATGGTTCTTACCATACAGTGGATTCTTCAGAAATGGCATTTAAAATTGCAGCTTCAATGGCTTTTAAAAAAGGAATGGCTGAAGCATCACCAGTAATTCTTGAACCTGTAATGGAACTTGAAATAACTGTTCCTGAAGAATATATGGGCGATATTATTGGAGATATAAATTCAAAAAGAGGAAAAATTATAAGTATTTCAGCCGATAAGAATAATCAGATTATTAAGGCAACAGTACCTCAATCTGAAACTTTTAATTATGCTGTTGATTTAAAATCAATGACACAAGGAAGAGGAATTTTCAGTCAAAAGTTTTCCCATTATGATGAATTACCTCAAAATCTTGCAGAACAAATAATTGAAGAAAGAAAGAAACAATTAGAAAATCATGAGTAATTTAAACAATAAATTATAAAAAATTTAGAAATTGTAAATAAGAATTTATAAGTAAAAATATTTATAAGTAAAAAATATTTTTAATTTAAAAAAATTAAAGAAAATAAATAAAGAAAAATAAAAATAATTTAAAACTATATTATAATATAATAAGTAATAATATATTTTTATTTTTAAATTATAAATAAATTGTTTTTATGAATAATAATAATAATAATAAAATAAAAAAACAAAATAAAATAAGAAAACAAAAAACATTTTTTACTGACAGATTTCCTTATATTACTTTTATTTTAATTATAGGGCTATCTTTAATTATATTTTTTGTTATTAAAGGAAAAATGCCTTTAAATTTTTTTTCAGGAAAACCTGCTACAGTAACATCTGAGAGTTCTATAGATATATATTTTGCTTCTCCTTCTAAAAATCAGTCCTTTGAATTTGTAAGTTCTAATGAAACTGTACCAATAGAAATTAAGGGTAAGGATATAGAAAACAGTAATAATTATAATGTAAATATATATATTAATGATAAACTTATAAAAACTTTAAATTCTGCTCCTTTTAAATTTAACTGGAATCCTTCTCAAACAGGTTCATATAATATTTATGCTCAAATAACAGATAAAAACAACAATGTCGTGTTCACAAGTGAAAAAATACCTTTTGCTGTTGATATCAAAAATGAAGGAGCAACTGAAAGTACTACTGCAGAAAATGTAAATATTAATGAAAAGAAAAGTAAAATTCTTGAAAAAGTAAATTATCGTTCCCAAAATGGCGAACCTGTTTTTTCATTAAAATGCTATACTCCTCCTGTAATTGATGGTAATGCAGATGATTGGGAGTTATATGATAAATTTTCTTCTTTTACTCCTACTATATTAAAAGAAAATTATACAAATGCAAAAGATTGTTCTGGAGTTTTTTCATCTTGTTGGGATAAAGATAATTATTATTTTTTAATTCAGGTAACTGATGATGTATATAATCAACCTTATAATGGTAACCAGATAAATAAAGGAGATAGTGTAGTTTTTGTAATTGATACTGATCTTGAAAAAGATTTTAATATCCCATTTTTAAATGGTGATGATTTTCAAATAGAATTTTCGGCCGGAAATAACAGCGGTTCAGCACCTGAATCATTTGTAAGATGGCCATCAAACTCTCCGTTAAACAGTGCTGTGCTTGCAGCTAAAAAATATTCTGGTGGTTATACAATTGAAGGAAGCATACCATGGTATGCTTTAAATCTTACTCCATCAGATGAGTTTATAATGGGTTTTACCGTTTCAATTCTTGATACTGATAATCTGGAATCAACAGAACTTGTTATTTCTTCTTCAAGACAGTTTGATTTTAATAATGTTTCAACTCTTGGAACATTAATATTAATTGATGGTGGAGATTTACAAAAAAATAATCAAACTTCTTCTACTACCACTAAAAGCAATTAAATAAAATAACTAATTATTAAAATTTAAAACTTAATAATTGTTTTTATTGCTGCTATAATAACAGGATTAATTTTATAAACTGACTTATATTAATTTTAAATATTTTAAGTATCATGAAAACTTTTCAAATTGAGATAAAAGGCATCGTTCAAGGTGTAGGTTTTAGACCATTTATTTTTAAATTAGCTAAACAAAATAAATTTAACGGCAATATTTGTAATACTACTGCAGGTGTAATTATTAAAATAAATGCAGAAAACAAAGAACAAATACAAAAAATTATATTAAAAATTATTAAATTAAAACCTGAACCAGCAATTATAGAAAAAATCGACATTAAAGAAATTAAAAATGTTAATTATTCTGATTTTAAAATACTTAAAAGCCGGCTTTTAAAAGAAAAATTCCAACTTGTTTCTCCAGATTTGGCAACTTGTAAAGAATGCATTAAAGATATAAATAATCCTGATAATAAACAAAGATACAATTATGCTTTCACAAATTGCACTAACTGCGGTCCAAGATTTACTATAATTAAAAAACTTCCTTATGACAGGCACAACACTACAATGAATTCTTTTAAAATGTGTGATGATTGTTTAAACGAATATAATAATCCTTTAGATAGAAGATTTCATGCACAACCAAATGCATGCAGAAAGTGCGGACCGGAGCTATTACTTATTGATAAAAAGGGAAATATTATTAATGATAAAGACCCTGTTAAAATAGCAGCAAGAAAAATAATAAATGGAAAAATAATAGGCATTAAAAGCTTGGGAGGATTTCAAATAGCTTGTGATGCCTGTTCAGATAAAACTGTTAAAAAATTGCGAGAAAGAAAAAGAAGAGCATTTAAGCCATTTGCAATTATGATTAAGGATATAAAACAAGTAAAAAATTATTACAAAATAAATAAATTTGAAAAACAATTACTTCTTTCTTCAAAAGCACCTGTTGTTTTAGTTAAAAAGAAAATAAAAATATTTAATTTTAATTTTAATAATATTAATTTACAGGAATCATGCCAACCAAATAATGACAATTTAAACAATTTAAATAAACATAAAATTGTTTCTAAATTTGTATCTTTCAATAATAAATATGAAGGCATAATGCTACCATATACACCTCTTCATCACCTGCTTTTTAATAAAATTAACATTCCCCTTATTATGACTAGCGGCAATATTTCAGAAGAGCCAATAGTATTTGAAAATAATGAAGCAACTAAAAGACTTGGCAATATTTGTGATTATTTCCTGGTCCATAATAGAGATATTTATTCAAGATTTGATGATTCTGTTGTAAAAGTTTTTAATAAAAATGAAATGTTAATAAGAAGAGCTAGAGGTTATGCACCTTATCCTGTAAAAATTTATCGAGGATTAAAAAATAAAACAATTTTAGCAATTGGCTCAGAAGAAAAAAATACATTTTGCATAATAAAAGAAAATTACGCTATTATTTCGCAGCATATTGGCGATATAGATAATGAGGAAAGTATTAAATTTTTTAAATCTACTTTAAACATTTATTATTCTCTTTTTAATATTGGTAAAACAAGCTTAGTTGTTTCAGATTTACATCCTGCTTTCCGGTTAAATAATTTTGCAGCAAATGAAATTTTATCTGAAAAAAAAATAAAAGTTCAACATCATAAAGCACATATCGCAAGTGTAATTGCTGAAAATAATATACAAGATAAAGTTCTTGGTTTTGCATGGGATGGCACTGGTTATGGGGAAGATGGAAAAATATGGGGTAGTGAAATTTTTATTGTTGATGAAAATTTAAATTTTACAAGAATTGGCCATTTAACTGAAAAAATACTTCCAGGTGGAGAAATAACAATTCGCAAGCCGTCAAGAATGGCTATAACATATTTATATTATGCCTGGAATAGAAATAAAAGTAATAATAAATTTCATAATAATAATAATATAAATAAAGACATTAATGTTAATTTTGATAATAATGATTTTATAAAATATCTTCGCTCAAATTTTCCATGGTTTAAGAAAATTGTCTCTGATGAGGAAATAAAAGCAATAATGTTCCAAATAAAGAGCAAATTTAACAGCATTGAAACAACAAGCATGGGAAGATTATTTGATGCAGTAAGCTCTATTTTAAATTTAACGCAAAATTCTACCTTTGAAGGTGAAGCAGCAATAAATCTTGAAATGATTGCAGAAAATAAAACAAAGAAAACTTATAATAATAAATTTATTCAAATGGAAGAAAAATCTGAAAAAGAAATTTCATTTATAATTGATGATATCAGTTTATTTACCAATGTAATTAATGATATTAATAAAGGAGTAAAAATCAGTAAAATTTCTGCAATATTTCACAATACATTATCTAACATCATTCTTGAAATAAGTAAAATAATTAGAGAAAAATTTACAATTAATAATATTGCTTTAAGCGGTGGTGTATTTCAAAATAATTATTTAATTGAAAAAACTTTTAAATTGTTAGAAAATAATAACTTTAAAGTTTATACAAATTTTAAAGTACCTGTAAATGATGGAGGAATTTCACTTGGGCAGGCATATATAGGTATGAACAGTATTATTTCTTTAAAGGAGAAAAATTAAATGTGTGTTGCAGTACCAGCTAAAATTATTTCAATTGATGAAACTAATGCAGTAATTGATTCAATGGGAGTTATTAAAAATATAGATATTTCACTTATACCTGATGTTAAAATTGGAGATTTTGTAATTGTTCATGCAGGTTTTGCAATCCAAATAATAGACACTGAAGAAGCCCAAAAAATTTTAGAATTATTTGAAAATTATGCAGAATAATACAGTATATAATATAAATTTATTATTAAAAGAGATAAATGAAATTGCAAGACATCTTCCTTATATAAATATTATGGAAGTTTGTGGTACTCACACAATGTCTATTGGTAAAAACGGATTAAGACAGGTTTTACCTCAAAATGTTAATCTTATAAGTGGTCCGGGTTGTCCAGTTTGCGTTACTTCAGTTTCTGATATTGATAATATTACTGAACTTGCAGAAAACCACAATAATTATATTTTTTCTTTTGGAGATATGCTTAAAGTACCTGGCTCCAAATCAAGCCTTTACAAAAAAAGATCTGAGGGTTCAAATATAAAAATCTGCTATAGTCCTGCTGATGCACTTGATTTTGCTCAAAAAAATCCTGAAAACAATGTTATATTTATTGCAATAGGATTTGAAACTACTGCTCCTTTAACTGCATTATTAATAAAAAAAGCATTTGAAATGCAAATCAGCAATTTTTATATATATAACACTCATAAGATAGTGCCGCCTGCTTTAAAATTTTTGTTAAATTCCAAAAATGGAAACAATATAAATGCTTTTTTATGCCCAGGTCATGTTTGTGCAGTAATTGGAAGTAAGCCTTTTGAATTTATAAGTAAAATTTATAATAAACCTGCAGTAATAAGCGGATTTTCTGCTGATGATATTTTAAATTCTGTTTTAATGATATTAAGGCAGCTAAAAGAAGGTAAGCCAGCAACTGAAATCCAATATAAACGAGTTGTTAAAGAAGATGGAAATCCCGTTGCTGTTAATTATATCAATGAAATATTTGATATAAATGATTCATTATGGAGAGGCATAGGTAATATAGAAAAAAGTGGTCTTGTTCTTAAAGATAAATTTAAAAATTTTGATGCAAAAATTACATTTTCCTTAAAAGATAATAATGCCAAGGATCCCCGATATTGCAGTTGTGGAGATATATTACAAGGAACTAAAAAACCTTTTGAATGTAAATTATTTGGAAAACTATGTAAACCTGATAATCCTGTTGGACCTTGCATGGTTTCAAGTGAAGGAACATGTGCTGCATATTTTAAATATGAAAAATATACAAGTTAAAAATTTATTCTTTATTTTTTTTATTAGCGTAAAATTTATTTTATTGACGTAAAAGTAATTTAATTTAAGTACAAATAAATAAAATATAATATGAATAACAGTAAAAATAATAATTTTAAAGACAAAACAATTTTACTTTCTCATGGTGATGGTGGCATTAAAACAGGTGAACTTATTAATAATCTTGTTATTAAATATTTTGGAAATAATATTTTAAATAAGCTTGAAGACAGTGCAGTAATTAGTAACAATTTACATGAAAAAATTGCGTATACAACAGATAGTTTTACAGTTAAACCTGTGTTTTTCCCTGGAGGAAATATTGGAAAATTAAGTATTTGCGGAACAATTAATGATCTTGCTGCAGCTGGTGCAACCCCGGTAGTATTAAGTATGGGTTTAATAATTGAAGAAGGATTTGAAGTTAAATATCTTGAAAAATTATTTGAATCAGCTTTAGAAGTTTTAAAAGAAACAAATACTAATATAGTTACGGGAGATACTAAAGTAGTTGAAAAAAATAGCGTAGATAAGATATTTATAAATACTTCCGGAATTGGTTTTATAAAGAAAAAAATAAATATTTCGCCTTTAAATATAAAGCCTGGAGACAAAATATTAATTAATGGAAGCATTGCTGAACATGGACTTGCAGTTTTAAGTTCAAGACCTGAATTTAATTTTAAAACAAATATCATAAGTGATTGCGCTCCCCTTTCATCACTTGTAAATGAAATAATGGATGTATCAGATAAAATTCATGCACTAAGAGATGCAACGAGGGGTGGGATTGCAACAGTGTTGTTGGAAATGTCTGATAAATCAAAAACAAATATGGTTATTTATGAAGACAAAATACCAATAAAAAAAGAGGTAACTGGTTTATGTGAATTTTTAGGACTTGATCCATTATATATTGCAAATGAAGGAAAAATAATTGTATTTGTTGATGCCGCTGATGCAGACAAAGTCCTTGATGCTATGAAAAAAAATAAATATGGTAAAGATTCCTGTGTTATTGGCGAAGTCACACAAAAATCTTCTTTAAACACAGTTTTATTTAAAACAAAAATAGGTACTAACAGAATTCTTGATAAATTTTATAGCGAACAGCTTCCAAGAATATGCTAAATCTTTTTTAATTCATCATAAATTTTTTCAAATGCTTTTATATTATCATCCATATTTGAATTTAATATGAAAAGATTAGCAAGAGGTTTTCTTAATGCAAGTGATTTCCCCGGTGCATCAATTTGAGTTGTTTCTGATTGAACTTGTTTAATTATATCCCTTACTGCTTCGGCAATTTCTTTAAAAGTCCTGGATTTATCAATAACCTGTTCGCAAACACATACAATTTCCTCTACCTCTTTTTGCATTACTGACTCCTTTCATATATTCTATTATTTTATAATTTTTAAGTTATTTCTTTATTATTACTAAATTACTTTTTAACTATTTTTTAACTATTTTTTCATAATGTATAATTAAGAATATATTTTAATTTCAACTTAATAATTTTATAAAAGCAATAATATGTCCATTTAACAATTTGATTTCTATGAAGATTATACCTTATTTTTGTAATAATAGTTACAATTTTTTTAATTTTTTATTGCAATTTTTTATTAAAATTTAAAAATAATTTTTATTTATTTAGTTAATTCTTCTTTAATTTTTAAGATTATTTCAGGGATTTTTTCTTTAATTTCGGGAGATAATTCTTCGCCATATTTAATTATTTTTGGTTTAATACCAATAATTGTTATGTCTGATTTAATATTTAATGATTTAATTAAATTAAAAATTTCCGCCAGATTAAGGTCGTGGAGAGAAAAACTTCTAAAATCTTTTCCAGAAAATTCATAAATATCATTTAATTTAAATTTAACTATTTCCCCTATATTTTGTCCTGCATCAACTGCATCAATTATAATAATTTTATTATATTGTGATTCTTGAATAATAAATATAAGATCAATTGCTGAAGTTCCGCCATCAATTAATTCTGTATTTTTATAATTTTTTAAAAAATTGGATTTTCTAAGTTCATCAATTATTTTAATCCCTATACCATCATCGCTCATATAAATGTTGCCAAAGCCAATTATTTTATAATTAACTTTGGCAATATAATTTTCATTAAAATTAGAAACGTTAAAACTCATAACTTTCTAATTTATAATTTAAATAAAAAATAACTTATTAAAACTCATTTTAAATTTTTAAGAATTATTTATTTAATTTGACATTTAAAAAGTGAGTTGAGCATGAAATACAAGGGTCATATGCTCTTATAAGCATTTCCATTGCAAGAGTTATCTCATCTTCCGATTTATTTATTACCAAAGGAAGATAATCTGCCATATCCTTTTCAACATTAGCATAATTCATATTAGTTGGAATAATCAGATTTGCTTTTGTAACTTTACCTTCATCGTTGTAAGTATAATCATGGATTAATAAACCTCTTGGAGCTTCTACAACACCTACTCCTCTTCCAGCTTTTGGTTTTACATTTACCATTGCTTTATTTTCATCCAGTCCTGATTTCATAAGGTCATCTATCAGTTTTATGCTATCATCAATACTATGAACAATTTCAACAAATTGAGCAAAATTTATCATAAATGTATTATAGCAAGGTGTTTTTAAACCCAATTCTTCTGCAAATGTTTTTGCATTATCAGAAAGTTTATCATAATTGTTATTAAATCTTGAAAGAGCTCCTACCATATAAGAATCCCTTGTTGCCCAGCAATGTTTTCCTGTTGAATGCTCAACAACTTTTTCTTTAATTTTCGCAAGATAATCCTGACCATCAATAACCCAGCCATCAGAAGATTTAATTTTACCATCATATAATGCATAGTCATTTTTATCTGTTATTGAAATATATTCAGTTTCTCTTTTAAATTCAGGTAATTTTAAAGTTTTAAAGAACTTAAGAGAAGCTTCTAAATCAGGATAAGCAGACTTTAGCATATCTCTCATTTGATACATTTCCTGTTCTGCAGGTAGTTTAGTAAAACCACCAACCACAGTTGTAATTGGATGGATTGCTCTTCCACCAATAATTCTAACCATATCATTTGCCATTTTCTTTAATCTTAGCGCAATATTTACTATTTCCGGATTTGTTTGAACTAAAGGGAATACACTTCCTGCACCTAAAAAATCAGGAGCAGCAAGAAAATAAACATGTAAAGTATTGCTTTGAACACATTCATGATGAAAAATAA
>JAMDEN010000033.1 GCA_023487035.1 Actinomycetota bacterium
CAACTATTAGGGAGGGATTTTTATAATTATTTTCAATTAAATGTCTAATTACAGACTTCATCATTTTATAAGTATCATAACAAACCATCGGAAGTTTACTCTTATTAGAAATTCTCTCTAATGTAACGACTGGAATCTTTTTGTTTTCATATTCATCCAAATATGATTGATTGAAAAATCCTGTAGTAATTATTAAGCCATCAATTTTTCTTTCTAAAAAATCTTTTAAAATTGCCAGTTCATAATCTTTGTTATAGTTTGAACATGCCAGAATGAGATTATAGCCGTATTTTTTAGCAACTTTCTGCGCACCTAAGTAAATCTCTGAATAAAATGAAAACTCTGGAATTAAAATTCCCAGATCAAAAGTTTTTTTCCTTTTTAAATTTCTTGCAATTATATTTGGAGTGTAACTATATTTTTTTATTGCGTTTAGAACTTTTTGTTCAGTTGCTTTACTGTAATTACCACTTTTTTTATTCAAAACTCTTGATATTGTTGTTGGAGATATATTTATTTCTCTAGCTATATCTTTTATACGCATAAGTTTATTAGAAATAGTTTTACGATTGCCGAAATCGATAAACATTATAACATATATAAATATTTTCTGTCAATGAGTTTAGATTTTGATAAGGAATTAAATATATTTGATATATTTTTTTAATACCCGGTTATATCTCTATGTGCTTTTTCTACAACAGAATCGATTTCTTGACTTTTGTCTTCTGACAAAATATAAGGGGCGCATTCTTTTAAAATTTTTTTGTATCTTTTATTTGCAAGATCAAACATATTTTTTATTTTTTTATCATTTTTAATATCTATTATCTCTTCAAGTATTTCTGATTTTTCAATTTTTTTATAATTGTTCAAGGTATGTGTCTCGCACATATAATTTCTTCCAGGTCCTACATTTTTATAGTATCAAATGATACATCTAAATCACCTATATCAATATCTGAAATCATTTGATGAAGTGACTTTATTATATCTATCTCAACTATTGCTAATTCATGGCTATATATCATTCCCTGGTCAAATAAACCTATTACATAATTAAATTTTCTTAGAAATAATGCTCCAATAAGCTTCATCATTCTTTCATATATAATTTCAGGTCCGAGAAACTTTGCATCCGAACAATATATACCATAACCATAATCCAAGCCATAAAATTCATCATACATTTGCGCTAATGCAAGATCAACTTTGGTAGCATTCACAGTATCAAATTTAATCTTTCCAGATCTCATATCCATTAAGCTTGTAATTGAACCTCCGCCCACTGTGGCATCAGGATAAATGCTTCTAATTGCAGTCATGGTAGCAAGTATTTCAGCATTACAAACAATCATTGAACCTGACACATTTATAGGCACTGATGCCCCCATAATTGGCATGGGAATCATAATGGCTGGAAGCCCATTTTTAGCAAGTGATATCAAAACTTCACATGCATTATTATCAAGAACCAGTGGTGAGATGCTCTCCTTTGCTGTAATAAAACATGGATCTTCTCTAAATTTCTTTAGGGAACCTTTTAAGATTACACCCATCTCAATTAGATATTTTAATTGTTTTTCGTTATTGACTTCAGAATTTCCAAGTTTTCTAGTATTTTTTGAAAGAAACATGGCGCTAATAATGGGGATGAAGTCTGGCTCTATTTTTCTTCCACTTATTTCGTCAATGTATATAGGACATCCGACCATGCCAATTTCAGGAATTGCTTCCCCAATTCTTATTGAATTTATTAAATCAGTTTCAGTTGCCCGCCTTTTTTTTTGAATATCCCAATCAAAAATATTTGGCGCTGCCGCTCCAAATTTACAAAATATTTTACTATTTGTTTTATAGCTGAAGGAAACACCTCCATTAAGCATCTTCTGTATCTTTCCACTTCTTATTTCTTTCCTATAGTCTGAAAGCATATTTTCCCCCAATCTTTTTGGAAAATATACTATTTGTCCTGCCCAATCTATTTTTGCTCCTCTTGATTTCAGAGATTCTAGAATAACTTTATTCATAAATTTCATCCCTGTTTCCTCAAGTACTTTTAAAGAATATCCATGTATTTTTTCAAATTTATTTCTATTTAATGAATTTTTAATTTCAAACAAATAACCCATTAATTACCTCCACTTTTTTTAAAATATTCAAATAACAAATTAGTTTTTTATAAAATATTGTCTATTTAAATATTTTATCCATAATTAAATTCATATTATCCGCAAAATGGTAACCTTCTAAATTTTTTTCTATTTCTTCAGAGTATTTTGTTAATTTGTCTGCAAGCTCTTTATATTTTCTAATGAGTTTGACACCTACCTCAAGAGACCTAATTCTGTCATCTCTTGGAGATTCTACATCTATTGCCAGCCAGCCCTCATAATCAGTTTTATTTAAATAATACATAAATTCCAGGATCTCCCAAAAACTAATTGCTCCTATCATGAGATCGGGATCCGCATCCTTATAATTATCATTTATATGAATTTGAAAAAGTTTGTTATGTGAATCCAAAATCACACATGATTCCGCCAGATTTTCCTGGGCCATTAATGCATGGCCAACATCAATAACCCCACCAACATTAGCAAGTCCCACATCATTTAGTAGCATCATTTCCTTGCCCACATTACTAATATAAGCTTTCTGTCTCGGATCTTTACATTTATATTCAACAGCTATTTTAACATTTCTATCATATTCCCCGATTTCTTTTATACTTTCCTTTAAATTTTCCCACCCTTTTTTATAATTAACCTGAAAAGAATAATCGAAACCATCATGAGCAGCCCATAAAAGTACACTTCCTGCCTTTGTTGCCTTTGCAAAATCTATACCCTCTTTAAAAAGCTTTATAGCTTGCTTTCTTATTTCTTTTTCGTTTGTACTATAAGCTCCGTGCTTCCATTTTTTATCATTCCAACCTACAACACAGACGTTTGAGACTTTTAAATTGAAATTGGATAATTTTTTAACCAAATTATCTGGATCAGATGGCAAAGGTCCTGTGGGATAATAGGTAAAAAGCCCGGTCAATCCCTCAATTTTTGACATTGTCTCCAATCTTTTATCTATTTCCATCGGTTCATAATATCCATTTGGAACATATCTTTCTGCGTATGTTCCTAAACACTCAATATTTGTGTCAATATTTAACTTCATAAGAACCTCCAATTTTTTTGGTTAATTTAATATCCTGCCATTGCAAGACGATTCTTTATTCTTTCTTCTTCACTAAGTGTTTCTATACTCTTTTTTCTAATTATCCACTCGAATTTATCAGGATCCAAATCTTTGTCTTTTAATCCTTCAAAATTAACCCCATATCGATGTGCCTGTGCGACCATTTTAGATTCAGTCCAACCCCACATTTTTTCTCTTGAAAGTATAAAGGGACTCTCATATTTCCAAACCATCTCCTTGTCATAAGTAACTTCATAAAATGTGCCAGCTCTGGACTCACAAAAGAAAGTATTACCATTGGGTAACCTTTGAGCATTCCCAGCAAAATTAGTAAAAATCATAAACATTGGATCCTTATATTCCCAAACAATTTCATTTGTTTGTGGGTTTACCTCCACTATCCTTGATGTTGTAAATGATGATATCTCGCTTGGATCTCCTGATTTTAGAGGTTTTCTGTGATGTCCATTATCAAATATTGTTATATTGCCATTTTCTAAAATAACAGCATCGTGCTGGTGTCCAAGTAAATGCTCAGGGCCCCATTCCCATACAATATTTCCTGTTTTTTTGTCTACTCTAATAACCTTATTCATATGACGGATTGATAATAAAATATCCCCATTTGGAAATTGATCTACTGAATTAGTATAACCCCATATAGATCTCATGCATAATGGGCATTCGATGTCTCTTTTTGGGTCAAAATGTTCAAAGTTATTCCACTCCCATAATATGTCCTTATTTTTATTTATTTCTCTTACCTGAACTCCAACTATACTTCCGTCAGGAAGTTCAGTACCCGGTGCTCCTCCTTTAATTTTTTTCTGTATTTTCTTTGGTATATTTACAAATCTTAATAAAAGAATATTACCATTATCAAGACAACGAAAATCATGATGAAGCTTTGGATCATCAAGCCTCCATACGACATTACCATCCCAGTCAACTTCCAATAATTCTGATGCACCAGCCGCTAAATCCTTAATTGCATTTTTTCCTCTCCCAAGCCACATTAGATTACCATTCTTTAAAAGGATAGTATTAATTCTTGGTGGACAGTCCATTTGCCAAAAATGGACTATATTCCCTCTCATATCAATTAACCATGCGATATCCCCATAATGTGGAGCAAATAGTGTATAGCCATCATAGGTTTTTTTTGTATTATATATTTTTACATCTTTTGATAGTTCTCTTACATAACCTATCATCTTATTTATTCCTCCTGAAGTTAAAAAAATTAATGAATTATAATGTTTCGAAATGGTTTTATTTACAAGTTTAATAATCAAATCAATTAATTTAACTATTAAGAATATCTTTAAAATTCTGAAAATGTTTTAAGAAAAAAATAAAAACTTTATTTTCTCATTTTTTGAAGATAGAAAAATATCTTATTTAAAATCTTTTAATAATTGAAAAAAATTCCTTTATTGCAAAAATTTTCTTACATATATCCTAATTTCCTAAGTCTTTCCATTGCAGCTTCTTTATCTTGCCTTCTTCCTTCTCTTTCCGGAGTGTTTTCTAAATCTTGCTCCCAGGCGGGAATCTCTGATTTTTTTATAGTAGTTGAGGAAGCTCCAAGTGAACGGTATCCTCTTTTATACAATTTACAATATGGTATTTTATATTTTAAGGTTGTATTCCAGACATCTCTTTCTTTAAAATGCAGAATTGGCTGTATTCTTATATGCTCCGGTGTATAACTATCACCTTCTCTTTTAACAAAATATTCATCATTTTGTCTTGCAGCTTGCTCATCCCATCTAATTCCCATAAACATGCCTTTTATCTGATATTTTTCGACAAACATGTTAAACATAACTGTTTTCATAAGATGATTTCCGATCCATGATTCTGCTTCAAAAGGAAATCTTTCTCCTGTAAATCCTAAACGTATTAGCTCTTCACTGTTTCTTTTGTTTAATTTATTTACTTCAACATCTGCACCAAGTTTCCCGCCAGCAGCCTTAATAACATCCTTATTTATCATCCATTTCACATCAAGTTTCCACTCTTTTGTATATTTTTCTATTATTTCATGAATTTCAGGAAATGAGTCCCCTTCGTCAATTGTCATAACTTTAGGAATTTTTATATTATTCTCATCACATACCTGCTTTATTAACCATAAGGTTAAAGTGCTATCTTTACCACCTGTCCAAGTTATTGCCAATTGATCATTGTCAAATTTTTTAAAGGCTTCATTTATTATTTCTTTAGATTTTCTAATGTTCTCTTCTATAATTTTATTATTTTCCTCATCAGTAATCATATGACCTCCCCTTTTTATTTAATCCATCTATTTATCATGGGTATTAATTTATCTTTTAATAAACGCTTGGAAGCAGAGTTATTAATTATATTTTTTTTCTCCCCCGGATCATCTTTTAAATTATACATTTCCCATAAATTACCATCTTCTTTAAAAATAATTTTAAAATCTTCTTCTCTATAATAATACACAGGTTTATCTGTATCTTTTTCTTTATTGCCAATCTTTCCCATTGCCTCTCCGTAACAATTATTTTTATTATAATTATCAAGTGGCAATAGAGGTTGACCTTTCAATTCTTCTGGAGTTTTTAGACCATAAGAATATGCTATTGTGGGCGCTAGATCTATTAAACTGACAAGTTGTTCACAGTTTATCATTTTATTCTGGTCCCAGTTTACTATTAACAAGGGTACGCTGATTAATTCTGAGTACATTTTTCCATCATGGGATAAACCGCCATGTTCAGCAAATTCATCACCATGATCTGAAGAAATAATAAATATTGATTCTTCTAAAATTTTATTTTTTTCAAATATATCAAATAATTCTTTAATATGGTTATCTGTCTCCATTACTTTTGATTCATATAATTTTTTTAATAATTCCACATTATCACAGTTTGAAATATCTCTTTTTAAAATTACTTCCTTAAAAAGTTCAAACATTTTTTCTTTTCCAATATTAATATTGGAGTCTATTAATTTTATATATTTTTCTTCTCCAATATATGGCTCGTGAACATCCATATAATGAACCCATAAAAAAAACGGATTATAATTTTTTTGCCTCACATAATTTGAAAGCCAGTAATTAACTTTCAGGTTAATTGCATCACCCCTGATAAAGGGATACATGTCACTTACTTCTTCCTGCATAGAATCATAAAAATGATCCCAACCCCTGTTATATCCAAAATAATAACTAAGATAAGCATTTGAATGAAAACCAGCAGTTGTTATTCCATTTCTTTTTAAAACTTCGGAAATAAGAATTTTTTTTGAAGAAATATTTTTTTCCTTTCCGTATTCCAGGTAATAAGAAGATGCAAGTATTCCCTGAAAAGAGCTCTGGGTATAAGGGCCCGTTGCCTGAGCATTTTTAAATATAATACTTTTGTTTCTTAGGCTATCAATAAAAGGAGTTAAAGAATTTTTTTTACTATAAATACCTATAGCATCTCTTCTCAATGCATCAATTGTAATTAAAACAACATTTTTCATCATTATCTCCACAAAATCCCGGATTACTTAAATATTAATTTGCCAATTTTTGCCAGTTAACTCGGAATTTTAGTTCTGTAATATTTTATTAAAATATCTGCCACTTCATGCCTGGTTATATACTCTGGCGGAAATTCTCCTCTTGATAATATTTCCCTCAGTTTGGTACCACTGACTAAACTGTGATCCTCTTCACTATGGGGGCATGTTTTTGATGAAGCTATCTGGCTGCATTTATTACACCAGAAGGTCCAATCTATCTTGATTGGTTTTATTAATAAGTCTTCTTCAACTAAACCAAATATTTTTTGAGCTTCAAATGGGCCATAATAATTTCCCACACCCGCATGATCCCTGCCAATAATAAAATGGCTGCAACCAAAGTTTTGTCTTATAATTGCATGAAGTACTGCTTCCTTGGGACCTGCGTATCTCATTTCCATGGGATAGACTTTTAGCAATACTCTTTCCTTTGGATAATAGTTATTAATCAAAATTTTATAGCAATCCATCCTTATCTCCGCAGGGATATCATCTTCTTTTAATTTGCCAACTATTGGATGGATAAAAAGGCCATCCATTATTTCCAAAATTATTTTTGTAATATATTCGTGTGAACGATGAATTGGATTTCTGGTTTGAAAACCTGCAATACTTTTCCAATTTAGTTTTAGAAATATTTCCCTAACTTCCTTTGGTCTTGAATATTCAGGGAATTTTTTAGAGTAAATACCTTCGCTAAAAACCCTCACAGGACCAGCAAGATAAATTTCACCCTTTTCATATATTTTTGCAACTCCAGGATGATTTTTGTCACAGGTACCAAAAACACTCAGAGCTTCTTTATCTCTATTGTAAGAAAATTTTTCTTCAACTAAAATTGTCCCCATCAGTTCATCAGACTCTGAATCAATAAGTGCAACCTCATCGCCTATTGAAATCTTATCAGCATCTTTTTTATAAACAGAAAGAGTGATAGGAATTGGCCACAAAATATTGTTTGATAACTTCATTTTGGTTAATACACCCTGATAATCATCACTATTCATAAAACCAGCACGTGGACTAAAAGCACCTGTAGCAATCATTATAAGGTCAGATATTTCAAGGCTACTCAGTCTAATTTTAAATAAAGAACTTGAATTTTTTATTGCTTTATTTAAATCACTGCCACTTAAAAGCCGGTTTACAAGTATGCCTCCATGTGGAGGAATTAAATTATTTTTAATCATTTTAATATCCAGCCTTTGCCAGACGCTCCATAATCTTTTTTGCTTCTTCCCTTTTTTCTATATCAACTTTTTCAATTGATAACCTGTAGTTTGATGGATCCAGATCTTTACCCCTAAAACCTTCAAAATTTAAACCATATCTACGAATCTGAAAAACCATGTAATTAATGTTCCATCCAAACCAGCTGGGCCTAGGAATAGCAAAAGGGTGTGTATATCTCCATACCACTTCTTTTTCAGAAGTTACTTCAAAAAATATGCCTCTAATTGATTCACAAATTAAAGTATTACCGTTTGGCAATCTTTCTGCGCTTCCGCAATATGGTGTGTAAAATTGACCTGTTGGATCACAATATTCCCATACAATTTCATCAGTGGCAGGGTTAACCTCAACTACTCTTGAAAATTCAGCTTCTTGAATTTCACTGAGGGATTTATCTGTAATAGATGGGGGATTTCTATGAAGACCATTGTCAAATATAAGTATGTTCCCATTGTCAAGCACACTTACTGAATGTTGATGACCAAGCACCTGCATTGGACCCCATCGCCATAAAATTTCTCCATTTTTTTTACTAATTCTTGCAACTGTATTTAAATGTCTTATGGATATCAGAATATCGCCATTCGGGAATACATCAAAAGAATTTGTATAGCCATAAATCATCTTATTGACTATGGGGCACTCAACATCTTTGTCTGGCAAAAAATGTTCCCAGTGATTCCATTCCCAGACAACCTTGCCACTCCTTGTTATTTCCTGAATATTATTGCTAAGCATTTTACCATCCGGCAATTCACTTCCAGGAAGCCCAACTGTAACCTTTTTGCTTATTTCTTGAGGCATTTCAACAAATCGCATTATTAAAATATTCCCATTTGGCAAACAAAGAAAATCATGATTTAGAGTTACATCATTATATCTCCAGATCTCATTGCCATCCCAATCAACTTCTATAAGAGCCGATGCACCTCCATCCAGGGCTTCATTGGCATCTGAACCTCTGTCCATCCACATCAAGTTGCCATTTGGCAGCAGTTTGCCATATACTCCGGGCGGATTTTTCATCTCCCAATGATGAACAATTCTTCCCTGCATATCAATGAGCCATGCATTTCCATCATACATTGGGGCAAATAATGTATAACCATCATAGAATTTTGATGGATCATAAATTTCCACACCTATTTTTAATCTTCTTAAATCAATTTCATAAGACATTTTGGATTCTCCCTATTTTTACAATTTGTAATTCATAGCAGTATCATACATTGTCAATGCATTTTTAAAATTAACTTTTGGATGAATCTCTGAAGTTGAGCCTATAATTATTTTTCTCTTTCCGGCATCTTCAATAGCTTTAATAACTGCATTTTTAATTTCTTCAGCAGTACCAAAAGGAAGTAGTTGTGTGCAGTCAATTGGCTGACAGATTACAATTTCTGGATAAATGTCCCGAAATTTTTTTACCTCCATATGGGCATAAGATTCAAATGGACAAATTGCATCCGTGCCAATTTTTATAAAATCATCAACTATAGGCCATTTATAGCCATCCAAAAAACTTATGTGGTATATTCCGTAACTTTTCCATTTATCAAGAGTTCTTTTTTTCCTGGGAATTACAACTTCTCTGAAGAAATCCTCAGAATACAAAAGACCCTCATTAGTTCCAACAGGACCTGAAGACATAGCAACTGGGCACATGTCAAAATCAGCAAAACTATCTATAAAGGCAATCTCATAATCAACCAAAGCATCAAGATATGTTATAGCCATTTCAGGAAAATCATTATAAAAATAAACCCACCATTTATAATCATATCTTTCCTGAGGTATTTGGATGCCGGCTGTTCCTTCGGGTGCCAACATAATAGTTCCGTTTAACTTGTCAGAAATTCTTTTATATTCTATTTTTACTTCTTCGAAGGTTTTGAACTTTTCCTGAAAAAGATTTACATGCATATGGGCAACATCGCATACTTCTTTTTTCTCTGTACACTTTAATATTTTAGCAATATCCTTTTCTATCATTTTTGCTACATCTTCTACAGAATTGAACTTTGGTCTTTCAATTACATGTCCTGTCCACCATTCATATTTATAAACAAAGCCGTCATCATCTTTTACTATTTTAGTATCATAGTAATTGGGAACGGCAAAATGTCTTATTAGATCCAGCACCTTACTAGCTGCTTTGCATAAAAGATCCTCAGCGTTCTTAGGAGTTACTTTTTCATCGGTTAAATATTCTATTAGATCAATATTGTGAATAATATCAAATGTGGCTATCCTATCAATTTCTTTACCTTCGAAAGTATTTATTAGTCTCTCTCGCGAACTTAATTTTGGCATTATACCCTCCCGCAATTAAGCTATTGACATGCAATTAATTTTTGCAAATTTACAAAGATATTTAAAAATATCAGTATGATTTCCATATGAAACCATCCAATGATGGCCAAAACCTTCATTGCCAATTACATTTATCAATTCATTTATATTTGTCTTAAATTTTATCCTTATGGGGTTTCCATGATATTCTAACTCTTTGGTGGGTATGCTCACACCATTTAATATGCACATCCTGTAAGTAGATTGATTTCCAACAAGATTCACTATAGTTGTTACCTTTTGTCCTATTTTTACAGGATAATACACGGCCATCCCTGATTTAACTTCATAATGCTCTTCAAGCATTATATCTT
Organism: Actinomycetota bacterium; assembly: GCA_023487035.1. Classification (GTDB taxonomy): domain Bacteria; phylum Actinomycetota; class Humimicrobiia; order Humimicrobiales; family Humimicrobiaceae; genus JAMDDL01. The sequence continues at coordinate 10,641 of JAMDEN010000033.1, forward strand.
TTAAATCACAAGCACAAGAAAAAGGACCTGCTCCACAATGGGAAAACATTATTGCATTTTCATTTTTATACTCATAGATAAGATCTGAGTTCATGGGTGATTCACCTGTAATTAAATTAAAAATATACATAACTATTGTCGAGTTAACATCGCCTTCACATCCTGTCATAATACCAAGGTCATTTAAGTTCGAAACTGCAAGACATGTTTTACCTTTAATGCTCATCGGAAAACAATTAATTGTCATTGCATCCAAAGACAATTCTTCTGCCAGTTTTTTTAGAGCAAAATAATACTGAACAGATTCACCAAGCACTTCATCAGACACAGAAATTTTACCAACTGTTTTTTTAATATTTTCCATCCTTAAACCAATTTCTTCTTTATTTATTTTTGATAAATAAGAATTAGCATCTGGCAGAGTAATTGGAACCACTGTAACACCCCAGGTATTTTTAACAGAAAAAATATCTGTGCCCAGACTAATCATAATGTCAGGTATATTACCTATGAGGCCAAGCCTTATATTTTTTAATTTTTTAAAAATGGAAGATGCTTTTGAAAAATCAATTATCTTTTTTTGGACA
>JAMDEN010000044.1 GCA_023487035.1 Actinomycetota bacterium
GGAAGAAATAAATAAATATGGTATTATGCTTGCTGAATTGTAAGTATTTATAAATGTTTCTGATAAAAATCAATATTGCCAGTTGTTAAGTTATATTTGCAAATAAATTAAAAATTTCCAAAAGTAATATGTTTGGTAATCTTGTAAAAGCAGTTGTTGACATTGAAAAAGAAATAATGGCAATTGTCGGAAGCGAAGTTATAAGAGCTTTAAGCTGGCAGGAAAAAGGTAATAAAGAATACTGCACGCTTGCTTTTAAAAGAGCTATTGAACTTCCTGACTATACTACTGAAGCGCTAAATGAAAAACACAGATTAAAAGAGCTTAAACGATTAAGAGAAGCACTTGTTGATTACTTTTTTGCAGATAATTCATACGGTTCAACACCAGAAGCATGGAAAAACTATTTTCTTGCTTTTAATTATGCAGCAAGATTTTCTGTGGGTAGATTATAGCAAATTGCAATAGCTTCTGAGAGTCATTCCTCAGCCTTTTTTAGTGACTGGATAACTTTATTTTCTGAAGGCTTGATTTTACTATTTGGAATTGGATATATAAACTCTTCAAATATTTATACTTGCTTGTAATCTTTTATTTTAAATAAGTATATTTTGGTGCCATAATTAATATGAGTTAATTAAATTAAAATCTTAAAAGAATAATTCCGGCAATTATTAATAAGATGCCTGAGCTTTTTATAATAGTAATTTTCTCTGATAAAAATATTACTGCTATAAGTAATGTAATTAAAGGAAAAGCTGAAGCAATAGGGACTATTTTGGAGGTTTCTCCTAATTTTAAAGCATAATAATAAGCAAATTGCCCAATTAGTGCAGCAAAAATACCTTCAATACCGATAAATGCTATACTTTTTAAATCTACCTTTACGAGTTCTCTAATATCCCCTCTTATTAATAAAATAATTAACAATATTAGAGAAACTATAAAACTTCTAATAGCAAGTGCCATATATGGATTTATCTTTGTTAAACCTATCTTTCCAAATATTGGTGCTGCTCCCCAGAAAATCATTGTAATTATGGCTAAAAAGTATGGGTAATATTTAGCATTCATTTTTTCTCCTTGGCATTGTGTTGAATTTATTATTTTTTTTATATACTTGTTTATATGTTGGATTTTGAGTAAATCCTCCTGCATATCCGGATTCTACGTTTATAACACCAATTACATTTTTAAAGACTGCTTCAAGGCACCAGAAACAGCCTCCACCAAAAACTGCTGTTTCAGTATTATTTGTATTTGTATTATTTTGGCTGTTATTTATTTGATTTATATTTTCTTTATTGCTATTTATTTTTTCATTCATTAAATTAAGATATAATATGTAATAATAATATTAGTAATTAGCTTTATAAAAATTTTATTTTTTTCTTTTAATAATAATAACATTATTTGATATTTTTTTTATTTTCTTATGATTGTTTTTTATTAATTTAGCATACAGAATTAGTAAAAAAATAATAGAGAGTTCAAGCAATTTCCATTTCAAATGGCATTTAATTAAATTGATGTTTTGATAAATCCATATATAAAGTAGAATCACCTGTTGCACCTGGGGAATTTTATGACCCTTAACTCTGGAATTCTATTTGACTTTTAGAATCCTGGAAAGTATTAAATGAAAACTATGATAATATTCAAAAAGAAAGCTTATCAGTAGAATAATTAAAGAATTTAGAATCACATAACATGGGCCCTTGAGCATATTTTATTATAAAGATTAAACCCGAATTTAACATTTAATAAGCTTATAACCATTTGAAAGATAGGTTTAAACAAGACAAGGAAGCCGTAAAACAATTCTCTAAATTTGCTATTTCTAAAGGTACACGTTTAGTAAAAATGCTAAGTATGATAAAATCTGGTAAGATAAGGTAAAGCGAGATAGAGGTATTAAAAGCGACACTTATGGCAATTAAAAAGCCTCTGGTTTTGACACCGGGGAAGCTTCGCTCTGCCCTACCTTAGCAGAACAAAGACACACTATCACTCCAATAACCCTCCGTCAATTAGCAGCGTAAATTTATCATCGAAATAACAAAACGAGAGAGATTAACCTTCGGACAAAACCTTAGGTATGCTCTCTCATCGTGATAAATGCAATATACCATAATCCACCATAAATTATCAAATCCCGCCCCCTTAACCACAACATATCAATTATCTGCCAAAATATATATTACTACTTTACAAATCCTAAAAAGTCTGTTATAAACTTAATATGTTCTAATATACTTAACATAATTATTAAGTTACCATGAATAAACAATTAGCAGACAATTTACAAAAAAGCTTAAACATTTCCCAGGAACAAATAGTCCGTGAGGAATATGAGATGATCATATTAAAACAGCTTTTTGAAAGTGAGCTGGGAAGATTGTTCGTTTTTAAAGGCGGAACGGCCCTAAGGCTGGCATATGGCTCACCCCGTTTTTCAGAAGATCTGGATTTTTCTGTACTTGAGGACTTTTCTAAAGAAAAATTAGACAGATTACTTAGAGGGATAGCCAGCCAAAATGATGCTTTAAAAATTATGGATTTAACCCAGAAATATTATACTTATTTTGGACTATTCCGCATCAAAGAAGGTTTTATGGATCAAGCATTTTCAATTAAATTTGAAGCCTCCATTCGCCCTGTAAATCTAAAGAAGGACATTGATTATAATCTGCTGGCCTTAAACAGCCGGGTAACCAATTTAACAGTATTGGCCCAAGTGGAAAGCTTGCAACAAATAAAAAAGGAAAAAAAGAAAATTAACCCTTTAAGGATTAGGGACGTTTTTGACTTATGGTTTATTGGCCAGAAGCTGGGAGAATCTGTTACTATGGATTTCAGCCAATGGAAAAATGAAGAAATCAGAAGAGAATTATTTAAATTCCTACCTGAAAAAGAAAAAAGGCTGGTAGAACAATGGTTGTCAAAAAAATGAATGACATTAAGCTTATCCAGACCCTAAAAGGTTTTAATAAATCTTATTTCAGCATATTTGATTTGGAAAAGATACTAAAGGTAAAAAAAAATAGTTTATATGTGACGCTTAACAGGTTGGTTAAAAGTGGAGTACTTATAAGGCTAAAAAGAGGAGTATATCAGCCTGAGTTTAAAGAACCTGAACTTGAAAAAACTGCAGGTGAGCTTTACTACCCTTCATATCTTTCATTTGAATCAGCTTTGTCAAGATATGGAATCTTAAGCCAAATTCCATATGCTCTAATATTTGCAACTACAAAAAAGTCAAAAAAGATCTATTTAATGAAAAGAGAAATAGAATATAGGCAACTTAAAAAAGATTACTTTTTTGGTTATATATTAAATAACGGAGTCTATATTGCAGAACCGGAAAAAGCGCTGCTTGATCAGCTTTACATGATAAGCAGGGGCAAAGCATCAAATGACATAAGTGAATTGTCTTTAGTAAACTTAAAAAAGAATAAATTTATACAATACAGCAAAAAATTCCCTAAATCTGTTCAAAAGAAGGCAAAGGAATTGACTTCAATGTTTGGTAAATATGTTGCAACTTCAGATGAGAGAGAACTATTTTAATGTTAAATACTATTCTCGAAGTCAAGAAAAATTACAGACACTTATTTAAATATTAATAAAAAAATTATTTGAAAAATGAATATTTTAACGGTAGAAAATATCTCAAAAGCTTTCTCTGAAAAAATACTGTTTGAAAATGTATCCTTAGGGATAGAAGACGGTGATAAAATTGGTTTGGTTGGGGTTAACGGGACAGGAAAGTCCACATTTCTAAAACTGATTAGCGGTCAACTTGAGCCTGACTCTGGAAGAATTACAAGAGGACAGAACATCAGAATTCAATGTCTTTCGCAAACGCTTGAGTTTGATGAAAACTTGACAGTGCTTGAGCATATTCTACATGGAGAAAATCCTGTAATAAAAACAATAGGAGAATATGAGTCTATCACTTTACAACTAAATGAAAAACCCGATAATGAAAACCTGCGCAAAAAACTTGCAGAATATACTTTAAAAATGGATGCCCTTGACGGCTGGAATCTGGAAATTCAGGCTAAAAGTATTTTAAGCAAACTTGGAATTTTGGATGCAAACAAAAAAATCAAAGAATTATCAGGAGGACAGCGAAAAAGAATTGCCTTAGCCCAAGCACTTATCCAACCTGCTGATCTTCTTATTTTAGATGAACCTACAAATCATATTGATCTGGAAACAATTAAATGGCTTGAAGAATATTTGAAGCAACGAAAAGGTGCACTTCTTCTTGTAACACATGACAGATATTTTCTTAATCGTATTGTTAATCGTATTGTTGAAATTGATAAGGGAAATCTTTATTCATACGAGGGCAATTTTGAATATTTTCTGGAAAAGAAAACTCTGCGAGAGGAAGCTCTGGCAGCAATGGAGGAAAAACGAGGACGACTTTATTTAAATGAACTTGCATGGATTAGACGTGGGGCAAAAGCAAGAACAACAAAGCAAAAAGCAAGAATACAGCGTTTTGAAGAAATTAAAAAAGCTGAAATTAAAATTAATAACGAACGCCTTGAAATTCCAGTTGCTTATACAAGACTGGGAAAAAAAGTAATAGAAATTAATAATATTTCCAAATCATTTGACGGAAATGTAATTATTAAAAATTTCAGCACAATAATAAACCCGAATGATCGCATTGGTGTTATAGGGCCAAATGGCGCTGGCAAGACTACTCTTTTAAACCTTATTGCCGGACTTATTAAGCCTGATAGTGGCAATATAGATATCGGCGAAACAGTAAAAATTGCATATTACAGGCAAAATAATGAGGATATGGATTACTCAATTCGTGCTATCGATTATATAAGGCAAACTGCGGAATATGTTAAAACAGGAAACGGGCAAACCTTATCAGCAAGCCAGATGCTTGAGCAGTTTCTTTTTGATGATAACCAGCGCTACAGCTTTATAAAAAATCTTTCAGGTGGTGAAAAAAGACGCCTGCTTCTTGCAAAAGTTTTGATGGAAAAACCAAACGTACTGCTGCTGGATGAGCCTACAAATGATTTGGATATTCAGACCCTTGAAGTTCTTGAAGAATATTTACAGAATTTCAGCGGTTGTGTACTTGTCTCTTCTCATGACAGATATTTTCTTGAAAAAACAACACATAAACTCTTTGCATTAAAAGGAGATGGCAGGATTGAATTTTACAATGATCTTCAATCATACGATCATAGTTTAAAGGCTAATAAAATTAATAAGCTGAATTTTATAAATTCATCACCAAGTTTTTTAAATTCATCAAAATCAGTAGCATCAGCAGTAAATAAAAACATTAAGAATAAAATATCTGATACATCCGATATATCCAATAGCATGGCTCCTTATGATAAAACTTCCACTGTCTCTTCTTCTAATGCTAATGCCAAGTCTTTAAAAAAAACAAAATTTACTTATGCTGAAAGCAGGGAATTTGCTCAAATTGAAAGCATAATTGAGGAACTTGAAAGCTCTTTAGCAAAAATTACAGAAGAGATGAATAATAACTGGTCTGACTATGTAAAAATTAAAGAACTAACAGATAAATACAATACAATCCAGGCTGAACTTGACAGGAAAATGCAACGCTGGGTTTATCTTAATGAGATTGCAGAGCAAATTAAATTAAAAAATAAAATCAATTATTCATCAGAAATTATTTGATAAAATTAAATACCTGGATAAGATTTCTCATCCAGGTATCATCAAGGTATAATTTAAATTAGATTTAAATTAATTTTCTATTAATGTATTCTAATCCTATCCTTGAATCTTGTATCTAATTAATTTTCTGTCCAGACAATACCATTAAATTTATGCTTTGTAGCAATTAAAATAATATCAACAAGATACCATATCCCTAATCCGCCACAAGTAATTAATTTTAAAATGCCCAAACCCACATGACCCATTATAAATCTGTCAACACCAAGATTACCAAAAAATATTGACATTAAAAGACATAAAAGCCAATTCACCTGTTTTTCTTCCTGCATTTATATACACCTCTTCCTCTTTATGTTCAGCCTTTCAGCCTTATAATTTATTTTTATTTTTTTATTTTTAATTTATTTTTATTTTTTATTTTGCAGCAAATTTTTCTGCAATTGCCTGTGCTACAAATGCAACAGCAAATAAAACACTAACTATTATCATTAATGGATGAACCTGTCTCCATTTACCTCTTAATAATTTTATTATCGTATAGCTTATAAATCCAAAACCTATACCGTAAGAAATATTGTAAGTAAAAGGCATTATAATGATTGTAAGAAAAGCAGGAATACCTGCTTCCCAATCCTTAAAGTTAATTTTGGAAACAATAGTCATCATTAAAAATCCTACAACCATCAATGCAGCTGCTGTTACAGGATATTTATAAACACCTTCTGCAATCTGAACTCCTCCCCCAACTACGGCAATTAGCGGGGCAAAGAAAATGGATAATAAGAATAATATACCTGTTGTGGTTGGCATTATTCCTGTTCTGCCGCCTTCAGAAACTCCTGATGCGCTTTCTATGTATGTTGTGATTGAACTTGCACCAAATAAGCCTCCTGTTATTGCAGCAACTGAATCTATCAATAAAACATTTCTTAAGCCTGGAAGATTTCCCTTTTCATCAAGCAGGTGTGCTTCCTCGCCTACTCCAATTACTGTTCCCATCGTATCAAAAAAGTCACTCATAAATAGTGCAAAAATCATTACAATAGCAGCAATATTTAACATTCCCTTGCTCCATACTGCGCCAACAATATCAGCTTTAAAGAAGGTAGCAAAACTTGCTGCATTTGGTAGAGCAATGATTTTTGAAGGTAGTGCTATTATTCTTGTAGCCATTCCCAGAATTGTGGTTCCAACAATTCCAATTAAAATTGCTCCCCTTACTTTATATGCAAGAAGCACGATTGTTAAAATTAAACCAAATAATGTCAGCAGTGTTACCGGAGATGTAAAATTCCCTAATTTTACTGCAGTTACAGGATCCATATCTACGAATCCGCCTTCCTGGGCACCTATAAAAGCTATAAACAACCCTATGCCAACTCCAATTGAATACTTAAGTTCCATTGGAATGGCATCCATTATCATTTTCCGAAGCCCTGTTAATACAAGAATTGTAACAATTATACCTTCCAGGACTATTATTCCCATTGCCTGCTGCCAGGTAAGACCCAAACCAAAAATGATAGTAAATACAACAACTGCGTTAATTCCCATTCCAGAAGCAAGTGCAAACGGTGTATTTGTAACAACACCCATAATTATGCTCATTAACCCTGCTCCAAGACAAGTTGCTACAACTGCTGCTTCAAATGGAATTCCTGTTTTGCCTCCCTGTGAAAGGATAGCCGGATTAACAAAAATTATGTAGGCCATCGTCATAAAAGTAGTAATGCCTGCAATAATTTCTGTTCTTACATTGGTATTTCTTTCTTTCAGTTTGAAATAGCTCAAAAAGCACCTCCCTTGATAATCATTATTTGATATTAAAAATTATTTGAAATAAAAAAAGAAATAAAAAATAATATAATATTAAAATATTAAAATAATATTAAAACAATTATTAAAAATTAATTACAGTATGAAATGTCACCTTTAAATATCGTCATTATCATCTTTTATTATTGTCTTTATTATTTTTGTTTTTATTATTATTTTTTTGTTTTATTTAAATATTCCAAAGTCTTTTTTAAATCTGACCATCCATCTGTTTCTACTACTTTTGCTTCAAGCTTTTTATAAGTCATAAAGAAATTTTCTATTTCTGACAAAAGATGAGGAGCAATATCATGAATATCATTTATGTGCTGATAAAGAGGGTCTTTTAACGGGACCGCAAGAATCTTATTATCAATCCCCTTTTCATCTCTCATTTTTAAAACCCCTATCGGTTTTGCTTCAATAAGGCATCCCGGAAAAGTTGGCTCAGATATAAGAACAAGCACATCAACTTCGTCTCCATCTTCAGCCAAGGTGTTTTCAATATAGCCATAATCTGCAGGATAATGCACTGCACTAAAAAGAACTCTGTCAAGTTTTATTCTTTTGTTTATCGGGTCATATTCATATTTATTTCTGGAACCTTTGGGGACCTCGACTATAACATTTACAACATTAGGGAATATTTTTTCCATTAATAATAGCCTCTCTTTTAAGATTATTTATTTATTGTTATATTTTTAGTTTTTTATCTAACATTTAAATATTAATGTAAACTATTTTATAAAATTATGTAATTAAATAAAATAAATTTTCGTAATAATTTTTATAATATTTTTTTGTTAAAAATATTTTTATTTTTTATTTACAAAAAGTATAATTAAATTATGGAAGCAATTAAAAACTTTTTTACTTCTGATAAATTTAAAATTTATTGGGCTAATTTTTATAGCGGATTTGAAAAATTTCTTGATTTTGTTTTTGGAAAAATAAAATATGAGCCCATCAGAGATTTGCTTGTTAATCCATGGTTTTGGATAATACTTTTCGTGCTGTTTTTGCTTTCTTTAATTTTTAGAAGAAGATAGAAAAGAAATATAATATAAATATAATTAAATTTTTGTTTTTTTAATTTTTAAAAAATGATAGTTTAATGGTTATTTATTTTTTAATTTTTTATTTTGTATTTTATAGAAAGTTATCCGACTTTTTAATTTTATTATTCTTCCCCCAGTTTTAGAACTTTTAAATATTATATATAATTTTCTTAAACTTTTTTCATTTATTTTTTATTTTTTTTCTATAATTTTTATATTCAATTAATAAAAAAACACCTGTTCCAATTCCAAGCAAGCTAAAAAGAACTATTAATCCGCAGTTTTCCTTTAATTTTTTTTTAAAAAGATATAATCTGGAATTGTATTTTTTTAAAAAATCCATAAAACCATCATCCAGTACAGCTTTATCTTCATCGCTTAAATTTTTAATTTTATTAATAATTTTATTTTCAATATCACTATCAGGCTTAACTACTATATCTTTAGCGAATTTTAAAAATTTATTAAGCTCATTCATAAAACCTCTTGTTTCCTGTTATATTTTTTTATTGCTTTTCAGATAAAAGATCTTTTATTATTTTTCTTGCTCTGTGAATATTAGTTTTTATTGTGCCCACAGGTTTTTTTAATATTTCTGAAATTTCAATATAGCTGTAATCCTGTAAATCTCTAAGAATTAATGGAATTCTGTAACTTTCATCAAGATTTACAATTATTTTTAAAATTTCCTTTACTGTTTCCTTATCCTGAAAATATTTTTCTACATTTTGATTAAATTCATATAATAATATATCATTTCCATCTTCAATCATGCTATCAAGACTTACTTTTTTATCTGCAGTTTTTGACTTCAGTCTGATTTTATCTATGCATGTATTTACAGTCAGTTTTCTTAACCAGGTTTTAAAACTGGAAAGTCCTCTAAATCCTCCAATTGCAAGATAAACTTTTACAAAAACTTCCTGGCTTATATCTTCTGCCTCATGACAATCACGCATCATAAAGAAAGCAGTAGTGTATACATATTTTGAGTATCTTCTTACAAGTATTTCAAATGCTGTTTTATCGCCATTCTTTGATCTTGCAACTAATTTTTCATCATCAATTGCCTTTTCTTTTTCTGAGTTATTTCCGTTAATCAATTTATTCCTATTTTTTAATTCTTATTCTTTGTTTTTGATTTTTTAAATTTTTAATTTTTAGCTTTTATGGTTTTAATTTATAAATATATTTTATTTAGAGATATTAGAAATTTTTTATAAAATTTTTAATTATTATTTTTATAATGATTTATTCTTTCTTATAATTTTCCTATCCTTTTTTATTTTTTATATTTTTTATTTTTTAACTTACCATTTAATTTCATTATTAATTTGGTAAAGTTGTTGTTGATACGCTTTGCGACGTTACCGGAGATTCAACAAGAGTAACATTTAAACTTAAGTTATTACCGTTACGATAAATATTAACAGTAACAGTATCACCGACATTATGTCTTAACATTTGTGCAAGTAGTTCAAAGTTTGTCCTAACCGCTTCACCATCAAATACTGTTAAAATATCCCCTGCCTTTATTCCTGCTTTATCTGCGGGATAGCCTTTTTGAACCATGGAAATAAGGACCCCGGGGACATTCGTTGTATTTTGTCCCATTTCTATGCCCATATAAGGAATCATTGCTCTTCCGAATTTAATAATCTGATTTGCAATATTTACAGCAGTATCACTTGGTATTGCAAATCCTATTCCTGCACTGGTTCCGCTTGGAGAATAAATTAAGGTATTTATCCCTATAACCTGTCCTGCAATATTAATTAATGGACCACCGCTATTCCCAGGATTAATAGCTGTATCTGTTTGTATTAAATCAACCATTGGTAGTGTTTCACTTGAAATTGCTATTTCTCTCCCCTTTGCACTTACAACTCCCATTGTTACTGTTTGCTCTATTGCAAAAGGACTCCCAACTGCAATAACGATTTCTCCTACTTCAACATCTTTAATTGATGTAAAGCTTGCTTTTTTTAAATTATTTGCATTTATTTTTATAACTGCAATATCTGTATCTTTATTTGTTCCTACCAATTTCGCAACATATTCTTTTCCATCTGATGTTTTTACTAATATTTCCTGAGCTGAGCCAGCCACATGATTGTTTGTGATTATATAACCATCCTCTGAATAAATTACTCCTGAACCTACCCCTTCACTTATTGACCCGTCCTGCCCCATTACCTTAACTGTTAAATTTACAACAGAGGGAGTAACTTCTTTTACCAGTTTTGTTATTCCTTCATTAAAGCTTTTAAGTGTTGCGTCTCCACTTTCCTTTTTATCCTCAAGTTTTGGTTTTTCAATTTTTGTTGTTGATGATGGTGATTGACCAGGTTTTTGCGGAGTATTTGCTGCCTGAGTTGTTTGTGTAACTGCACTTTGTTCATTGTTTATACCCTTTAGCAATGCAGCTGGGGAGACTTTATTTACTACAGAAAGTATTCCAAGAGTAAATAAAAAGCCTACAG
>JAMDEN010000065.1 GCA_023487035.1 Actinomycetota bacterium
CTATTGCTATTTTGCTTCAATAACTTATAATTAAATACGATTTAAACTTTAATTTGATTGTTTATATTTAAAAACTTTAATTAAGCAGGTAACACGTTAATCGAAAAATTTTACGATTTCCAATTGTGTGTCATCATTTGACCCCGTAACTGTAAAATGATTATCTTAATTAATATAAATAATTAAGGTTATAATTAATATCATCTTGTTTTATAAAAAAAGGAAAGGATCATTTTAAGTGAATAAAAGGCTATATGTAGGAAATCTGTCTTATAATGTTAATGACAAGGAATTACAGGACTTATTTGCGCAGGCAGGTACTGTTGTGTATGCAAAAGTTATTACAAGGACAGATGGAAAATCCAAAGGTTTTGGTTTTGTTGAAATGTCTACCGAAGAAGAAGCACAGGCAGCAATTGAAAAATATGAAGGTTTTCAGCTTCATGACAGGGAAATGAAAGTTAATGAAGCTAAAGCGCAGGAACAGCCGAGATCAAATTATGGAAATGTAAGAAGAGGCGGCTTCGGCAGTAACAGCAGAGGCGGTTATTCCGGTTCCGGTTCAGGTGGAGGTTATAGAGGAGGAGGTTCGGGTCAAAGAGGTTCAGGATTTGGTTCAAGAAGCTCAAGTTCCGGTTCAGGCTCTGGTTATAAAAGCAGATTTTCTGATGGCAATTCATCAGGAAAAAGTGACTTAAACTTAAAATTAATCAAATTAAGAAAAGATTTGAATTCCAAATTAAATAAAAGCAATAATTAATTTAAATTTTTTTCTTTTTAAACTTGACTTATATTTCTTTTGATTAAAAAGCAGTTTTATAATTTCAACTCCTGCAGATTAATAGGGTTAATCTATAAACAGCATCCGGGATATCAATATCCCGGAAAATAATCTGTTCTTATATAATCTTTGCTGATTCCTTTTGAAGAAAATAATTCTGTTATTCCCTTTACCATGGCAGGCGGTCCTGAAATATAAATGCGGCAATCAGGAAGCTTATCATAAATTTTATTTAAAGTTTCTTCACAAATAAAAACAGGGTTTATGAAGTAATGAATTTTAAAGGATGAATTGTTTTTTTGTTTATTTTCAAGATCTTCTTTAAAGAGAATATTATTATCCCTGTTTGTATACAGCAAATCTATATTATTTAATTTATTTTTATAATCAAGGTCCATAACAATTGATCTGACTGGAGTTATTCCTATCCCTCCTGCAGCAAAAATTATTTTTTTATCCTGTTTTTTAACTATGAATTCTCCCATTGCCTGGGTGCTTTCAATTAATGTTTCCGGCTTCATGATATAAAAAGCCTTCTTAAAGCTTGAGCTGTTTTCAGTTTCAAATCTTGTAGTAATCATTACGTTTTTTTCAAATGGCGCTGACGAAATTGAAAAAAATCTTTTTACTCCTCTGTTATCAGGATTTTCATGAGGCACTGTAATCTGAACAAACTGCCCTGCAACCCAGTTAAAGTCCTTCGGAGGTTCAAATATAAATGAATATACATTTGGAATATTTTGTATTTTTCTTATAAATTTTAAGGAGACCATGAGGCTCTTCCTTTCAATTTGTTTTTGTAAAATAAAATATTTAAAATATTTTTATTAAAATAATATTTTTTTATGAAATCGTATTAAAAATAACATATTATATTTTATAATAAACTTCAGGTTTAATTAATGTTAATTTTTTAATTATTTATTGAAAGGATAAAAATGCCGTATGTAAATATTTATATGTTTGAAGGAAGGACCGTAGATCAAAAAAGGGAAATGGCAGACAAAATTACAAATGTTATTTCTGAAGTTGGAAAAATACCGCAGGAAACAGTTCATATCTTATTTATAGATTTACCCAAAACAAATATTGCAAAGGGAGGGATTCTGCAGTCTGATAAAAAATAATAATTTATCCGGAGGAAAGAATATATTTATTGGTATGAGCGTTATTTGATATATATTTGCTTCTTATCTTTTTCTTTTTTTCATATTAAAATTATTAAAATAATAATAAAGACATTAATAAGTTGGAAGAATTAAGCAGTTCTGTAGGTTTGTCAACCGGAATTACTCCAAGTCTTTCCACTGCAAGTAAATATATCCTTGTAATTTTAATGTTTATCGGACGTATAGGTATAAGCGCGCTTGGTCTTACAATTGCATCAAGAGTATCACCGGAGAAGATAGAGAGACCTGAAGAATCTATAACAATTGGATAATTCTCAGATTTACTTGGTTAAAAAAAGTTTATTTCAAATTTATTTTAAAATTGTATAATTCATATAATTAAATGTTTTTGATAGAAAATTTTTAAGTTAATATTAATAAATTTGAATTAATTAAAGAAATAAACAGGAATTGATTTAAAATGAAGCGACAGTTTTTAATAATCGGACTTGGAAGATTCGGTATAAGCATAGCAAGAACCCTTACAAAAGAAGGTCATTCCGTTCTTGGCGTTGATAATGATGAAAAAGTAATTCAAAAATTTGCATTTGAAATAGATAATGTAATGAAAATAGATGCAACTGATTCTGAAGCTTTGGATGATCTTGGGATACCGGAATTTGAAGCGGTTATTATAAGCATAGGTGAGTTATATATTCAGAACTCCATTCTTGCTACTCTTCTTGTAAAAGAAAAAGGAGCCAAAAGAATAATAGCAAAAGCCGGAACAAAAGTTCAAGGAAAAGTTCTTTCAAAAGTTGGTGCTGACCTTGTTGTTTATCCCGAGAAGGACATGGGTGAAAGAATAGGTAGAATTCTTAGCAGTCATAATATAATTGATTATATTGAACTTAGCCCCGAGATTACTATTATAGAACTCAAAACCCCTCTGGGTATGAAAGGAAAAAATTTAATCGAGATGAATTTAAGGAAGAAATATGGAATAACGGTTATCAGTATTAAGGATCTGGATGGGAATATAAAAACTCCTCCTGAAGTAGAATACAGATTTAAAGAAAATGACATCCTCACATTAATCGGTGAGAATAAAATATTAAAGAAGCTGCACTTTATTGAATACTAAGATATAAAGTATGGAAAAATTAAATAATATATACAACCAAATTTTTTCATAAAAAAAGCCCCAAAGATATGGGGCTTTTAATAATCATCTACGATTTATTTTGCAACTTTTACGTTTGCTGCCTGGGATTTTCCACCATTACCAGTGGTTATGTCAAACTCAACAGCCTGGCCTTCCTTCAAGGATTTGTATCCTTCGGTTTGTATTGCAGAATAATGAACAAATATATCCTGTCCACCTTCTTCTTCAATAAAACCATAGCCCTTTGTTGCGTTAAACCACTTTACTTTACCTTTAGACAATTCGTACCTCCAAAAAATTTCCTGCAACGGACAATACATTAATAAAACAATTGTTAATCATATCAGTTAAGTTCATAAAGTCAAGCAAAATTAATAATAAATACACAAAAACAAATTTATATTATTTTTCTGAATTATTATTTTCAAACTGCATTTTTTTTATTATTTTTAACTCATATATAATAAATAAAGAAGTCATTAATGTGGAAAGAAAATCACTAAACGGCAGTGAAAACCATATGCCATTTAATTTAAAAAATAATGGCAGAATTATGATTGCAGGAATCAGGAAAATAATCTGTCTTGAAATGTTTAAAATCAGCGCAGGAATGGCTTTCCCTATTGCCTGGAAAAGAGTTCCTCCAATAAATTGAATGCCAAGAGTTATGAAAAATACCGTAGTTATTCTTAATGGAGTTATTCCAAGAGAAATTAAATTCATGTCGCTTGTAAAAATCTTTAGAAGTAAATTTGGAAAGCCAAAAACAACAATAAATGATAGAGCTGAAATAACTGTTGTCCATATAAGAGCTTCTCTTAAAATAAGCTTGACCCTTTCAAATTTACCAGCACCATAATTAAAGCCTGTAATTGTTGAAAATCCCTGGGAAATTCCGATTATAGGCATTATTGTTATATCCCATACTCTTATTGCAATGCCCATTATAGCTATATATAAATCACTCCCGTATCTGATTATTGCCCTGTTAAATAAAATAAAAATCATACTATCTACAATGCTCATCAGAAATGACGGAAACCCGATTTTTAAAATTTCTCTGATTATAAAAGAATCAGGCTTAAACATTTTAGGATTAATCTTAAAAATACTTTTTCCGTAGATAAAGTATAAAAATATATATAATGTACTGAAAATCTGACTTAAAACTGTGGCAATAGCTGCTCCCCTTACACCCATCTTAAAAACGAATATAAATACTGGGTCAAGTATAATATTTAAAACAGCCCCTAAAATTAAAACATACATGGAAGCTCTTGGTTTACCTTCTGCACGGATTATATTATTTCCTGTAATATTCAATGATTGAAACAGAAAGCCAAAAATAATAATGCCCATGTAGTCTCTTGAATAAGAAATAATATTTTGTGTAGCCCCAAAAAAAATCAAAATCTTATCCATTAATAGATAACATGGAATCATGACTATAAGACTTATAACAAAATTCAGAATTATGCCGTTTCCTGTAGTTAATATGGCTTTATGCTTATCGTCTCTGCCAAGGGACCTTGAAATTATTGAGCCTGAACCTACACCTATCATCATGCCCACTGCAAACATAAGAATCTGAAAAGGAAGCACAATGGCAAGACCCGCAATGGCAAGAGGACCCACACCGTGTCCGACATACAGTGTATCTACAACATTATACAGGGCGCTTACGACGAGTCCTATTGTAGCCGGCAGTGAAAACCTGAAAAGCAGTTTCCTTAAATTACCGTTTAAAATTACTTCCCGTTCTTCCATAATAAAACAATCTATTACTAATCTATTACTTAACTATTTGATAAAAAATTTGGTAAAAACTTTTATTTTAATTCGGAAATGTTTTTTTAAATCAAAAACAGAATTATATTAACAGAATCCATAAATGTAAATTAAATTGTCTTGTGGTTTTAAGAATCCTTATAGAATATGAAAAAGTTTTAAAAAGGCTTTCATCAATATTTCTATTTGAAAAATATTTTATATTAATATATATTAATAATATTATTAGTTATATGTTTTCATCAAAATTAATGAATCGCAATTATTAATATTTGAAGGTACATTGTAGGACAATTATATAATTAATTGTGGGATAATATTGACAAATTATTTAACAGCTGATATATATCTTTTTGAGGTGAATAAAATGAATTTTATCAGCGTTCGCGAATTTAGAATAAATCCCGCTAAAATATGGGAACAATTGAAAAAGGATAAGGATATCATAATTACTTCAAATGGCAAACCAATTGCTATTCTTAATCCAATCTATAATAACGACATAGAAAATACTCTTGAAATCCTGCGGCGTTTAAGAGCATTGAAAGCAGTTGAAGACATACAAACTGAAGCAGTTAGAAAAGGATTGGATAAAATGAGCGATGAAGAAATTGAGAATATAATCAGAAAAGTAAGACAAGAGCGAAAAAAGTGATAATTGTTGCAGATACAAATATCATAGTATCGAGCCTTATAAAACCATTCAGCGATACAGGTAAAATCTTAAGACTGATTTTAGAAAATAAGGTGAAATTAGCTCTTGATTTGAGAATCCTGATAGAATATGAAGAAGTTTTAAAAAGACAGGAATTTAAATTTAATCTGAATAAGATACAGTCAATAATAAATTTTTTTCGAAAAAATGGACTACATATTAATGCAATGCCTCTGGAAAATTCCCTGCCGGATGAAGACGATAATCCCTTTTTAGAAGTTGCTATATCAGCAAAAGCAGATTATTTAATTACAGGTAATACCCGGCATTTTCCCTCAAAACTCTGTAAAAACATAAAAATTGCAACCCCTGCAGAATTTTTAAAAGAATTTACAATATAAAAAAATTACAGTTTCATTCATAAATTTATGCTAAGATTGCTTCTAAGATGTTTTTTAAAGTATATTTATATCTGCAATCAGCCAATGCAATTAAGCTTAAGTTTCCCACACCGGAATCGGTTTGGCAAGAGATGCTAACTCACCTGAATGTTTTGTAGAATAATATTAATATTATATTTAAAATCTATACATATTTATAACCATTCCTTTCGCTATGCTCAAGGCACAAAACGGGATGAAAAACCCATTGTCCTTAAGTCTGTTTTATTTTTTAAATATGTATTGCCAATTTAATTTTCTTTCAGACTTCTCCTCCTATCTCTATAACCCTGCATATTTCCAGACTTATTTCCATTTATATCTGATTTACCATTTTTAAAAAATGCCATATGAATTACAGTGTTTTCATAAAGTAGTGCTGAACCAACAATGTACCCGCTTGCATACCTGTAATCTTCTCAAAGGCGTAGCTAAGAAGATTTTTGGATGCAGTAAATTCTTTTGAAACATAACTCCACCTATATGCCTCAACACAACTAACAGGAATTGTTGTAACAGATATTTTATTAAGAAGAATTGTGGCATTTAAAACCCTGTTTTGTTTTGTACCAACAATCTCTTCTCTGTCAAGCAAAAGAATTAATGACTCCCCCTTATTTTCTGCAATAAGCTCAGGAACACTTCCCAGCTATGTCTGTCTCCATTATTTTTAAAACATCCGAGCTTATCGCTTCATCAAAGGTTATGTATTTTGGTCCAGCTATATTGCATAGATACCCACGCACTGAAGTGCGTGGTACTTACTTTAAAATTCAAGCTTCGCTTGACCTAAATCCTGACTTTGCCGCCATCTTACATAACTAATTATTTCTTTTTCATTTATTCCTATTGTTGAAACAAAGTATCCGGGAGACCATATAACCCCCTCTTTCCAGTAAACCTTTTTTAGCCAATCAAACTTTTTGGAAAGCCCATGCTTTTTTAGAATGTTGTGAACTGTTGCTCCGCAAACAATGTTGCCAAGCTCACATGCAATTCTTGATGCGCCATATGATGGATATCTTCCTGCAAACTCAAGAATCTTTTCTGCTGTTTCTTTTTTAGCCTCGTTTGGCATCTTGGCAGTTTTTCTTGGCCTGTCTTCAAGACCGCTTATCCCGTAGGTTTCAAACCTGTGTTTGTACTCATAGTATGTGTCCTTGAGACAAAACTGTCTCTGCATGCTTTTGATATGTTGTTGATAGACTATGCAAGTTTTAGTAAACTTAGCTTGTGACTAATGATCCTGTTATCAGTAGTCATCACTACCTCCTTTTAAATATTTTTTGTGATAATTAAATTTTAACACTTGGAGGTAGTGTTATATCAAAAGCTAATATCTTATACTTTTATTATATTTTCAAAGAGCTTTTAATAACGGGTTGTAAATCCATCTCTTAAATAGTTCAATTTATATTTTATTTTTAAATGAATCTTGCAATTTCGGCTGACGAAATTAATTGTTCTAAATTACTTTCATTTACAAAGAATTTAATTAAAAATTTTTCAACAATTCCAATTAAACTGTTGAAATTTCTTTCAACAATGGGATTTTCTCCATGTATTAATATTGATAAATTTCTAATACCCAAAATTTCTTTTATATTAGAATCCTTAAAATAATCTATTTCTAATTCATTATTTTTATATGCAAGAATTTCAAAATTATCACTTATTCCCGATGTGATTTTTTTTCCTGGTTTTGTCTTTATTTTATCAATTATTTTTTGAGGCAACTCATTAATCTGGTCTTCTTTAACATCGGCAGGATCTATTTTAAATTTGTGATATAAAAGATTCTGAGAAATAAGCTCCATAACTCTATAAAGTCTTATAAGAGCATCATCAAATTTCCCTTCCTCTGCCCTTCTTTTTGCATTTAAAAAAACATCCACAATAAGTTCTCTCGGATATTTTTTTATCTTTCTTTCAGAGCGTAGTTTTTCAAGAAAATCTAAGTTTTTTCTGTATTTTTCATGATCAAAATCTTTAATAAATCTACTTTTTCCCTTTGTCTTAATTAACTCATTAAATGCTTTTTCATAATTGAACTTGTCCCACAAGCTATAAGCAGATATAAGAAGATCATAAATATATCTATATTTACCTTGATAATCATCATAAAAAAAATTATCACTTATATTTTTAAGCGATATTGATGCTGATTCAAATTGATAAGAATTAAATAGTTTTTTAAAATCATCATAGTAATAGCTATTAAATATTTCTGTTGGTTTAGAGGTTATTATTCTTTCCTGCCCAGATTTAACCTTTCCGCTAATTTCATCTCTTTCGTGTGAAACTATTATCAGGTAAAAAAGTTTTTTTACTAATTTCAGCAGGATTCGTAAAAACATTTGCATAAGGACAATTATCAGATACAATGCACCCTGAACAATCGTTTCTTTTTAATGGACAGGAAATCTTTTTAAAAACGTAACCAAATCCTCCTCTGAAAGTCGATCCTTTTATTGCAGGAAGATAAGTATCTTCCAAAAATTTGATTTTCAATTTCAGTTTAGAAAAATATATTTTTTTTAAATAATCAGGTATTTCCATATTAATTTAAATTCTTAAAATTTAAGTATAGTGCAGTGCTTTGCCAACTGTTTGTCAGTGATAGAGTATTTTTATTCATTTTTTGTTAATAAATAAAAAATAGTTATTTTTATTTTAGCATAAAATATTTACTGATAATATTAAAAGAAAAATTAATTTTTTAATTAACCTAATAATTACAATTATTTCTTTTTAGGCAATAAGGGCTGATTTAAAGAGGCCTTATAAAAACTTTGATTTTTATCTTAATAAAAGCCGGAGAGGAAGGAAAAAAAGAGTTGCAATAAATCATAGGCAAGACTTATAAAAAAAATTATGAAGTAGATCTACTTATTGTCCCAAATGTGGTCGATAAAATTAGAATAATTGCGTTTATAGAAGATTGCAGGGATTGTGAAAAAGATTTTTGATTATCTTGGCATATATGAGCAACCTCAGACAATAGAATTGAAAATAAATTAATTAATTTTTAAAAAAAACCGATATTTTATATTAAGAGTTATTTAAAAATATTGATTAATAGACAGTCAATTTATTAGCTGACAGGCAGCATATAAATAAAACCGGTAATTTGAATTCTTTGAAGAATTAACAGAAAATTTTTATAATATCAGAAATGCACTATAATAAGATTCCAAACAGTGTCAGGAATATCTTCCGGGCTTGGATCGATTATAAGTTTTTCGAATTCTAAAAGAAAAATATTGCCTTAAAGAAAAAAACAACTGGAAATGACAGATATAAGTAAAATAAAAAAACTGGCAAACCTTATAAGATATTATATTATAATATCCACAACAAATGCCGGTTCCGGACATGCAACCTCATCGCTGTCTGCTGTGGAATTAATGACCGTACTTCTATTTGGTGGTTTTTTCAGATACAAAGTGGATGATCCTTCTTTTTTAAATAATGACAGGCTTATTTTTTCCAAAGGTCATGCGGCGCCCCTTCTTTACTCATTGTGGGCTGCAGCCGGTGCTATCAAACAAGAAGAGCTTTTAACTCTCAGGAAATTTAGCAGCAGACTTGAAGGACATCCTACACATAGATTTCCTTATGCCGAAGCCGCAACCGGTTCCTTGGGTCAGGGATTATCCATGGGAGCAGGCATGGCCTTGAATGCCAGGTATATTGACATATTGCCTTATAATACCATTGTCCTTTTAGGAGATAGTGAAATGAGTGAGGATCACAGTGGGAAGCAATTCAGATTGCCGAACATTACAAACTGGGTAATCTTATAGGCATATTGGATGTCAATGGACTGGGGCAGAGAGGCAAGACATTGTATGGTAAAAATACCTATGAGTATGAAAAAAGAATTTCTGCCTTTGGCTGGAAAACCCTGACAGTCGACGGGCACAATATACCGGAAATTGCCGATGCATATAAAGAAGCTTTTAAAGCCGCTGAGAAACCTGTCATGATTATAGCAAAGACCCTTAAGGGTAAAGGAGTCAAACTTTTCGAAGATAAAAATGGCTGGCACGGAAAGGCATTATCAAAAGAACAAGCTGAGAAAGCCATCATGGAATTGGGGGAGGTTGATAAAGGCATCAGCGGAAAAATATCAGATCCTGAAGCCGTGAAACCAACCGGGCAAAAAATGGATTTTGAAAAAATTGAAGTAAAAGATGAGGATATCTCGACCAGAAAAGCTTACGGCATGGCACTTGTAAATTATTTTCAAAATTTCCTTCAATGGTGGTGCTTGATGCTGAAGTCAGTAATTCCACATTTTCTGAAATTTTTAAGGAAAAGATACCATCGAGGTTTTTTGAAATGTATATTGCGGAGCAAAACATGGCGGGAGTTGCGCTGGGATTATCATTAAGAAATAAAATTCCTTTTATATCTTCTTTTGCTGCTTTTTTAACACGCGCATTTGATCAGATAAGGATGAGCAGGCATTCGAATTCAAACATAAAGTTTGCAGGTTCGCATGCCGGGGTATCGATAGGAGAAGACGGCGTATCTCAAATGGGTCTTGAAGATATAGCCATGTTCAGATCAATACCTGATTCTGTTGTGCTATATCCATGTGATGGCACATCGACAATGAAATTGGTAGAGAAAGCAGCAGGTCATTTCGGGAATGTTTATATAAGAACAACAAGGATGGATACTCCTCTGATCTACCCGTCAACGGAAGATTTTATAATTGGCGGAAGTAAAATATTAAAGAAAAGTAAAAAAGATGTTGCTGCCGTAATTTCAGCAGGGATTACGGTACATGAAGCATTAAAAGCTTATGAAGAGCTTAGAAAAGAAGACATATATATAAAGGTCATAGACCTTTACAGCATCAAACCTCTTGATAAGAAGACAATCAATAATGCTGCCTTTGAAACCAAATTTATTATTACAGTCGAAGACCATTATCCTGAAGGCGGGCTTGGAGAGGCAGTTATATGTGCGCTTGAGGCACTGTGCAAATTTAAAATTCTTGCAGTCAGAAAATTG
>JAMDEN010000122.1 GCA_023487035.1 Actinomycetota bacterium
CAAGAAGAGACATGCAGCTCTGGCTGCTGCAGTTGCTTGAGAATTTCAGAACTTCCATTCTTTTCATAACCCATTCTGTAGATGAAGCAATTTTTCTGTCAGATAAAATTTATCTGTTTTCAAAAAGGCCTGCAAAAGTTAAGGCTGCTTTTGATATAAATATAAAAAGACCGAGAGATTACAGAACATTTACTTCTGAACAGTTCAATAACATCAAGAAGGAAATACTGAATTTGCTTAAAGAAGAATAAAATGTATTTTACCAATTAATCAGCAGGACTAAATAATGCATAAGAATTTGCTTTTGGATCCCCTGGGTATAAATAAGATTATTACCATGGTATTTACCCCAGTTAATAATGCATTTGCCAAAAAGGATGAATTAAAATAAAAAAACGGTTATTCTGGATAAAAATTAAGCAGAATCATTTTTAGGTAATACATTTATGTGAAATTTATGATTATACCAGTCTGTTTCAGGCAAGGCTTTATATTAGAAATTAGAAATTTAATATTTTTTCTAAAAGTCTGTATATTCACAATCTATATAATCATTTTGTGCATAATCATCAAATGAGTCTGCAACTGATAGTCTTTTAGGTGGAGGTCTGTCTCTTTTAAACTCATATATGCCAAGATAGTCAAGTATTTTCTTTATCACTTTAACCGAGATGAAAACATCAGTTATGCTCGGTGAAAGTAAAGCCGGGCATTTTGCATACATAGGTGACAGTATCCTGGGCAAGGTAAACCTGGGGGCAGGCACAAAACTTGCAAACTTAAAAATAATGGAATCAAAAATAGTTGTAAATATTGCCGGTAAGAAATATGAAACCGGTCTGCGCAAGTTTGGTGCAATTTGTGCAGACGGTGTGGAAACCGGATGCAACAGTGTCACTACTCCCGGCAGTCTCCTTGGCAGGAACGTGCTTCTTTACCCCAATGCAACCGGAAGAGGATACTACCCGCCAAACACAATTATTAAGTTGAAGCAGAATCAAGAAACCGAAGACAGGAAATAAAATATGGAAAAATTATTAGGAACAGATGGAGTAAGAGGAATAGCGAACAAATATCCGATGACATCCGGGATGGCGATGCAAATCGGACAGGCAGTAGCCTACATATTAAAAAAAGAGGGGCATCGGCCAAGAATAGTTATCGGAAAAGATACCAGACTTTCAGGATATATGCTTGAGAACGCCCTGGTTGCAGGTATAACTTCAATGGGAGCGGATGCAGTAATTATAGGACCGATCCCAACTCCAGGAATTGCATTCTTAACAACAAACCTGGACGCGGATGCGGGAATAATGATTTCTGCCTCCCATAATCCGTTTGAAGACAATGGCATCAAGATATTTTCAAAAACAGGGTTTAAGCTGACAGATGAACAGGAGCTTCAGATTGAAGAACTCATATTTTCAAAAAAGATTTCTGAAAAACTCGCTCCCCCGGAAGAGCTTGGAAGAGCTTCCCGGGAGGATAATGCTCTTGGCCGCTATATAGTATTTTTGAAACAAACATTTCCCCGAAACCTTAACCTGGAAAGTATGAAAATCGTCCTTGATTGTGCGAACGGTGCTACCTATAAAGTTGCACCTTTATTATTTAAGGAAATGAGAGCAAATGTTACCAGCCTGAATGTAAATCCCGATGGGATGAATATAAACTTAAATTGCGGAGCACTTCATCCTGAGGCCCTAGCAAAAAAAGTACTGGAAACAAAAGCAGATATTGGCCTGGCTTTCGACGGTGATGGTGACAGACTTATCGTTGTTGATGAGAAGGGAACCATTGTGAGCGGTGACCAGATATTGGTAATCTGTACCAAAAATCTAAAGACAGAGAACAGGCTGAAAAATAATATCCTTATTACAACAGTTATGAGTAATATTGGGCTTTCTATAGCACTTAAAAAAATGGGGATAGAACATGTAAAATCCAGGATCGGGGACAGATATGTGCTTGAAGAAATGCAAAAAAAAGATGCAATAATAGGTAGAGAGGATTCGGGGCATATAATTTTTCTGGATCACCATACAAATGGTGATGGCATATTATCCGCACTGCAGCTTCTGGCAGTCATAAAAAAGGAAAACAAGCCAGTTTCAGAACTTTCGAAAGTAATGGAAGTCTTCCCTCAGGTTTTAATAAATGTCAATGTTAAAAGCCAACCCCCGCTCGAGGAACAGCCTGAAATTATAAATGCAATAAAGGGAGTGGAAAAAGAGCTTGGAGATAAGGGCCGGGTACTTGTCCGGTATTCCGGCACCCAGTCCTTGTGCCGTGTAATGGTGGAAGGTCCGACTCAGAAAGAAACAGAAAAATTTGCCGAAAAAATAGCTGAAATCATAAAAAAGAAACTGAGCTGAATACAAATAGCTATTTTTATTCTTAATATTATTTACTTCTTTTATTGTTCTAATTATATTTAAAAATAATAAAATAAAGGCTCGTCAGCTGGCACTAACTTAGTTTATTAGTGTCCAAATGATAGGGTTCATATCAACCCACACCATTGATTTGTATATTAATTTACTCAAATAAAGATGACCCAAAAATTAAAATATCGGTGCCATTCTCAATGGCTAAGTATTCTGTTTTGCTATCGATCCCACCATCAACAGAAACTGTAATTTCAAGATCATTTTCTTCTATAATTCTTTTTATATTTTTTATTTTTTTAAGAGATTTTTCATTAAATTTTTGATTACCAAACCCTGGATATACACTCATCACAACAATATTATCAATTAAACTCATATATCTTTTAATAACGTCAATTTCCAATTCAGGGTCTATGGCTACAGAAGCTAAAGCATTTTTAGTTCTTATATATCTTAATTCTCTTTCAAGATTGCAAGTTTGGGGATGAACAGTAATGATTTGACATCCGGAATCTATAAACATATCGATATATTCTCCAGGATTTTCTATCTCTAGGTGTGCCTGGAAAGGAAGTTTTGTTAATTTTCTTAAGGATTTTATTATGGTAGCATTAAAAGCAAAATTTTTTACAAAATGACCATCCATTATATCAAAATGAAACCCTGTAAAACCTCTTTGTTCAAGATCCCTAATAATTTTTTTGTAATCTGATGCATCTGCTGATAATAAAGATGCATATTTTTTTACCATCTTTAATCTCTATCTATTTATTTTTAATAAAATCATAGATTTTCAGTTGCCAGTTTTATAGCACCTTCAACAGGCTTCTTCTCAAGATGAATAAAACTTATCTTTGGTAGTTTTTTAGATAGTATTTCAACAATAATATCTTTAAAATATTTCTTACATTTAAAAAGACCCCCGCTCAAGACCAAATCAAAATATTTATTCTCCAAATTAAGTTTTTTCACAACAGCCAGAACAGATATCACTACTTCTTTTGCATTATCCTTATATATTTCAATACATTTTTTATCTCCTTTATCAGCCACCTTCTCAACAACTTTAGCAAGATTGGCTATTTTTTTCTTTGAGAAAGGTTTTTTATAAACCCACCTTGATAGATCTAATTCATTTTTCAATTTTAATTTCTCTAAAATAATTTTATTTAAAAGAGTTTTCTCCCCTCTCCCATCAAATGCTCTTATACAAGCATTAAGACCATCTAATCCAATTGCATATTCACTGCCTTCATCACCAAATATATAATCCCAGCCATTTGTTTTAGCCTCTTCCCCATCTTCATTAATGCCATAACAATTAATACCGGTTCCACAAGTAATAATAATTCTATTTTTATTATTACTTCCAACAATAAGACCTATTTTTGCATCATTACATAATATTATCTTTTTATATTTAAGAAATTTTCTTATTTTTTCAAATTGAATCCTTCGACAAATTCACTCTGTATGTGAAGCACCCGCCATGGGTCTGATTTTACAAAATCATACTCCATCCTTTTTGACGCACGCAGCAGTTCCCTGTCTTCATTCTTTCGAGAATATTTTTTATTCATGGTTTACATTCTTTCATTATCATTTTTTTACTTTTTATTTGTCTGTAATTCATATAGAAATTACCTTTGCACCTATTCTAATAAATTAAAAACGCCGGTTTTATCGCATTTTCAGTTTTTTTATCAAATATTACTTCCTTATACTGGTCCAATCTAAAAAATTTTAACAATTTTTCATAAGGAAGTTCGCCTCTTTCTAAAAGTTTAGCAGCAAACAACATACTCTGGCTGGATGGATAAGCATAATGCCCCAATAATTGAATCTCATTCCTGCATAAAACATAGGGATTGATCCTTGCATCACCGGCATCAAGCAAATGCCCTATTTCAAACA
Organism: Actinomycetota bacterium; assembly: GCA_023487035.1. GTDB lineage: Bacteria > Actinomycetota > Humimicrobiia > Humimicrobiales > Humimicrobiaceae > JAMDDL01. The sequence continues at coordinate 4,305 of JAMDEN010000122.1, forward strand.
ATATTCCCTTTCTTTTAAGCAAGTTTATTCCTTCATTGATCACTTCAGGTATCCCGCATACTTCAATTACAATGCCTGCACCCAGACCCTGGGTCAATTCCTTTATTATTTTTATCCGCTCATTCGCACTTGTTTCAAGGATATTTATAGTATGGTTTGCCCCAAATTCCTGTGCTAAAACTAGTTTATCTTTTATCGCGTCTATTGCAACAATATTTTTGGCACCCGCCAGATGAAATCCCGCCACCATCAGCATTCCTATGGCACCCGCCCCATAAATTACTATGGTATCATTGATTTCGAATGCATCTCCTGCCTTCCATCTGTGGATATATTTATATCTGTCAATACAGCCAACCGCACAGGTATAAGGCTCGATTAAAGTTGCATTCTTATCTGATAAATCATCAGGTAATTTTATTATTTCTGAACCAGGTAATAAATACATATACTCTGCCCATCCGCCAAATAAGTGTGGATAATCTCCGCTTCCGATAGACGTGGCTGTTTTAGAATTTATGCACATTTCCTGGTCCATCGGAAAATTGATACAATAATAACATCTTCCACAAACAATCCTTGGATTTACAGTTACTCTGTCACCAACTTTCAACTCAGAACCGTTTATGTATTTAATAAATTTACCTGCATCTTTTCCAAATGAATCAATAGTGGCAACTATCTCATGTCCTGGAATAAAAGGATATTTAAGTGTTCTTTTACCCTCAATTCCATGAATATCCGTGCCACAGATACCGCATGTTTTAATTTTTAAAAGAGCAGAGTCATCTGCAGGTTCAGGTTTTTGAAATTGAATAAGTTCTAATTTATATGGACCGCTGCATTGTAATGCTGTTATTTGCATATTATTTTCCTTCTAGATTTTTATGCTTTTTAAAATAATTTTAAAATATTTTTGATGAAATATTGATTATCTAAGAAATATCTTTTATATAAAAGTCATTATTTAATAAAAAATTAAATATTTATAACAACTTTCATTGCTTTTCCGGACTTAGCCATTTCAAGACCTTCGAAATACTTCTCCAGAGAATATTTATGAGTTATCAAATTATTGACCTTAACTTTACCACTATTTAGCAATTCTATCGCTTTTCTACTCTGATGCGGTGTAGAATCGCTGGTTCCGGTTATCTCCAATTCATTGTAATGTATTAAATTAGCATCCAGTGAAATCATTGAATCATCTTTTGGCAGACCGGCAAAATAGTTTATCCTGCCAAGTTTTTTAGTAATTTTTAAAGACTGGGCAAACATATTCTTATCGGATGCGCAAATCATAACCACATCTACGCCATCACCTTTAGTTAAATTAAAAACTGCATCAATAATATTATCATTTTTACTGTTAATTAGAGCATCAGGATTAAAATTTTTAGCGAATTTCAATCTTTCTTCGAAAATTTCAGATACAATTATTTTTGAAGCTTTATTATATTGTGCAATTTGGACCTGCAGAATACCAATAGGACCGGCACCTATTATTAAAATTGAATCTCCTGTTTTTACTTTAGATCTTTCCTGGCTATTTAATACAACTGCTAAAGGTTCAACAAAAGTAGCTTCTTCAAAACTTAATTTAGATGTAATTTTATTAATACAGCCGGCTTTTATGGCAATTTCCGGAATCCTTATGTATTCAGCAAATCCACCATCAATATCAAATCCAAAAATAACCTTATTATCACACATTTCTAAACGGCCTATTTTACAATAACTACATTTCATACATGGTATGACCGGAGTAATATTTACTCTCTCACCAATCTCAAAGTCCTTAACCTGTTTCCCTTTATCTTCTATAATTCCTGAAATCTCATGACCGGTAATCCTGGGAAAAATCATATTTTTTATACCATGTTTTGTTAATTTTGTACCCGAACCTCTATCAAGCTTAATATCTGTGCCGCAAATGGCACATGCTTTTACCTGAACCAACAACTCAAAATCATTTATAGCTGGTTTTTTTAAATCAGCTATACTTGATTTTCCATTATCTGTAAATAATAATGCTTTCAACGCCAGCCTCCTATTTAAGAATTTTTAAAGGCATCTTCTACAATTTTGATTGTTTTAGCCCCATCTTCACCGGAAGGTATAAAACTTTTATTTTCCAGGATGGATTTTATAAAACCATCAATTAATTTTCCAAAACTATCCATATGACCAGGATATATCTCATCATATTCTTTAGAACCTATTATATCAATTTCTTCTTTTTGATTGTTTTTAATGATAAATACTCTGTTTTTTAAGGGATCATAAGAGTTTAAAAGAAAACAAATTTTTCCTTCTTCTCCTAATATCTGGCCAAATAGTCCTTCTACCTGCTCATCATAAAAACTTGGGTCGTTATAACTCATATAAAATTTGCCAATAGCCCCATTATTAAATTTACAAATTAAAAAAACATGATCGTCGCAATAACTATTCTTTTTAAATCTGCCAATCTCTGAATGAACCCTTTCAATATCTCCCAGCCAGTATATGGCCAGATCAATTGCATGGGTTCCCAGTTCCATTAATGCCCCGGTACCCATACCCTGCTCACCTCTCCAACCAAGCTTTTCCCTATCAAATACAAAACTCATATCAACACTTATAATCTTTCCAATCTTATTTATATTATTATTTACAGCATCGATTACAGGATTAAATCTCATGTTAAAAAAAACACCTAAATTTACTTTATTTTCATTTGCTAAATTAACCATTAATTCGCATTCTTTGCTGCTGACTGCCATTGGTTTTTCACATAAAACATGTTTTTTTAAGTTTAACGACAAAGCAGCCTGTTCTTTATGCTGGTTCACGGGAGTGCATATACTAATTACATTTATTTCAGGATCTTTTGCCAGCTCTTCCCATTCTTTATAAGTTTTGGCATTATATTTTTTAGACAATTCCTCAGCTTTCCCCGGTGTGCGGTTATAGAAACCCCTGATAATACAATTTGGATTTTTAGAATACCAATTTGCATGATATTTGCCAGCCTTTCCACAACCAATAATTCCAATCCCTAATTTTTTTGCCGCCATTTTAAACCCCGGGTCTTATTTACTTTTTTTAGATTATTAAACAATATTCGCCTATTTGCTTTTAGGTCCTTCTATAGAAAAATGATTACTTCAACTTATTTATCCTATGCAGTAATTTATAAGTATTTTTATATATATCTTTATAAATCAAATATCTATCCTTGTATGACTTATGATTATTCCTGTTAGGGATAAATAACTCTTCTTCCCTTAAAGTATTGGATATTGCGTCTTCATATGAGGAATATTCTCCGGTTGCTATACCGGCAAGCAGCGCTGCGCCCATGCTTGCTGCTTCTTTATTATTTAAAGTTACAATCTTCTTACCTAACACGTCAGATTTTATTTTTAACCATTCCGGTGATTTAGCCCCTCCACCAATAGCTACAATTTTTTCTATGTTGATTCCTGACTTTTCAAGTTTGTCCAGATTGAATTTAAGATCATACGCATTACTTTCCAAAATTGCTCTTGACAGCTTGGGTTTATTAGTTTCCAGATCAAGCCCTAAGATTATACCTTTAGAATAAGGGTCAAGATATGGAGTACCACTTCCAACTAAGTGAGGTAATATAAATATATTTACCGGTTCCTGATGCATCTTATCAATTATCAGATCATATGTATTTCGATTACTATTTTCTGATATAATTTTTTCTTCATAGCAAAAATTATCCCTGTACCATTTCAAAAGAAGTCCCCCTGTAAGATTAAAAGATATTGTCATATATTTTTCTTTGACTACATATGGATAACATGGATAATTATTTTTAAGCATATCCTGGTTTAAATTAGCCTGGTTAAAAACAGCAGTTATCACATCTGATGTACCTGCGGCATGCATTGCGGTCCCTTCTTCGATTATCCCTGACCCAAAAGCACCGCATGCCTGATCGTGGCCCCCGGTTACTCCAATTACATTATTTTTAAATCCAATTTCTTTAGCAATTGCCGGATTTATTTCACCAACAATTTCTCCTGAAAGCTTGGTATCGGATAAATATTCCCTTGGTATTTTTGCTTTATTCAACATTTTTTCCGACCAATCTTTTTTTATTACATCAAAAGCCATGGTTCTTGCTGCAAGAGAATAATCTATTGTCGGTTTTAATCCAAATTTCATATAAATATAATCTTCGAAACATAAAAATTTATATGTTTTTTTAAAAATATCTTTAAAATTTTTCTTAATCCACATTATTTTATTGATACTATACATAGGATGTAATGGCATACCTGTTATTTTAAATATTTCTTTTTTACCTAAGTTTTTCAACCAAAATTTATATTGGTCATAAGTCCTTGAATCGAAAGTAACTATAGCATTATATAAACTGTTGCCGAATCTATCCACGGGAATAACAGCTTCGCCCTGGCAGGACACACTAAAAGCTTTTATATTGTCCTTTTTAATCTTATAATTAATTTTTGAAATTGATTCCTTGATTTTTATCCAAATATACTCTGCATCTAATTCCATCCATCCTTCATTTGGATGAATTAAAGGATATCCGAAATACTCATATGATAAGATTTCAGCATACTTGTTAAATGCTATTACCTTACACCCGGTTGTTCCTATATCTATTCCTAATAAACTCATTTTTTTATTGCATTAATTTTTGATTAGATTACTCTTATTTATTTAATAAACTTTCAGAAACCAGACTATCTGTTATTAAAATATCCACTAATTTATTTTTTGCAGCTGCCTCAACAGCTTCCAGTTTTGATAATCCACCGGAAATACAAACTTTTATTTTAACTTTTTTAAAATCCTCTAAATCTATTCCGACAATCCTGTTATCAAAGTCAGTATCCACCTTGTTACCATTTTTATCAAAAAATCTAAAACAGATATCACCAAGTGCTCCTTTTGATTTAATATTTTCTAAAGTATCTTTATCAATTTTTAAATCTCTGACAATAGTGGAATCAAAACTAACAGTCCCTATGCTTATAATCGCCATGTCCAGTTCTTTTACCATATCTAAAACATCTCTTATTTCTTTTTCCTTCAGTAAATATTCTTTTGTCTCTTTGTTTTGAACCATAGCCAGTGAATTCAAAAAATAATTTTTGGCATTAAAATTTTGTGCAAATTTTCTTGCTAACTCTGAAGCATTGATATCGGAAAATAATTTTCCGACACTTCCTATGAGATCCACAACCCTTAAATTATTTAGAGGTTTTGATTTTAAGAACTTAACCATCTCATATAGCGAAGAGCCCCATGCTATCCCAATGGTCATATTATCCTGTACTATTTCGTTTATAAAAGATGCGGCGCTTTTTCCTATAATATTTTTAATTAAATTTTCATCATTGTAAGGAACAAAAGAGATTATTGCTTTTTTTAAATTATATTTACTTTCCAGATCCCTTTCTAATCTTATTTTTGTGCCTAAGATATCATTAACTTTTATACTTACTATCTCAAGATCTTCGGCTTCCTGCAGAGTTCTTGATATGGTGGCTGTTGATACTTTATAAATTGAAGCCAGTTCTTTTTGACTGATTTTATCTATATAATGTAATTTGGAAATTTCATATAAAAATTGTTCACGGGGATTTTTTTTATAATTCATTTTTTTCTCTTTTTTAAAAAATTTATATGCTCTTCTAAATAATCAATTTTGCTTATTATTTCATCTACGACCATATTCATGTATTTCTTTCCTTCTTCGGCGGATGCTTTCTTCTCCGGATTGATATGCTCCATCTCATTTATATATTCATATTTGATATAACCTATATCCAATAAATTCTTTAAAAAAGGTGGTTTTTTACATTTATGTTCAGGAAGCCTGATTTCTCCGACTATTTCTTTCTTATGCAGCAATTCCAGACTTGCAAGTATAAGCGATATTTCTTTATAGGAATTATCCTTAATATTGAATACCAAATCATTAAATTTTGAGAAATCGTTATATGGGTTAATATATAATACCGGCATATTGGTTTCTTCAAAAATATTTGTTAATGCTAATTTAATTGCCAAATCATTGTCATTGTGAATACTGATAATTATTATTTTTTCAAATCCTAAAGTTATCAAATTATTAATAATATTATAGATATAAGAAGCTAATATGCTGGTATTATATATTAACCCATATAACGATTTCTCAAAATTTAATGATTTGGTATTCAATATTAAGGATAATTCCTATAAAGAAATATCGCTTATACTTGCAAGTCTGGAATTGCTGCATAAGAAAGAAATAGTCGGAGAAATCAGGCTTCCTGAACATAAATGTAAAAAACCACCTTTTTTAAA
>JAMDEN010000050.1 GCA_023487035.1 Actinomycetota bacterium
GAGGCGGGATCGGGATAAAATTAAATAATGCAAGAAATATATTAATTCTTATTGCGTTAACAAAAATAGCACTAATAATTCCAAAAGAAGTAATTTGTGAAGTTCCAATTAAAGCAAAACTTAAACCTTCATTAAGCAATTCAACTGGAGTTCTTTTTGAAATAATAGAAATTATAAAAAGAATAAATCCATATAAAGACCCTATTATGAAAGATAAAACAAGATTTGTCCCCGGACCGGCAAGTGAAGTGTTTCTTAAACCCTTTCTGAAATTTCTAAAATAAGTTGGATTAATCGGGACAGGTTTAGCATAAGCAAAAATAATGTTTGACCTTAAAAGTAAAAGAAGAACAGGCATAATTATACTTCCAAAAATATCGATATGTTTTAAAGGGTTTAAAGTCAACCTTCCAAGACTTTTTGCAGTATAATCTCCATTTTTCATAGCTATGTAACCATGCATGACTTCATGAAAAACTACAGCAACATAAATACCGGGAACTGCAATAATAAGCTGTAAAATGAAATCTTTAAATTCTGAAAAAATATTACCTGTCATAATTAAAATAATTTTTATAATTTATTAAACTTATAATTTATTAAAATATTAATATTTTAAAAATATAAACAATACAATAATTTTAAGAATTATACAAATTTTTAACTAAAATTTGAAATTCATTAATCAGTTCCTGATGAATAATTCAAGTTTTAGCAAGCTATTTGTTTAAATTAAGCTTAAAATTTTCTAAATTTGGCCCAATTAATCAATTATTTACCAGGAACTGATTAATAAAATTAATAATTATTTTAATAAAAATCCATATTTAAAAATCTTATAAAAAAATAATCTTTTATAAAAAAATAAAACCCGGCATAGAACATAAATTGTTAAACATTTATATTATTTATTATTATTTTTTGATTATTGATTATATTATATTATTTGTATTATTCATTATTTATTTATTCTCATTATTATCTTTATTTTCAGGATGATATTTAAAATAAGTGTCTTTAATAAATTTTTTGTTTATATTCGTGTAAATTTCTGTAGTTGATATACTGCTGTGACCTAAAAGTTCCTGAACAACTCTTAAGTCCGCTCCTCTTTCAAGCATATGTGTGGCATAGCTATGTCTAAACAAATGAGGATAAATATTTTTGTTTAAATTAAATTTTTTTTCATATTTTTTTAAAATTTTCCAAAAACCTTGTCTTGTTAATTTACTACCATTTTTATTTAAAAAAACAAACTCATTTGATTTTAAACTTTTTTTACTTTGAATTTTAAATCTTGCTGTTTTTATATATGCTATTAAAAAATGCATGGAAGTATCACTTACAGGTATTATTCTTTCCTTATTTCCTTTTCCAATACATCTGATTAATTTTTCTTCATAATCAATGTCACTTAATTTTAAGTTTATTAGTTCGCTTACTCTTAATCCTGAAGAATAAAGCAGCTCAAACATTGCCTTATCCCTTAATTCAAGTTTGTTTGAAGATGGTAATTTCTCAAGAAAATTCTTAACCTCACTTTCATTAAGAATCTCAATTAAATTCCTTGGCCTTTTAGGATTTTTAATTTCAATAAATGGATTTTTAATATAAATATTTTCTCTTAAAAGATACTTGTAAAATGTTCTGATAGAAGAAAGAAGTCGGGATATAGAAGCTTCAGAATAATTTTTAAATAAATCTTCTAAAAATATTAATATTTCTTCATGGCTTAAGTGCATAAAGTTTTTAATGTTTTTTTGCTGAAGAAATTGTTTAAAAATTAAAATATCTCTTTTGTAAGAATCCAGAGTATTTATTGAAAGATGTTTTTCAAATCTTAAAAAATCAAAAAAATTTTTTATTTTTAAATCTATTTCAGAAAATTTATCATCTTCAATATTTTTACTATTCTGGTTGCTTTGTGTATTTTTAATATTTTTATTTTTATTATCAAAAATATTATTTTCCAAAATTATTTTTCAGATCGTAATAATTATTTTTTATATATTCATTTGTCAGTAATATTCCTATTATACTTTTTGCATCTTTTATTTTACCTTCAAAAATCCAATCTACACTACTTTTAATTGGAATTTTTATTATTTGTAAAAACTCATCTTCATCCGGATTATTTTGTTTTTTTTCAAAATTAATTGCAAGAAAAAGATGCAAATATTCATTTGAAAAACCTGGAGTTGTATAAAATGATGTTAAATGAACAAGATTGCCCCCAACTGCGCCAACTTCTTCCTGAAGTTCTCTTCTTGCACAATCTATTGGAATTTCATTTTTATCTAATTTTCCTGCAGGTATTTCTACCAGTGTTTCTCCAACCGGATATCTGTATTGTTTTATTAAAATTATATCATTTTCAACTGTTAAAGGAACAATAGCAACAGCACCTGGATGCCAGACTTTTTCTCTGGTTGCAATTTTATTATTTGGAAGTATTACGTTATCAAAAAATAATTTAATTATTTTTCCATCAAAAACTTTTTTTGAATTAAGTAATTTTTCTTCAAATTCACAAGTCATATTTCCTCTTTATTAAATCTGCATATTTCAATTATTAATTTTACAAGTTTATCAAGTTCCTTAATTTTTATATATTCGTCATTAGAATGACAATTTTCAATCCCGCAACTTAAATTAACTGCTAATTTACCTTTTGAATTAAAATTATTTGTATCACTTCCCCCGCCAGTAGATTTTATGACAGGATTAATTCCTATTTTTTTTAAAGCATATTTTGCTATTTTTACTGTAACACTATCTTTATAAATTTCATAGCCATCATATTCTCTTATTACCTGATATTCCAATTGAGTTCCAGTAATTTGAGATGCTTTTTTAAACTCATTAATTATCTCATTTGTAATTTTATTTAATTTAACAATACTCATACTCCTTGCTTCTGCAAAAACTTCTGTAACTTCAGGAACAATATTTGTTTCAACTCCCCCTTTAATAACTCCGATATTACATGTTGTTTCTTCATCTATCCTGCCGGTATTTATATTAGATATAGCCATAGCAGCAGATTTTATGGAATTAATACCTTTTTCTGGAGAAACTCCAGCATGAGATGCTTTCCCTTTTATCTTAATATTTATTCTATTATGAAAAGGAGCTTTATTTATTATTGTGCCAACATCTTCATCTGCATCAAAAACAAAACCATATTGTGCATCAATAATACTCATATCAAGATATCTTGAACCAAATAAAGCAAGTTCTTCACCCACGGTAAAAATTATATATATTATTCCTGTAGAAATATTATTTTTAATTAAAAATTTTAATGCTTCTAAGATCGCTGCAATTGCAGCTTTGTCATCAGCCCCAAGTATTTCGTTTTTATTTTTATTTATGATCTTTCCGTTAACTATTTCAGGTTCAATAATTTTTTCATGAAAAACTGTATCAAGATGAGCACATAAAAAAATTGGTGGATTGTCTTTAATAATTTCAGGTGTATATATTGCTATAAGATTTCCTGTATTACCACCAAATTTATGAGCACTATCATCTTCAAAAACCTTTAAATTTAAATTTTCAAGTTCTCTTTTAACATATAAAAAAAGTTTTTTTTCATTTTTTGAAATACTTTTTATCTTAATTATTTTAAAAAAACTTTTTAAAAGTTTGTCAGTGTTTAATTCGTATTTATATTCTTTCAAAATAACCATCCTGTAATTTATTTTTAAAAACTTTCTTTGAGATTAGTAAAATAATAATTCCAGAAATAATTAAAATAACAGCAAATATTAATGAAGATATAACAAGTCTTGTAAAAAAATCATAAAAAAAGTTTAATGGCAGTAAAGTTATTAAAGTCGAACTTTCAGGAAAAGCATAGTTTCCTTGAGGAAAAAATATTGTATGGAACTTATCAAACAATGACAAAAAATTTTGTCCGAAAAAATAAAGTAAAATCAGAAATAATATAATTAATGTTGAAGGCAATATTAATAATAATGAGATATTTTTTAAATAATTTTTAATTTTTCGTTCAAATAAAGCAGCTATAAAAAACACAGATAAGCCTGAAGAAATATAATAAGCTAAAAATATTTTATTAAATAAATTACGCACATCACCAAGATGGCTTATTTCATCAGATGTAAAAAAAGGAAGATTGTTTTTTAAAATAAATGGTTTAAAATCTTCTTTATTTTTTAAAAAATTAATTAATTCTCCGGTTAATTTTATTGCATCCTGTCTGTCTATAGATTCATATACTCCGTTTTTTTCATAAAGGCTTAAATAATAATTTAAATTAAATACATAAAATAATAATGGAGTAAATATGATAACTATCATTATAGTAATAGTGCCAATTGAAATTAACAATTTTTTGTACCAGTTAATCATTATTTAATTATCTATAAATAAATTTTACTTTTTAATAAATAAAATTAAGTAATATTTAAATAAAAGAAACAATAAGAACAATAAATTTAAAATAATGCTCCATTTTTTATTGAAGCTGCTATAAAGTCTCTAAACAATGGATGAGGTCTGTCAGGACGTGATTTAAATTCAGGATGAAATTGAACACCAATAAACCATGGATGATTTTTTAACTCAATAATTTCAACAAGGTCTTTATCCGGATAAATTCCGGAAATAATCATTCCATTTTTCTCAAGAATATCGCGGTAATAATTATTTAATTCAAATCTATGTCTGTGCCTTTCATATATTAGATTTTCTCCATACGCAGCATATGCTTTAGAATTTTCTTTTAATATACATGGATATCTGCCAAGCCTCATAGTACCGCCTTTATCATTAATTTGCTGCTGCTCCAGCATCAAATCTATTACAGGATTTTTTGTTTGAGGATCAAATTCAGAACTGTTAGCATCCTTAAGACCGATTACATTTCTTGAAAATTCAATAACTGCACATTGCATACCAAGACATATACCAAGAAATGGTATTTTATTTTCTCTTGCATATTTTATTGCATTTACTTTTCCATTTATACCTCTAATGCCAAAACCACCGGGTACAAGAATTCCATTTACATTTGCAAATAATTCCCCACCATTAAAATTATCATCAAGATCTTCAGAATTAATCCATTTTATTTCAACATTTGTATTATGAAAATAACCCCCGTGATTTAAGGATTCAACAATGCTAATATATGCATCTTTTAAATCTGTATATTTACCTACAATTCCAATGGTAACTTTTCCTTTTAAATTATGAAGAGTTTCTACTATCTTCTCCCATGTTGCTAAATCAGCATCTTTACATTTCAAATCAAGCATTGATATGACAATTTTATCAAGACCTTCTTTTCTTAAATTTAATGGTACTTCATATAAATGCTTCGCATCAATCGAATTAATTATTGCTTCTTTTTCTATATCACAAAACAAACTTATTTTACTTTTAATTCCATCATTTATTGGAACTTCGCTTCTGCAAATAATAATATCTGGTTGAATTCCTATACTTCTTAATTCTTTTACACTATGTTGAGTAGGTTTTGTTTTTAATTCATCACTTGTTTTTAAATATGGTACATAAGTTACATGTATATATAATACATTTTCTTTTCCTATATCTTTCTTAAACTGCCTGATTGCTTCTAAAAAAGGAAGGCTTTCAATATCTCCAACTGTTCCACCTATTTCCGTAATTACAACGTCTGACTTTTTAGCTGTAAGAGTTTTTTTAATGCTGTTTTTTATCTCATCTGTTACATGAGGTATAACCTGAACAGTATTTCCAAGATAATCACCGCGTCTTTCATTATCTATAACAGTTTTATAAATTTTTCCTGAAGTAAAATTATTATATTTTGAAAGATTTTCATCAATAAATCTTTCATAATGCCCTAAATCCAGATCTGTCTCACCACCATCGTCAGTTACAAAAACTTCCCCATGCTGAAAGTTACAAAAACTTCCCCATGCTGAAAAGGATTCATTGTGCCAGGGTCAATGTTAATATAAGGATCAAATTTCTGTATAGTTACATTTAGTCCTCTTGCTTTTAGTAGCCTTCCCAAGGAAGCTGCACAAATACCTTTGCCAAGAGAAGATAAAACTCCACCTGTTACAAATATAAATTTTGTATCCAAAATTTAATTAGCCTCCCTTAAATTAGTTTTAATATTTATACTTTGATTAATTAACTCTTCAGCATGCTTTAAAGAAATGTCACTGTTTTTTCTTCCACTAATCATACGTGAAATTTCCTGTATTTTTTCTTGTTTATTTAAAATGTTTATATTAATCTTTGTTTTATTTTTTTCAATATATTTATTAATAAATAAATGATTGTCTGCAAAACTTGCAATTTGTGCAAGATGTGTTATACAAATAACCTGTTTATTTTCAGAAATTTTATATAGTTTTTCTCCTACAATTACAGCTGTTTCACCACCAATACCAGTATCAATTTCATCAAAAACCATAATATCTATATTATCAACCTTGCTAATTATACTCTTTAATGCAAGCATAATTCTGGATATTTCTCCCCCTGATACAACTTTAATTAAGCTTTTTAAACTTTCTCCAGGGTTTAAAGAGATTAAAAATTCCAAATCATCTATACCATTTTTCGTAAATTTAATACCTTCTCCGTTTAATATTGCATCATCTCCACTTATATAATATTTGTCAATTTCAAATTTAACTGATTTAAAATTTAAATCAGCAAGTTCTTTTTTTATTTGTGATTCAAAGTTTTTAATAATTTCTTTTCGATATTCTGATAATTTTAAAGCTTTTTCAAGAACATTATTTTTAATGCTCTGAAAATTTTTTAATTTTAAGTCTATTGTGTTGTCTATTTCTTCAAAATTTATAATTTCTTCTTTTAATTTATTTACATAATCCAATAATTCAGGTATTTGCATATTATATTTCTTCTTAAGTTCATTAATTGCAAAAATTCTTTCCTGAATAGATTCAAGTTTTTGAGGACTGAATTCAAAATCAATAATATAACTGTTTAAATAATGATTTAATTCATTTAGTGACGCTTCAAATCCGGAAAGTTCTTCAATAAATTTATTTAAGTTTTTATCAATTATCATTAATTCCTTTAAATTTTTTAAAAGCAGTTCAGAGCTATCTATTAATGAAATACCCTGGTTCCCGTCTTCATTTAATAATTTCAAACATTCCGTTGAATATTGAAAAATTTTTTCTGAATTTTTTAAAATGTTTTTTTCATTTTCAAGAATTTCATCTTCATTTTCTTTTAAATTTAATTCTTCAATTTCTTTTAAGCGAAATTTTAAATCTTCAAGTTTTTGAGTTTTCTTTATTTGCAGTTGTTTTAATTCCTCAATTTGTTTTTTTTCTTTCAAATAGTTTTCAAGTTCGATATTATACTCATTTTTAAGTTCCAGCAGCTTTAATTTTCCAAGTCTGTCTATAATATTTATATGCGTTTTTTGCTCCAGAAGATACTGATGATCATGCTGACCATGAATGTCTATAAAAAGTTTTCCTAATATTTTTAAATTATTTGACTGTGTAAAAATCCCATTAATAAATGCCCTGTTTCTGCCATTCCTGTTTAATTCACGACTTATTGCAATATCATCAGCAATATCTGAAGATTCAATAAAACCCTCTTTTAAGAGAAATTCTTTAACCTGTACATTATTTGAAAAGTCAAAAAACCCCTGTACCAGAAGACTTTCTTCATTTTCTCTAATTAAACTTGAATCTGCTCTTTCACCAATAAGAAGATTTATTGCTTCAATAATTAATGTTTTTCCAGCACCGGTTTCTCCAGTAAGGATGTTAAGGCCATTGCTAAATTTTATTTTAACATCATCTATAATTGCAAAATTTTTTACTTGAAGTTCCTTAAGCATTATAAAGAGAAAATAATAATTAAAATTTTTATTTTTTAATCTTTGCCTATCAGTTTTTCTTTAAATATTTTAAAAAATATATTTTTATTAAAAGTAATTAAATTTAATTTATACTCAGATTTTCCTACTTTAAAAATATCTCCATCCAATACTTCAAAATCTGTTTTTTTGCCATCAATATTTAAATTAACTTTAGTTCTTCCTGAATTTATTTGTATTTCAATCTGATTATCGGGACTAATGACAAGACTTCTACTAAACAATGTATGAGCACATATAGGGGTTATTACAATAGATTCATTTCTTGGTTCAACTACAGGTCCACCTGCAGATAAAGAATATGCAGTAGAACCAGTAGGAGTGGATATAATGATTCCATCAGCACCATAACTTAAAATAGAAACACCATTTATTATTATTTTTATTTCAATTATTTTTTCAAGAAGAGACTTTGTTATTACAAAATCATTTAGTGCCAAATAAGGACAATTATTTTTATCGACTAGCTTTTTATCTCTATAAAGCATTCCTGAGATAAGCATTCTTTTTTCAATTTCAAAATTATTATTTATTATTTTATCCAGAGAATCATACATATCTGATATATTTATTTCTGAAAGAAAGCCAAGTTTTCCTGCATTTACACCCATTATAGGAATACTATTTTTAAATGTATGTCTTGCTGCTCTTAAAAATGTTCCATCTCCTCCGACAGAAATCAAAGCTTCAATATTTTTTTTAAATTCTTCTTCACTAACCCATGGAAGATTATGTTTTTTTGGAAGTTCATCGCTTTCAAGTAAAAATATTTTTATTTTTTTTAAATGCAAATAATCATAAATATCTTTTGCAATATTAATTGCTCTTGAATTTTCATTGTTTGAAATTAATCCAATTGATTTCATTTTTTTATAAAATTAATCAGGTTTTTATAAAAAATATTCATGTGATTTTAATGCTACTTCTTCAATTATTTTATCATAATTTATATATTTTTTTTCTTTAATACTATCACTTATTTTTTTTAAATAAATCCAATATTCAATATTGCCTTTTATTCCTTTTATTTTTGAAAAATTTATTCCTGATATATCTATACCTTTATATTCATTAAAAAAATTAATCACATCACTTAAGACTTTTATATGTAAATTAATATTTTTAATAACACCTTTACTTTCAACTAATTCTTTCTCCAGTTCAAATTGAGGTTTAATTAATAAAAGAAATTCTGCATTTAAACTTGTTAATTGATAAAATTTATAAAAAATTTTTCTTATTGAAATAAAAGATAAATCAGCCACAGCAAAATCAGGTATAAAAGGCAGCATTTCAGGTTCAAGATTTCTTAAATTTGTTCTTTCAAATAAAACAATATTTTTATTATTTCTTAATTCCCAGGCAAATTGACCATATCCTACATCTACCGCTATAACCTTTTGCGCCCCATTTTTTATCATAAAATCAGTAAATCCACCTGTAGAAGCTCCAAAATCAATACCTGTTTTTCCATAAAAATTTATATTAAAATCTTGAACTGCCTCAGCAAGCTTAATTGCTCCTCGTGAAACATATAAATTTTTTTCTTTTATATTAATTACTGAATTGATACTTACCAGTGTACCAGGTTTATTAACTATTGCTCCATCTACAGTAACCTCTCCTGCTAAAATATATGCTTTGGCAATTTTTTCTGAAGTTATGTTCTTATTTGTTAACAGTAAATTTAGTAAAGTTTTTTTATTTTTAGTATTTTTTTCTGGCAAAATAAATAATATAAAAAATATGTAAATAAAAAATTAATAAAAGTAAAAAATAAAATTAAGAATTAAAATAAAAATAAAATTAATTTTTTTATTAAAATTAATTTTTAATATATTTTTACTGTTGTACCTGAAGGTACAAATTCATATAGCCATTTTGCATCATTTATATCAAGTCTTACACATCCATGACTGACAGGTCTTCCTAAATTTATTTGTTCAGATTCAATTATCTTCCCATCTTTATCTACAGGAGTACTATGAAATAAATATGGTCCAAAGAACCTTACAAAATAATAAGCACCTGCATTATATTCTGGAAGCCATGAATATTTTATTTTATCACTTGTTTTAAAAGTTCCCTTAGGGGTTTGAGACAATGCATCTCCGCTTGAACACACCATTTCTTTTATTAATTCATTTTTATAAAAAACTCTTACTTTTTGTTCATTTAAGGAAACTTCAATTAAATAATTATCAGGGTTAACTTCATCAACAGTTATAATAGTTGAACTTTTATTGATATTATATCCTTCCCAGGAAAGATCAATAGAAGCATTAGCCTGACCCGAAGAATTAGTTGCCTTTATAGTCAGTTGATAATTTTCTCCAGGTAAAAGATTAACTTGAGAAATATCTTTTCCCCATGCTCCATTGCTGTCATCCTTACTAAAATAAATCTGCGGAGCAGGTTTCCCGCTTACTTTTGTTTTTATCCTATAATAACAAATAGAATTATCTTCAAGAACTACCGGCCCTTCAATAACTTCAATTAATATTTTTGGAGGTACAATGTTAATTGTATTTTTTAATACATCTGATATATCTTTTAACAAATCAGGACTATTATTTTCCTTATTTGCATTATCTGATTTATTGCTATTATTATTGTTACTGG